>NZ_CP011387.1:1200833-1530000 GCF_001644565.1 Deinococcus puniceus | reverse complement strand
CCGGCGGTGAGGCCAAGGTCGCCGCAGTAAGCGATGAAATGCGTGCCGATGATGCCGTTGCTGGTGGCCCCGCACACGAAAAAAGTGATGGACAGCAGCCAGAAATCCCGCGAACGCAGCGCCCGGCGCATCACGTTTCCATCGGGTTTGGCAGGCACGATCACGGGCGCGGCCGGGTCGAGGGGGCGGCCATCCATGCCGAGGCCCACTTCTGCCGGACGGTCTCGCAGCAAGGCCCAGAACACAGGCGTGAGGAGCAGCGCCAATACGCCGATGCCTAGGCTGGCCATTCGCCATCCGGCTCCCTGCGCGGCCAAGGTCAGCAGCGGAATAAACATCAGTTGGCCTGCGCTGGTAGCGGCCCCAAACACACCTGTGACCAAGCCGCGCCGCGCCTGAAACCAGCGGGAAGCCACCGTCGCGCCCAATACACTGCCCACCAAACCAGTGCCGAGGCCGCTCAGCACGCCCCAGAGGATGAACAGATGGGCTTCGGTCTGGATCAGGGCACTGAGACCGAACGACAACGCGACCAACACGAGGCCGAACGTGGCGACCCGGCGCGGCCCCTGTCTGTCCATCAGGTAGCCGCTGAGGGGTGCGCCGAGGCCGAACATCAGCAGGCCCACGCTGACGGCGGCGCTGAGGGTGGTCAGGCCAAAGCCCGTGCCGACGGTCATCGGCGTCAGAAACACGCCGGGGGCCGACCTTGCTCCGGCGGCCAGCAACAGCGCGGCAATGGTGATGGCGACGATAATTCCTGCCCGGCCCCTCAGCATTCCGCCGCCTGCTGCGCCCGCTCCCTCTTTCATCATGCCTTGACTTTACCTTGATGCTCTGGTGCTGTCTGCGGCCAAAGGAACCACAAGCAGCGTGCGTGCGTAATGATAGCCGGGCCACTTCCCAGTCTTCGACTCTCTAACCCGGTAATCCAGACCTGCCGAACTTCTCTTAGGAGGCACCACCATGACTATTCTTGACCGCTTGTCCCGTCTGCTCCGCTCCAACGTCAACGACCTGATCAGCAAGGCCGAAGACCCCACCAAAATTATCGAGCAGGCCTTGCAAGACATGCGGGCCGCCTACACCGACGCCCGCAGCGAAGTGGCCGGAGCCATGAGCCAGAACGCCAAGCTGGAGCGCGAGGCCAGCACCAACCGCAAATTGGCCGCCGAGTACGAGAAGAAAGCCGAAGAAGCCCTGCGCGGCGGCAGCGAAGATTTGGCCCGCGAGGCCCTCCGCCGCGCCCAGAACCACAAAGACCTCGCCGCCGGATTTGGCGAGCAGGTGGCCGTGCAGAGCAGCACCGTGGACGCCCTGAAAACCCAGTTGCGTGCACTGGAAGCCAAAATCGACGAAATGGAATCCAAGAAGACCCTGCTGGCCGCCCGTCAGAAGACCGCTCAGGCAGGCGCGACGCTTGACCGCGTGTCGGGCTTCGACAAGGCAGGCGGCGCGATGGACGCCTTCGAGGACATGGAAGAAAAAGTGGCGGGGATGGAAGACCGCAACAAGGCGATGGGCGAACTCCGCAAGGAAAACGACTTCGACGCCCAGTTGAAAGACTTGGGCCGCGACAAAGATCTGGACGACGCGATGGCGGCCCTGAAAGCCAAAGTGCAGGGCGGCAGCCAGAGCTGAGGCCCGCGCAACAACTCAGGGGGGCGGCGACGATGGAGGTTGCCGCCTCTTTTTGGTTGGATTCGGGGTTGAAAGGTGAACCCCCGGTTGTTGACGCAACGCCCCCAACCTGACCCACCCTTCACGCTCCGGCCCCCTCCCGCTTTTGGGGGACGCCTGACCCGGCCCGGCGGCAGACAATGGGGGCAACAAAGGACGGAACGCCATGAATGCTGACAGAATGCTGGGGATGCCGCGCTTTAGCCTGAAGGCCATGTCTGGCCGTATGCCAATTCGTTCTTCTGCCGTGTGGGGGGTAGCCGCCCTGACGATGCTGCTGGGGGCCTGTGCGCCCGCTCCAGCACGGGTTTCGCCGCCAGTACAGTCCAGTACCGTGCCCGCCAGCATCTCGTTTTATCCGCAGGAAACGGGCCTGAACTGGACGTATGTGCCCGAAGGTGAAAGCACCGCCAGTACGCCGTATCTGCTCCGCACGTTGGGGCCAACCGTGTTCGGGGGCCAAACCGCACTGGCTTTTCAGCTGACCGGACGGGGAGCTGACCAGACGTGGTACAGGCTGATCGGCAGTTCGGGCGTAAAACTCTTGGGATTCCGCAAACCCGGCGTAACCGTTACGCTGACGCCCCCTTGGACGGAAGCGCCCGCCGAAAATGCGTGGCGCGTGGGCCTGAGTTGGGAAGGCACGACCACCGCCCGCGTGAGCAGCGACGACGGCAAGGTGCAGTCCGAAGGCCTGCTGCGCTACCGCTACGACGTGCAGGATCGCCGCCGCGTGAGTACCCCCGGCGGCAGTTTTGATGTGTGGGTGATCACGCGGCAAATTTCGGGCGAGTTGGGCAGTCTGTTTCCAGCGGCGCAGCAGATCTGGTTTACCCCGTTTGTGGGCGATATTCGCACGCCCGAAGCTCTGTTGCTGACCGCCCGCAATTTTTCCAGCCCCGCAACTGCCCCCACAGGAGGCCAGCCATGACCCGCACGCCCGAACAATCCGCCTCTACTGCCGATTTGGTGGCTGCATCTCCCCTCACACCGCTGCTTGACCGCGTGAACAGCCCCGCCGACCTGAAGCGGCTGTCGCGGGAGCAGTTGCCCACGCTGTCGCAGGAGTTGCGCGACGAAATTACGCGGGTCTGCTCGGTAGGCGGGCTGCACTTGGCAAGCAGCTTGGGCGCAACCGACCTGATCGTAGCGCTGCATTACGTGCTGAACTCGCCGCGTGACCGCATTCTGTTTGATGTGGGACATCAGGCCTACGCCCACAAAATACTGACCGGGCGGCGTGACCAGATGCATACGGTGAAAAAGGAAGGCGGGCTGTCGGGCTTTACCAAGGTCAGCGAAAGCGAACACGACGCGATTACGGTGGGCCACGCCAGCACCAGCCTCGCCAACGCGCTGGGCATGGCGATGGCCCGCGACGCACTAGGCGAGGATTACACGGTGGCCGCCGTGATCGGAGACGGCAGCCTGACTGGGGGCATGGCACTGGCCGCCCTGAACACCATCGGGGACGTGCAGCGCAAGATGCTGATTGTCCTGAACGACAACGAAATGAGCATCAGCGAAAACGTGGGAGCCATGAGCAAATTCATGCGCGGCCTACAGGTGCAAAAGTGGTTTCAGGAGGGAGAGGGAGCCAGCAAGAAGGCGATGCAGGCGGTGAGCAAGCCCTTGGCCGACCTGATGAGCCGCGCCAAGAGCAGCACCCGCCACTTCTTCGACCCGGCCAGCGTAAATCCGTTTGCGGCGATGGGCGTGCGCTACGTGGGGCCAGTGGACGGCCACAACGTGGGCCAATTGGTGTGGTTGATGGAACGCCTGATCGACCTTGACGGCCCCACGATTCTGCACGTGGTGACGCGCAAAGGCAAAGGCCTGAGCTACGCCGAAGCCGACCCGATCTACTGGCACGGCCCCGGCAAATTTGACCCGGCCACTGGAGACCTGTCCAAAACGGCGGGCGGCAAACCTACTTACTCTTGGAGTGCAGCATTTGGCGACGCCGTGACCGAACTGGCTAAGCTTGACCCCCGAACCTTCGTGATCACGCCCGCCATGCGCGAGGGCAGCGGTCTGGTGGGCTTCAGCAAGGCGCACCCCAAGCGGTACTTGGATGTGGGCATTGCCGAGGACGTGGCCGTCACAACGGCGGCGGGCATGGCCTTGCAAGGCATGCGGCCCATCGTGGCGATTTATTCCAGCTTCTTGCAGCGGGCCTACGATCAGGTGCTGCATGACGTGGCGATTGAAAATCTGAACGTGACCTTTGCGATAGACCGGGCCGGAATCGTGGGCGCGGACGGGTCTACCCACAACGGCGTGTTTGATCTGAGCTACCTGCGGAGTATTCCCAATGTGCGGGTAGGCTTACCCAAAGACGCCTCCGAGTTGCGCGGCATGCTGAAGGCGGCGCAGGAAAGCCCCGGCCCGTTTGCCATTCGCTACCCGCGTGGCAACACCGAACTGGTGCCGGAAGGCACGTGGCCCGACCTGAAATGGGGCACTTGGGAGCGCGTGCAGGCCGGGACGGACGTGGTGATTCTGGCGGGGGGCAAGGCGCTGGAGTACGCCCTGAAAGCCGCCGCCGACTTGCCGGGAGTCGGTGTGGTCAACGCCCGCTTCGTGAAACCGCTGGATCTGGAGATGCTGCGCGAAGTGGCCGCGAGTGCCCGCACCCTAGTCACTGTGGAAGACAACACCGTGCTGGGTGGCTTCGGCAGCGCGGTGCTGGAAGCCCTGAGTGACATGGGCCTCCGCGTGCCTGTGCGCGTGTTGGGGATTCCCGACGAGTTTCAGGATCATGCCACCGTGGAAAGTGTGCATGCCCGCTCCGGCATAGACGCGCAGGCGATTCGGACGGTGCTGGCGGAGTTGGGCGTGGATGTGCCGCTGGGCGTGTAGGGCATGGAACGTGGCAACGGCGCGCGTGAACGCCGGGGCATCAGGAGTCGTTTCTGGCTTCGCCGCCCGCTCCCCCACAACGCACAACCCATTCTTGCTACGCTGCCCCCCGTGATTGCCCAATGATTGACCGCTACCTGACCCCCGAAATGAAGGCGCTGTGGAGCGAAGCCAGCAAATACCGGGCGTGGCTGCGGGTAGAACTGGCCGCGATGGGGGCGCAGGCCGCGCACGGCGAAGTGCCCGCCGACGCTTACGCCGCCCTGACCGCCCGCGCCGCCGCCGACCCGCTGGACGAGGCGTTTGCCGAGCGCGTGGCCGAAATCGAGGCCGTGACCCGCCATGACATCGTGGCCTTCACGCGGGCGCTGACCGAGCGGTACGGCGAGGAAGCCCGCTTTATTCATCACGGGCTGACCAGCACTGATGTGGTGGATACAGCCCAGAACCTGCTGCTGGACGAGGCGCTGACCGTGATTCTGGCTGACGCCGCCAAGCTGCGCGAGGTGTGCCGGGTGCAGGCGGTGGCCTACAAATACACACCCACAGTAGGCCGCACGCACGGCATCCACGCCGAACCGATGACCTTCGGTCTGAAGTTTCTGAACTGGATGGCGACCCTAGACCGTGACGCCGAACGCCTGACCGCCGCCCGTGAGCGTGTGCGCGTGGTGATGCTGTCGGGCAGCGTGGGCACCTACGCCCATGTCAGCCCCGAAATTGAGGAAGCCGTGGCCGCCGCGTGGGGCTGGACAGCCGCGCCCATTACGAACCAAACGCTGGCCCGTGACCGTCACGCCGAAGTCCTGTCGGCACTGGCGATTTTTGGCACTACGTTGGAGCGGATCGCCGTCGAAATTCGCCACTTGCAACGCAGCGAAGTGCGCGAGGCGATGGAACCGTTCGGGAAGGGACAGACGGGCAGCAGTTCTATGCCGCACAAGAAAAACCCGATCCTGACCGAAAACGTGACCGGATTTGCCCGCTTGCTGCGCGGTTTCCTCACCACCGGACTGGAAAACGTGGCCCTCTGGCACGAGCGCGACATCAGCCATTCCAGCGCCGAACGCGTGATTTTGCCCGATGCCACCGCTGCCGCCAGTTACGCCGCCCGCCGCCTGACTGGGGTGCTGCGCGATCTGGTGGTCTTCCCCGAACGGATGCTGAAGAACATGAACGACCTCGGTGGCTTGGTCTTCAGCCAGCGCGTGCTGCACGCCCTGATCGACGAAAAAGGCATGAGCCGCGAAGCCGCCTACGAACTGGTTCAGCGCAACGCCCTGCACAGTTGGGAAACGGGCGAGGGCCTACGCGACCTACTGAAAGCCGACGCCGCCAACCCTCTGAATGATGCGGAATTGGACGCCGCGTTCGACCTGGCGTTCTATCTGCGGCATGTGGATCATATGTACGGGCGGTTCGGGCTGTAATTGACTCCTGAAGAGGAAAATTCATGTCGAAGAAACACGTGTATTGGATTTTAACTGCACATGGCATCGGTTCGTTTTTCGTTCCCTTTGTACTCACAGGCGACGCTATAGTAAGTCTTATCGTTTTCCTGTGTTTCGTGTTGTCTTTTGTGGTGTTTACTCGGATTAATAAAGTTAAATGGCCCTAAGGGCGAATTCGCTCTTAATTCTTAGATGGACGGAGGAAAAATACAACCGTTCAACGTTTAGCTGCCCAGTAATCAAGGGCGTACAGTCGATTTCCCCACTCCACCCATGCCGCCGTATGATAGGCGCATGGGCTTCTTAATTCGCTTGCTGGTGAATGCACTGGCGCTGTACCTGCTGACCCTCGTGTACAACGGCGTGCGATTTGCGCCGGGGGCCGACGTGGTGGGCGTCATTTTGGCCGCGCTGGTGCTGGGCATCGTGAACGCGCTGATTCGGCCTGTGCTGCTGCTGCTGAGTCTGCCCGTGAATGTGCTGACGCTGGGCCTGTTTACGCTGGTGGTGAACGCAGTGGTGCTGTGGATCGTGGCGGGCGTGACCGTGCTGGACGTGGCGGGCTTCGGCGCGGCGTTCATCGGGGCCATCGTGCTGGCGGTCATCAGTTGGGCACTGGACGCGGTGATTGGAGCTGTGGGACTGGACGGGAAACGGGCGTGAGGGGCGCTGTGGAAACCTTGCCGCAAATCATCAGTGACCCCGCCGAACTGCGCTCGGTGCTGGCTGGGCGCGGGCGCGTAGGCTTTGTGCCCACGATGGGCTACTTACACGAGGGCCACGCCACTCTGATCTCTCAGGCGCGGGCCGAGTGCGACCTGTTGGTGGTCAGCATTTTCGTGAATCCGCTGCAATTTGGGGCAGGCGAAGACCTGAACAAGTACCCCCGCGACCTGCCCCGCGACTTGGGCGTGGCGGGCGGGGCTGGGGCCGACGTACTGTTCACACCGTCCGTAGACCTGATGTACCCCGACGGGTTCTCCACCCGCGTGACCGTGTCGGGCGTCAGCGAGGGGCTGGACGGCGCTTCGCGGCCCGGACACTTTACGGGCGTGGCGACGGTAGTCCTCAAGCTGCTGAATCTGGTGCGCCCTGACCGGGTGTATCTGGGCGAAAAAGACTGGCAGCAATTGGCCGTGCTGCGGCGCATGGTGCGCGACCTGAACGTGAATGTGGACGTGATCGGGGTGCCCACCGTGCGGGCGGCGAGCGGGCTGGCCCTCAGCAGCCGCAACGCCTACCTGACGCCGGAGCAGCAAGCGCGGGCCGCCGTGCTGCAGAGGGCGCTGCGGGCCGTGCAGGACAGCCACGCCGCCGGAGAAACGCAGGTGCAGACGCTCCAGCAGGCGGGACTGGATGTGCTGGCAACCGATGAGGCCGTTGAACTGGATTACCTCAGCATAGTAGATGCAAAAATGCAGCCGCTGGACAGTGTGGAGCCGCCCAGTAAGATGCCGGGGAAGACGCTGGGGGTTGATGCACAGGAACGTGACAGGAATGACAGAGCCGGGGGCGACAATAGGAACATGACCCGTGTGCTGCTGGCGGCCCGCATGTTCGGCGTGCGCCTGATCGACAATTTGCCCTTGATGGCCGCACTTTCGTCGGAGGATCAGGCGTCCGAGTCTCAGGCGTTTGAGGCTCAGGCACCAGCATGACCCTCGACGAATTGCTGCACGAAATGGTCACCCGGCGCGTGTCGGACGTGCATTTGCAGGCAGGCAGCCCACCGATGGGCCGGGTAGACGGCGTGCTGATGCCCTTCGGCACGCAGGCCCTCATGCCGCCCGATACCCTCAAGCTGGCGCAGGCGCTTCTGACGCCCGACCAGTGGGAAGATTTCGAGTACCGCAACGAGCTGGACACCGCCTACAGCGTGGCTGGACTGGGCAGATTCCGCTGCAACGTGTTCCGGCAACGCGGCGCGGTGGGCATCGTCATGCGAATCGTGGCAGATTCGATTCCGGGCTTCGAATCGCTGGGGCTGCCCGTAGACGTGATGAAAGGGTTTGCCGAGGCGTCACGCGGCCTGATCTTGGTCACCGGGCCGACTGGGGCGGGCAAAAGCACCACGATGGCCAGTCTGATCGACCACATCAACAGGCATTACTCGTACAACATCATCACCATCGAAGACCCGATAGAGATTCTGCACCGCAATAAGAAATCCATCGTGGTGCAGCGCGAGGTCGGCAGCGATACCCGCGACTTCCGCACGGCCCTGAAGTTTTCTATGCGCCAAGACCCCGACGTGATCATGATCGGCGAAATGCGCGACAAGGAAACGGTAGAAGCCGCTCTGACCGCCGCGCAGACCGGGCATCTGGTACTCAGTACCCTGCACACGCAGGACGCCGTGAAAAGTGTGAACCGCATCATCGACTTTTTTGCGCCCTACGAACGCGACCAGATTCGGCTGCTGCTGGCCGAGTCGCTGGTCGGAATTGTCAGCCAACGCCTGTTGAAGCGGGCCGACGGTGTGGGCCGGGTGCTGGGCACCGAGATTTTGCTGGCGACGCCACTGGTGCAGGAATACGTGAAGGACGAGGAAAAAACTGCTCTGATCAAGGACGCGCTGATCGAGGACAACATCCGGGGCATGCACACCTTCGACCAGAATCTGGTGGAACTGTACCGCCACAATCTGATCACGATGGACGAGGCGATGAACAATGCCACCAGCCCGCACGAACTGAAACTGATGATTACCAAATCTGGTTTTGCGTACTGACAGCTCGGTTCGGATCAGGCGTCCCAGCGGCGGGAAGGGCGTGCTGGCCGCGCTCTTGCTGGCCTGAATCACAATGGCGACTGCGGTGGATGGCCTTGACCTGCTCCCCGCTCCCCACTCACGCGCCCGCGCTCTATACTCTGGTGTTATGACCAAGGATCGCATCACCATGACGCAGCGAGGCTACGACAAGCTGCAAGAAACACTCCAACACCTCAAAACCACGCGCCGGGAGCAGATCAGCGAATATATGGGATCGGCACTGGCCGACGGCGACCTGCGCGAAAGTGCCGCCTACGACGAGGCCCGCATGCAGCAGAGTGAGAACGAGGGCCGAATCGTGGAGATCGAGCATCAGTTGGAACGTGCCCTGATCGTGGCCGAGGATTCCAGCGGCGGGATCGGGCTGGGGGCCAAAGTGCTGGTCAAGGATGCCAAGGGTGTGCAGCGCAAGTTCGAACTGGTGGGCACCTACGAAGTTGATGTGCTGAACGGCAGAATCAGCGACGCCAGCCCTATCGGTGTCGCCCTCGCCGGAAAGCGCACAGGTGATTCTGTGACCGTGCAGTTGCCCAAAGGCACCATGCAATTCGAGGTGCTGAGCGTCGAGTACGACTGACTTTTTAGGTCTGAAGTTCAGCGTTGAGCTGGGGGCGGGGCCATGCGCCTTGCCCCTCTTCTTATCCGGAATCCGCACCACTGCCGCCACAACCTTGGCCGCACCGCCTGCGGCTCTATTGTCGTGAACGGACGCTTGTCTCGGGTAGAACGGACGCCCATGAGGACGCCTTCCCGCATGAGGACACCATTCCTCCATACCGCCTAGCCCGTAGTGTTTCCCACTCGCTCTGCTGCGCAGCTTGGCAAGTCTCCTGCCCTTCGGGCCTCTGCAAGTCGGAGTGGATCCTGGAGCATTTGTCATCATAATGACCGAGCGAAGCGAGTGAATTTTACCGAGCAGGACGGGCTCAAAGAGCTGCGGAGCAGAGAGTGGAGCCACCAAAAGTCCCTTTTTTCGGTGGCGTATTTCGGAGAGCCGCTCT
The DNA here is from genome assembly GCF_001644565.1 of Deinococcus puniceus. Classification (NCBI taxonomy): domain Bacteria; kingdom Thermotogati; phylum Deinococcota; class Deinococci; order Deinococcales; family Deinococcaceae; genus Deinococcus; species Deinococcus puniceus. Next base: position 1,520,233 of record NZ_CP011387.1, on the reverse strand, counting down.
AGAAGAGCAGGATTCAATCGAAATCCGTGTTACTCGTGTTTTTGTGTGGGTTCTGGCGCAGCGCTCTTCTCCGGTTCAGGCAAAGTTGAGGATGCGACACAATCTGCGCCGACCTTGGGTAGAATCGGGCCAGAAATGGACAGGCTTCAGACGAGCGCTGCAGATTTAGATCATCATGGAAGCACTTCCATCAGGGTTGGATCCGGCACCTTATCCGGGGCTAGACAGTGCAGAGGAGAATCATGACCATCAAACGTTCAAGCGGTGTGCTACTTCATCCGACCAGTTTGCCCGGCCCCTACGGCATCGGCGCTTTGGGTGTTGAGGCACGGAAATTCGTAGATTGGTTGGCCGAAGCGGGGCAGGCCTACTGGCAGGTCATGCCGCTGGGGCCGACGGGCTACGGCGACAGCCCCTATCAGGCGTTCAGCGCCTTTGCGGGCAATCCGTACCTGATAGATCTGGAAACCCTGCACGCAGACGGCCTTCTGCAAGACAGCGACTTTACGGTGGTGCCCGAATTCGGCCCCAAAAAGGTGGATTTTGGGCTGCAATACGTGTGGCGCAATCAGATGCTCGACCGCGCCTACGCCCATTACGCTTTTGGTGGCTCGCAGAACCTCAAGCCGGAATTCGAGGCGTTTAAGGCCGAGGAAGCCGCGTGGCTGGACGATTACGCGCTGTTCATGGCACTCAAGGATGCACACGGCGGCCTGCCGTGGAACGCCTGGGAAGCCGCCACCCGTGACCGCGAAGCCGGGGCACTCGCCAAAGCACGCGACGCCCTGGCCTCGCCTATAGAGCGCGTCAAATTTATCCAGTTTCTGTTTTTCCAGCAGTGGCGGGCCATTCGCGCCTACGCCGCCGAGCGCAAGGTACAGATCGTGGGCGACATCCCCATTTTCGTAGCGATGGATTCCAGCGACGCCTGGGCCAACCGCGACCAGTTTTATTTTGACGATCAGGGCCAGCCCACGGTGGTGGCTGGCGTGCCGCCCGACTATTTCAGCGCCACCGGGCAGCTCTGGGGCAATCCGCTGTACAACTGGAAGAACATGCAGGCGGGCGGCTTCAAATGGTGGATCGAGCGTTTTGAAGGCAGCCTGAAGCTGTTCGATCTCGTCCGAATCGATCACTTCCGGGGCTTTGCCGCCAGCTGGGAAATCCCCTTTCCCGCAGAAACTGCCATTCAGGGCGAGTGGGTTCCGGCGATGGGGCAGCAAATGTTCGCCGCCGTGCGCGAGGCCTTGGGCGTGCTGCCCATCATTGCCGAAGACTTGGGTGTGATTACCCCCGACGTGGAGAAACTGCGCGACGATTTCGGGTTTCCCGGCATGGCCGTGCTGCAATTTGCCTTCGGTGGCGGCGATTTCAGCGTCAACGACTTCTTGCCCGAAAACCTGCGTGAAAATCAGGTGGTGTACAGCGGCACGCACGACAACGACACCACACGCGGTTGGTGGCAGCACGCCGAGGAGCAGGAAAAACACAACTTCCGCACCTACACCAGCAGCGATCCCACCGAGGAAACCTTCGCGCCTCAGCTGATGCGCATGGCCTTCGAGAGCCGCGCCAACTTGGCCGTTGTGCCGCTGCAAGACGTACTGAATCTGGGCACCGAGGCCCGCATGAACCTGCCGGGAACCACGGGTGATCACAACTGGACGTGGCGCTACCAAGCTGGCGACCTGTCTCCCGAAACGGCGGCGCAGTTGCGGGTGCTGACGGGAGAGACGGGTCGATTGGCGTAAACGGAGGAAGTGGGGCGTGGGCTGTAGGACGTGGGGAAACCTGCGCCTATGGCCTGCTTTTTGGGTTTGGGTTGGAGGGCGACCCCCCCAGTTGCTGACGCAACGCCCCTTAAAGCTGGGACAACACCGTCAATCTTGGCCCTTCCCACACCCTAGCCGCCACAACCGACTACCCTAGAGGCCATGAAGCTCTACACCAAAACAGGAGACGGCGGCACGACTGGGCTGTACGGCGCTGACCGCGTGAGCAAGGCGCATGTGCGCGTGGAAGCCTACGGCACGGTAGACGAACTGAACAGCGTGCTGGGGCTGGCGCGGGCGCACAATACCCGCAGCCACAAGCCCGACGCCCCGCTGGACACCGATCTGGAATATCTGCAAAATGCCCTATTTGATCTGGGTGCAGATTTGGCGACCCGTGCAGGCGGCATCTACGAGAAGAACCTGAGCCGAATAGATGCCGAGGACGTGGCCTTTCTGGAAGCCATGATCGACCGCTATCAGGCCGACGCGCCGCCGTTTACGGGCTTCGTGCATCCGGGGGGCACACCCGCCGCCGCCACGTTGCAAGTGGCCCGCGCTGTAGCCCGCCGCGCCGAGCGGGACGTGATTCACCTGATGCACGAGGAAGACACCAACATTCACGCTCAGGTGTACCTGAACCGCGTGTCCGATCTGCTGTTCATCATGGCCCGCGCCGTGAACCAGCGCAGCGGAATAAATGAAGAGGCGTGGAACGTGAAGAAACGGCGGTAAGTCTACTTAAAGGAGCAGGGCTTCAGCCAAATTGTCGCTGAAGCCCTGCTCCTTTCTCACTCACTACTCCCGACACCCTCTACTTCGTATTGAGAAAATCCAGAATGGCCCGCGCAATAGCCTGCGCGATCCGGTCACGGTAGGCGGGGTTGGCGAGGCGGGGGCCTTCGACGGGGCTGGAGCCGAAGCCGATTTCGGTGAGGATGGCGGGCGTGGTGGGGTTGCGGATCACGTAAAAGGTGTCGGTGCGAACGCCCCGGTTCACGGCCCCGGTGGCCGCGATCAGGTTGGTCTGCACTCTTTGAGCCAACTGGCGACTGAAGGCCACCTTGGCCTGAGCCAGAATGTCGCCCAACATGCTCTGGGCGCTGTTGGCGGCCTGCCGGGTCAACTCTTGTCCTACGCTGCCGCCGCCGTTTTCCCGCACGGCTTGGCTCCGGTCACTTCCGGCCAGCGGTTGCCCGAAATAGAAGGTTTCTATGCCCTGTGCGCTGGAGGCGGCGGCGTTCACGTGGATACTCACGAAAGCGCTGACGGTTCCGGTGGTCGCCAGCCGCGAGCGCATATCGAGATCGGTGCGTTTGTCGCTGCTGAGGTGGCGGTCTGTTTCGCGCACCATGACCACATCTATGCCGTGTTTGATCAGTTCGGCCCGCACACGCATGGCAATGGCCAACGTCACTTCTTTTTCGGTGACCCAGCGGCTGACCATGCCGGGGTCATAGCCGCCGTGCCCAGCGTCCAGCACTACCCTTGGGCGAATAGACGTTCCCGATCCGGCAGGGCGCGTCACCGCCGTTGGCGTCGGCGTGCGGGCGGGGGCGGGTGTGGCGCGGGCCTGTGGTGTGGCGGGCACCCGCGCGGCTGCCGCACTCGTGGGCACATCGATGACCAAGCGTGCGGGCTGCCCCGAAGCGGCGGGCAACACACTGGCCTTGGCACTGGCATGGCCTTTGGCCAACGTGACCGTGACCGTGCCGCCTGCCACCGCGTAGGCCGTGACCCCCGCAGCATTCAGCGCTCCCTGTTCGGCGGGCAGGGTGACATTCAGGCGCACCGTGACGCTCTGGCCGCTCACTTTCACAGTGCTGGTCGCCACTTTGGGAAGGTTGAAGACGAGCCGCGTGTAGCCGTCGTGGCTGCCCACACGGGGCACGGCGAGGGCCAGCGGCGCAAGCAGAGAACAGGCCAGCGGCAACAGCAGACGCCGGGACACAGAAAAAAGAGTGTTTCGAATTGGAATGAGCTTCACTGGCATGGAGTTTAACGGCCCCGCTGCCACAACACACTGGAAAGCCATGAGAAATGCGGCCCCTTTGTGAGATTGGGCACGCGCTGGCCCCCAAAGGATGAACGACACAGGCAAGCAGCAGACAAATAGGCACACAAATGAGAGGAAGGGCCAAGCAGCCGATCTGGCCCCTCCGCCCCCTCCATCAATACCGCAGCAACAGCACTCTGCCCGGCCTGTTACTTCTTGGTCATCACCGTCGCGAGGTCGCCGGGGGTGATTTCGCGGCTCTGGGCACCGAAGCGGGTGGCGGCCAACGCTCCGGCGGCGTTGGCGGCGCGGGCGGCGCGGGCCAGCGGCAGGCCAGACAGGGCCGCGTGGGCAAAGGCCGCCGTGAAGGTATCGCCCGCGCCAGTGCTGTCCACGACGTTGCCCTCCGGCGGCACGGCGTCCACGAGTTCGGTTTCGTCGGGCGTCCAGACGATGCTGCCCATCTTACCTACCTTCACGATGACTCGCCGCGCCCCGCCTGCGCCGAGTTGGGCCAGTGCCGTGCTGATGCTGCCCGTCCCCGTGAGCGCCAACAGTTCGTGCTGGTTCAGCATCAGGTAATCCGCGCCGATCACGTCCTGTTCCAGTTTGGTTCCGGCCTTGTTCACGGCCCCGGTGCCGAGGTCGATGAAGACGGGCACAGGCTTTTTGGCATTCTTGGCGGCTTCGATGGCCTTCAGCGAATACTCGCGCTGCGGCCCTTCGGTCAGGGAATAGGCCGAGATGATCAGGGCGTCGCTGGTTTCCACGTCCTTCTTTTTCAGCTTGGCCGGGTCGAGTTGGCGGTTGGCTGCCCCGTCGCTGATCATGGCCCGCAGACCGTCGGGGGTCTGCATCACCGTGATGGTACTGGTGAGGTGGTCGGGGTCGCGCTGAATAGCTGCCTCGGAAACGCCGCTCCCGCGCACACGGCCTAGGGCGTATTCGGCAAAGGGGTCGTCTCCGACACGGGCCGCCAGAATGACGCTGTGGCCGAGGCGGGCCAACGTGACGGAAATGGTGCCGCCCGCGCCGCCGGGTTCCATCGTGGAGCGGCTGGGGGCGGTTTCGCTGCCCGGTGTGGGCAACTGGTCTAGGTGATACAAGTGGTCAACTGTAACGTCGCCGATGACGTAGAACTTCACGGTTAGAACCTCCGGGCCGGGGTGGGACGTGGCCCTATGGATAGAAAAGCACTGTGGACAGAACAAGGAGGGGTGGAGACCGGGCCGACAGACATGAGGGAAAGACAGACCCCCTACCCGGTCAGACCTGCGTGTAATACGGCCTTTACCGTACCACGCCTAAGCTGCGGGCAACGGCTTGCAAATCGTCAAGCGCCACGTCTTCGGCCCGCACGTCGGCGCGTAGGCCCGCCCCGGCTATGGCGGCGTCTACAGGCGCGCCCTCATGCCCGATCAGGCGCAGATTGTTCCGCAGAGTCTTGCGGCGGTGGTGCAGGGCCGCGTCTATAAAACTGACCAACGCGGGGTCAGGCAGGGGACGGGCGCGGTCAAAATCGAGGCGCACCACGCTGCTGGTCACGTCGGGCGCAGGCAGGAATGCGCCTTTGGGCACGTCCCGCACATGCTTGACACTGCCGTAGAGGGCTGCCAGCGCACTCAGGAACCCGTAAGCCTCCTGACCGGGCTTGGCCGCGAGGCGCTGCGCCACTTCTTTTTGCACCAGCACGGTGGCCGACAGGATGTTGGGGGCCTGCATAAAGCGCGACAGCAGCACGCCCGTGATGTAGTAGGGCAAATTGGCGATAACACGGGTTCCGGGGGGCAGCCCCGCGTAATTGAAATCGAGGGCGTCGCCCCAGATCACGTTGACGCCTGTTCCCGCCAAAGTGTCGGCCAGCACAGGCTTCAGCCGCTCGTCTTTTTCCAGCGCCGTCACAAGCGCCCCGCGTGAAGCCACTTCACGGGTCAGCACGCCGAGGCCGGGGCCGATTTCCAGTACAGGCACGCCGGGGGCGGCCCCGCCTGCTTCGGCAATAGCCCGCAGAATATTGCCGTCGATCAGAAAATTCTGGCCGAGGCTTTTGGTAGGGCGCAGGCCGTGCAGCGTCAGCAGTTCGCGCACGCGGGCGGGGGAATACAGCGGTAAGGCCGACTGGGGCGCGGTTTCGGGGGAACCAGTATCGGTTGGGTCTGAATTCAAATCATTGTTCAAGGGAAACACGTCTCCGTTGGGGAAAGGCTGGGGTCAGAAAGATGGGGGGAGGGCGGCATCAGAGCAGAAGGTGACAGGCGGGCGAGACTGGCAAGCAGTCGCCCAAGGGCCGTGTGGCAGGGGTCAGCGCCCCGACATGGGGCTGCCTGAAAAGACCGCCTCGGAACTCTCAAAGTCTGCTGGGCGGCGTCAGTATACTGCCGACATGACCGATCCTGCCCGCGAGGGCGTTCTCGTTGCTGCGCCGAACACAGCTGTACCGGAGGGGGGGCGGCCTGATTCTCAAGTGCCTGAACCTGCTCCCCAGCCGTCTGACCCTTCCAAACCTGTGCTGGACTGGAAACCCTTTGCCCGCAGCGGCGAGTGGCGCAGAGCGCAGGCGGCGGCCCATTTGCTGCCCGCCGCACCCGAAATCTCGGCGGCGTTGGGTGCACTCGTGGCCGCGCAGGACGATGTGCGTGCCCGCAAATATCCGGGGGCGCGGCGGGCACTGGCCGCCTACAGTCAGGCCCTGACCGAAGGCGAGGCGGCGGGGCTGGTGGGCGAAATGGCCCTCCTGAGATCGCTGGTGGCCCCCGAGGTGCTAGGTCTTGGGCTGGCAGCGCTGGAGGCGGGCAGCGGCAAAGCCGATCCGGGCGAACTGAGCGAGGTGCTGAAGCCCGCGCACGCCCACCCCATCACACACGCGGAAGCCTGCAATGCTCTAGGCGTGCTGCACGCCCTGCGCGAAGAACCCGACGCCGCCCGGAGTGCTTTCGAGGATGCCCGCCGCCTCGATCCGGGCCATTACCGGGCGCTGATGAACTTGGGTAATCTGGATTTGGAGGCAGGCCGCCCCGCCGACGCCGAGGTGTGTTACCGCGAGGTGCTGAAACTGGCCCCCGACTACGAGGGCGCACACCACAACTTGGGTGTGGCCCTGCGGCGGCAAGGCAAGGTCTACGAATCGGTGGGGTCTATCCGGCGTGCCCAGCGCCTCAGCGTGCGCCAGTCTCAGGCCGAAACGCGGGAAGACATGCGTGAGCAATTCAAGGCCAATCCCAAATTGCGGGCGGTGCGCTGGGTGCTGCTGGCGGCGGTCGTGATTCTTCTGCTGCTGATTTTCCGGGGTGCTGGGGGGTAAAAACCGTGCAAGATACGAAGATCACGCTGCCAGCCGAGCCGATCCTCTCCCCGGCTGGCGTGCGGGCGCTGGATGCCCGGCTGGAGCAGGCGGGGCTGCTGGATTTGGCGATGGAAGAAGCAGGGCGGGCGGTGGCCGACGCCGTGCAGGACGCTTTTCCGGAGGGGCGGGTGCTGCTGCTGGCGGGCGGCGGGGCCAACGGCGGAGACGCCTTGGTAGTGGCAAGGCATTTGGCAGCACTTGGCCGAGACGTGCGGGTGCTGGCGGCCCCGCCGCGGCATCCCCTGACGCGGGCCAACCGGAAACGGCTGGGCGCGGTGGGCGTACGGGGAGCAGCGCTGAGTGCGGCGGCAGTGGCGCGGGAATCCACAGCGGCGGCAGTATTGGTAGACGGCCTGCTGGGAACCGGATTCACGCCCCCGCTTCGGCCCGAATTGGCTGAAATCGTGGCGGCGGTGAATGCATCCGGCTTGCCTGTGGTGGCGATAGACCTGCCGACTGGACTGGACGCCACCCGCGCTGATCTGGTGGGCGAAACTATTGAGGCCGCGCTGACCGTCACCCTGTCGGGCCTGAAAACCGCCCTTTTGTTTGGCCCCGCCGCGCACCGGGCCGGACGGGTCAGGCTGGCCGATCTGCGCTTGCCCCCCGGCTGGGCGCAGGCCGAAGCTTTTGCCACCCGGCCCACGCGGGCAGCCGTAGCGGGACTGTTGCCCACACGTTTTGCCGACGCCCACAAAGGCACGGCGGGCCGGGTGTGGGTGGTGGGGGGCCATCCGGGCACGGCAGGGGCGGCGGCGTTGGCGGGCGTGGGGGCGCTGCGGGCCGGGGCAGGCTTGGTCACGGTGTATTCGTCGGCAGAGGTGCCCCTCGTGATGCCCGAACTGATGATCCGGCAGCACGAAGATGTGGCTGGCGCGCTGGCGAAAGCGGCGGCTCAGGGGTTGCCGGACGCCCTGTGCATCGGCATGGGCTTGGGGCCGGACGCGCCCGCTTTGGCCCGCCTGATCCTCAGTTGGGGCGTGCCCTGCGTGCTGGACGCCGACGCCCTTCAACCCGAATTGGCTGGTCTGGGGCACGAGGGCTGCGTCTGGACACCGCACCCCGGCGAAGCGGCCCGTCTGCTGGCCTGCACGACAGCCAATGTGATCCGTGACCCGCTGGCGGCGGCCCGCGCCTTGCAAGAGCGGTACGGCGGCGCGGTGATCCTGAAGGGCGGCCCCAGTGTGGTGGCGCACAGCGGCGGGCTGTGGGTCAGCCGGGGCGGGCATCCGGGGATGGGCAGCGCGGGCATGGGCGACACGTTGGCGGGCGTGGTTGCCGCGCTGCTAGGACAAGGGCTGAGTTCCCCGAACGCCGCGCTGTGCGCCGTCACCCTGCACGCCAGAGCGGGCGAGCGGGCGGGGGCGCGGCACGGCTACGGCCTCAGCGCCAGCGATGTCAGCGGGGAAGTGGGCGGGGCTTGGCTGGACTTGGTGGCGGGGTAGAAGGTAAACCCCCCCGTCGCTGATGTAACGCTCCCTCAAAGGTGGGGACGAGAGCTTGTGCGCTCCCTTTGACTGGTACAGCCCGAAGGGAGGGGGGCTGGCTGCGAAGCAGACTGGGGAGTTCACCCAGAATCGTGAACCATCCTCAAACCCCCTCCCCCCCACTGCCTAAACCGCTCCATCTGTAACCGCCGCGCACGCATGGGCCGCGCCAGCCGCTACACTGGGCACATTCATGCAGGGCCTCCTCTCAGATCTTCCACTCATCGGCGTGATGGAACTCATCAACGGCACCCGGCAAACGGGCGTGCTAGAGGTGAAGTCCGAAGTGCCTTACACCGTTGCCTACGTGCAGGGCGAAGTCGTGGCAGGCGGCATTCTGGACTGGATGGGCGTGGACGCCATTCATGCCAGCCCGATGCTGCCCGACAGCGGCACCTTCGCCTTCGAGCTGAAGCCTGTAACGGGCAAGGCGCTGGGGCCATACGATCACTTCATGACCGACTGGGCGCGGGCCAGCGATGAATGGACGCAAATTTGCGCCGTCATCGGCAGCCCCAGCCGGGTGTTTCAGGGCAACCTGTCGCTCTTTAACGACATGCAGGGCCGCAGTGTCCGGGCCGCCGCGAGGCAAGCCGATCTGCCGCTGTTTCAGGTGGCGCAGCAGGTGGCCGAGGCCGTAAAAGAAGGCAAGGTTGATGCCACCAACCGCTACGCGTGGTTCGGCCTGCGCCTGCGTCCGGGCGGAAACCGGGCGGCCATTCATCCGATTGCCCGCGCACTGGACGGCGAAGTCAATCTGGGCCAATTGATCGAACAGGGCTTTAACCTGAACGAGGTGCGCGAGTACCTGCTGGGAGAATTGCGGCTGGGCCTACGTTTTCCCGGCAGCGGCTGGGTCATGCGCGACCTGATCTGGGAGCAAAACCAGCGGCGCATGCAGGGGGAAACTTCAGCGTAACTGCTGGGCTGTAGAAGGTGGGGCTGTAGGTTGTGGGCAGTGGAACAACCAAGGGGGCCAGCGGAAGGTTATGGCGCTGGCCCTCCACCGTGTTCGTGATCCATGGGTCTGTACTACACGGCGTCTCTGTTCGATGCTGATCTATTCGACACTGGTATGGACAGGTTTTACCGAGGAACAGCAGGCCATAGACAAACGTCGTCTAGAACGCCTTGCTTGTTCCTCCCTCTGCTTCGCAGCTCTGCGAGTCCCAGCTTCCCCCGCAAGGAGGGAGGAGCAAAAACACCATGTTCTTGGACAGTGATCGGCAATATTCGGAACCTGTCCGAACCACCGATTCGAGAGGCTTGAGCCGCAGGAGAATGGCCCCACCGGACGGGCGTCAACTCGACACTTCTTGCCGTCACACTGCTGGTGCCGCTAACCACATCTGGTCTGGCGTATCCGTTCCGAGTTGCCCGTCAACTTGCTCCGGCACACGCCACTTGGGTTAGCATGCTGCCGATGCGTTCTCCCCTGCCCCGTGCTGTCCTGACCCGCCTAGAAACGGGCCGCGTGGTGGTACTGAGCGTGCTGCTGGGTGGACTGGTCGGCGGGCTGTGCATCGTGCTGCGGCTGGCGCTGGACGAACTCCTGCGGCTGGGCGCACAATTGACCGGATATTCGCCCCCTGGCACGCCCGGAGAAGGCGGTCTGCTGATGGCTTTTGGGACGGCCCTGCCTTGGGGCCTGCTGGCCTTGCCGCTGCTGGGCGCGGCCTACACATGGCTGATTCCGGCCAAATCGGGCGACCCGCTGACCCAGTTGGTGCGCGGCTACCACGCGCGGGGGCAATGGCCGGGGCTGCGGGTTCAGCTCCGCACGCTGGCCGCCACGCTACTGGGCTACGGCGGGGGGCTGCTGGTGGGGCGCGACTCGGCCTTTACGATGGTGGGCCAACTGGGCACGCGGCTGCTGGGCCGGGTCACGCGGCTGGATTCGGTAGAGGCCCGCACGCTCACGCTGGCCGGGGCCGCCGCCGCGCTGGGAGCCGTGCTGCACGCGCCGCTGGCCGCCGCCGTCCTCATTGCAGAAGTGCTGTACCGCCGCTTCGAGTTCGAATTCGAGGTACTGATGCCGTGCGTGTTGGCGTCGGTGGCGGCCTACGCGGTGTACGGGTTGGCCTTCGGATTTCAGCCGCTGTTCAGTATTGCCGATGTGCAGGCTCCCGCTGCGACGCAGCTCTTAGAGGTCATGGGCATTATTCTGGCGGTCACGCTGCTGGGATGGCTGTCGCTGCTGGCCTGCCGCGCCATTCCCGAACAATGGTCGGATGGACGGCTGCGGCCTGTGCTGGGGGCTGTGTTTGGACTGCTGACCGCTGCGGTGGCGTGGGCAGGCACCTTTCCACTGGGCAACTTCGGCACGGTGGGCACGCCCGCCATACTGGGCGACGGCACCGGCTGGATGCAACTCGGCGCGTCAGGATTCTTGGGGTCGGAGGCGTTGGGCGGCGGGCTGTGGCGCTGGCTGCTGCTGGCGCTGGGCGCACGAATCGCCTTTGGCGGCGGCGTGCTGCCCTCGGTGGGCATAGGCGGCGTGCTGGGCGCGGGGTTGGGGGGCGTGTTGGGCGTCGATCCGGCGGTGGCAGCCTTGGTGGGCATGGTGGCGTTCGTCACGGTGACGCTGAATGTGCCGGTGGCCGCCGCGCTGCTGGCCGTGGCTTGGGGCGGCGACGCCGTGTTGCCTGTAGCCCTGCTGACGGCGGGGGTGGCGCACGCCCTCAGCGGCGAATCGGGGCTGGTGCCGGGTCAGGCGAGGTCACGGGCGGCCAGCGCCGTTCATGCCGGGGCCACCGCGCCGCCGCTGCCCGAAGGCGTGCGTTTTATTCCGCGCCGCACACCCGACACGCCCGCCACTCCCTTTGATGCACCCCGGCCCGACGACGGCGCAGACGCAGAAACTGTGCCTGCACTCGCTCCTGCTGAACGCGAACTGTACCGCCGGGGTGTGCCGCCGAGTTGGCGCGGCGCACGGCTGAGCGTGCTGTCGTTGCCGCCGGGTGTAGAAGTGGTGGGCATCGTGCGGGACGGTACCGTGCGCCTGCCCCGCCCCGAACTGCTGCTGACCACCGACGACGAACTGGTCTTTTTGGCCCGCCCCGACGCTTACGCCGCGCTGGAAGGCGTGCTGCGGCTGCCGGGAGCCTGAAGGGATGAACGGCCTCCGCCCACGGCTGAACGTATTTGGTGGTTGGGATCGCAACGGGCGGCTGGGCATCCTGAACGGGTGGTTTATTTTTACCGGCGATGGGTTTTTTAATGTGACGGTGGTGGTGGCCGGGTTCGCGGCGCGGCTGGGCGCACCCAACGCCGTGATTGGGCTGCTGCCCGCCATCGCCGGGGGCGGCTGGATGCTGCCGCAACTGCTGGTGGCCGCGCGCGTTCGCAGCCTGCCGTTCAAGCTGCCCGTGTATCGTTCGGCGGCCCTGATCCGCACCCTCAGCTACGTCTCTATGATCTTGGTGGCCGCGCTGCTGTGGCACACGCCCGCGCTGTGTCTCACGCTATTCGTGCTGGCGATGCTGGTCAATGCGCTGGCGTCTGGAGTATCGGGCCTGCCTTTTTTGGAAGTGGTCAGCAAGACGGTGCCCACCGAAAAGCGGGCGAGGTTTTTTGGCACGCGCAACCTCTACGGCGGCCTGCTGGCGTTTGGCGCGGGGCTGCTGGTGCGCTGGATTCTGGGTTCCGGGTTGGCCTTTCCCTACGATTACGCCCTGATTTTTACCCTCGGCACAGTCGCTTTCAGCATCGGCTACTGGCTGTTTGGCCGCCTGAGCGAGCCGCCCGACCCACCGCAGCCGCCGGAAGGGGTGCGGGCCGAAGTGCGGGCCATTCCCGAAACGCTGCGTGACCCGCACTTCCGCGCCTTCCTGAGCGTGCGGTTGCTGTTGGCGGGCGCAAGCATGGCCGAACCATTTTATGCTGTGTATGCCCTGCGCGAGCTACAGTTTCCGGCAGCCACACTGGGCATTTTCGTGATGACCCTGACCGGAGTCGCGCCCCTGTCAAACGTGGTGTGGCAGCGGGTAGCCGAGCGCAAAGGCTCGCGCCGAATTATCCGCTACGCCAGCGTCTCTGCCGGACTTGCACCGCTGTACGCGCTGTTGGTGGGAGCGCTGGGCTGGACTTCTTGGGCCTACCTTGGCGTGTTCGTGCTGTCCAGTGTAGCCGCACAGGGCTTCAATCTGGGCCATACCAACCACCTGCTGAATATCGCCCCAGCACATGCCCGCAGCCGCTATATCGGCACCCTGAATACTTTGGTGGGCGCGGCCCTGTTTGCCCCGGTGTTGGGCGGTCTGCTGGCCGACGCCGCCGGATACACCCCCGTGTTCGTCCTAAGTGCAGCCTTCTGTGCGGCGGCGTGGTGGCGCTGCGGCAAGTTACGGCGGGACGCCTGAGCGATACACTTTTCTTAGGCCTTACCTCGTTTTGAGGCCCTCTCTCTGCACTTTGTCTAGGAAAATTTTAACATTTTGAGAAAACTGCGCTAAGGTTTGCTTCAAGCCAAGTTCAAGAGGCCAGTCGGAATCCGCATGATGCTTGGCCGGTCTGGAAATTGCCGAACGTACATTTTAGGGCGCAAAGGTGGTCTGGAGAGCGGTGCATTTTTTAGAGTGTGCTAATATTCCGCCATTCTCAACGCGCTCGTGTGGTGACAGTTCAGTCAGCCACCGGAAGGAACATACATGAAAAAGTCCATCAAGACCGTCTCTACCTTATTGCTTCTTGGAACCGCTGCCATCGCCTTTGCACAGGGCACCACCATCCTGACCATCGGGTCGGGCAGCACCACCGGCGTGTATTTTCCAGTCGCCACCGGTATGGCCAAAATGATCAACGATGCTGGTGCAGGCCTCCGCGCCAACGCCCGCAGCACTGGCGGCAGCGTGTTCAACATGAACGCCCTCGGCACCGGCGAACTTGACATCGCCATCGCCCAGAACGACATCGCCTTCTATGCCTACAAGGGCACGGGCATCACCGCCTTCGAGGGCAAGGGCAACAACAAGATTCGCAGTATGGCCGTGCTGTACCCCGAAGTGCTGCACGTCATTGCCCGTAAGGATTCTAACATCAAGTCGATTGCCGACCTGAAGGGCAAAAAAGTCGTGATTGGGGACTTGGGTTCCGGCACCGAGCAAACGGCCCGTCAGGTGATGGAAGCTTACGGCCTGAAGCTCGACGATCTGGGCCAGACCCTCCGCGTTTCTCCGGCACAGGGCATCAGCCTGATGCAGGATAAGCGGGCCGACGCCCTGTTCTACACGGTGGGCGTGGGCGCGAGCGCCATTGCTCAGATTGCCCAGACGGTCGACGTGAACGTCGTGCCGGTGAGCGGCAATCAGGCCAGCAGCCTGCTTAAGAAGTACCCCTTCTACGTGCGCTTCAACATTCCGGCCAAGTCGTACAAAGGCGTGGGCGCGACCGTGCCCAGCGTAGCCGTACAGGCCGTGATGGTCACCAGCACCGCCGTCAGCGAAGACTCGGTGTACAAGGCCATGAAAGCCACCTTCGGCAACGAAGCCGACCTGAAAGCCCTTCACCCCAGCCTCGGCCTGAACTACACGCTGGACAAAGCCGTCAAAGGGTTGCCCACGCCTCTGCACCCCGGCGCAGTCAAATTCTTCAAAGAAAAAGGCTTGAACGTCAAATAAGGCCCGGCACCTTGGCCTGAGCTGTTGGGGCCAGTCGCGATTCTCCCTGCGGCTGGCCCCCTGTCTTTTTCAAAAGAATGAGGTAAATATGAGTGACCCCACAAGACCCATCAGCAGCAACCCCAGCCTGACTCCGCCCGGACAGGAGATGACCGAGGGCGAACGCCGCGCCATAGAGATGGTGGAAGCCGCTGAAACAGGCGGGCGCAAGCTGTTCGGTTGGCAGGCCATGATGGTCACGGTCATTGCCGTCAGTTGGTGCTTGTTCCAGATGTACGCCGCCTATGTGGGTACCATCGTGCCGACGACGCTGCGCTCTATTCACCTCGCATTTGCCTTTGCACTGGCCTTTATGGTCTTTCCGTTCAAGAAAACGCCGGGCAATCCTCAGACCAAAGTGCCTTGGGGAGACTGGGTATTGGGCGGCCTCGCCACGGCGGCGGCCCTCTACTTTTTTGTGGAGTATTCCAACATCGCCAACAACGGCGGCCTGCGTGCCGACGCACCCTTAGACCTGATCGCCAGCAGCGCCCTCGTAGTCATGCTGCTGTTGACGGCTTGGCGCACCCTCGGTATCGCCATGCCGCTGATCTCGCTGGCCTTCATCTTGTTCGCATTTATGGGGTCACGCGGCCTGATTCCGTTCATTCAAAGTCCCTTCCATAACGGCTACACGTGGCCGCAACTGATGGGCCAGCTCGCCACCAACACCGAGGGCATTTTCGGCACGGCCATCGGCGTCAGCGCCCAGATCGTGTTCCTGTTCGTGCTGTTCGGCGCGGTGTTCGACAAACTCGGCGCGGGCGACTGGTTCATGCGCGTGGCCCAGAGCTTATTGGGCGGGTTCCGGGGCGGAGCGGCCAAGGCCAGCATCCTCAGCAGCGGCCTGAACGGCATTATTTCGGGCAGCGCGGTGTCCAACGTGGTCACGGGCGGCAACATCACCATCGGCACCATGATCCGCACAGGCTACAGCCGCGAAAAAGCTGGAGCCATCGAGGTCGCCAGCAGTTCTAACGGCCAACTGATGCCCCCGGTCATGGGCGCGGCGGCCTTCATCATGGCCCAAAACCTGAACATCGAGTACCGCTCCCTGATCTTGGCGGCGGCCATTCCTGCCTTCCTGTGTTACGCGGCCCTCTTGGTTGTGTCTCATATCGAGGCCCTGAAACTGAACCTGAAGGGCCTGCCCAAAAGCGAGTTGCCCCCTATCCGCAAAACGCTCCTGGAAGGCTGGTATTACCTCGTGCCGCTGGGCTACCTGATCGGCGTCCTGACCTCCAACCCCGAAGCCAACCCGGAGCGCGTGGCCCTGACCACCATCGTCATCATGATCGTGATGATGTTCCTGCAAGAAGTGTTCTGGGGCACCCGCGATGGCCGCAGCCCCGCCCGCAGCCTGATGGACGGCGGCAAAAAACTGATCGAGGCCTTCGAGGGCGGCGCACGCTCCATGATCGGCATTGCCGTCGCTACCGCCGCCGCCGGAATCATCGTGGGCATCGTGACCATCACGGGCCTCGGCTTCGGCCTGGCCGACTTGGTTCAGAACGTCGCCAACCTGTTCAGCAACGAATTTATCCGGATTCTGGTGGTGCTGTTCATGGGCCAACTGATCGCGCTCGTGCTGGGCATGGGTCTGCCGACCACCGCCAACTACATCCTCATGAGCGCCCTGATCGTGCCGATTATCGCCAAGATCGCGGGGCTGGATACCAGCAATCCTGCCGAAATGCTGCCCGTGCATATGTTCGTCTTCTACTTCGGCATCATGGCCGACAGTACGCCGCCGGTGGCGTTGGCAGCGTTCGCGGCGGCGGCTATTTCGGGCGGCGATCCGCTCAAAACGGGCATTCAGGCCTTCCAGTACGAACTGCGAACCGCGCTGCTGGCTTACATGATGTTCTTTAACCCGGTGCTGCTACTGATCGCAGAAGTGGACGGCAAAGCCACACTGGGCGCGGTTCCGTGGAGTGAAGCCGTGCCCATGATCATCTTCGCCTTCATCGGGCTGGTGGCGTTCAGTGCGGCCACTCTGCGCTTCCTGCACCGCAAGACCAACCCGATTCAATTTATTCTGCTGCTGGTGGCGTCGTTCATCCTGATCATTCCCACCGATCTCATTTGGAACGTGGCTGCGCTGGGCATGATCGCCGCTGTGTACTTCTGGCAAAAAGCTGGAAGCCGCAACGAACCGGGTCAGCCGTTGCCCGCCGCTGCCTAAGCTTTTTTCTGCAAATGCGCCTCTGCCCTCTTTGGGTGGGGGCGCTTTTTTGCGGCGCTGTTTTGCTGGCCCGCTTTCCCCTTCACCTGACCATCGGCCCTACACACGGGCATTCCCCCACCCTGCCCCAAAGTGCTAGAATATCCCGTTTCAGAGCGAAGGGCAGACCTTCCCTTATGCATCCGACATAACCCGCCAGACAGTCTAAAGCGCGTGCTGGCCGCCTTCAAAGTGTCAAAACAAAGGAGCTTCCGACTTGCAGAACCTGATTGTTCGTGGTGCGCGGGAACACAACCTCAAAAACGTGACGGTAGAGCTTCCCCGTGACCAATTCATCGTGATTACGGGCGTGTCGGGCAGCGGCAAAAGTACGCTGGCCTTCGACACTATTTATGCCGAGGGCCAGCGCCGCTACGTGGAATCGCTGAGTGCCTATGCCCGCCAGTTCCTTGGCCTGATGGAAAAGCCGGATGTGGACGGCATCGAGGGATTGTCTCCGGCCATCTCTATTGACCAGAAGACCACCAGCCACAACCCCCGCAGCACGGTGGGCACGGTCACCGAAATTCACGACTATTTGCGCCTGTTGTACGCCCGCATCGGCACGCCGTATTGCCCGGTCTGCGGGCGCAAAATTGAAAAACAGAGTCCCAGCGAAATTACAGACCGCCTGCTGAGCGGCTACGAGGACGCCCGCGCGATTTTGCTGGCTCCCGTGGTGCGCGGACGCAAGGGCGAATACCGCAAGCTGTTCGGCGATTTGCGGCGCGAAGGGTACGCACGGGTGCGGGTAGACGGCACGCTGTATGAACTGGACGAAGCCGAAAAGCTGAAACTGGAGAAGTTTGAAAAGCATGATGTGGACGTGGTGATTGACCGCGTGACCCTGCGCGGCAGTGACCGCACCCGCATTGCCGAGAGCGTGGAACTCGGCCTGCGCCGGGGCGAGGGCCTGCTGCGTGTGCTGATGCCCGAAGGCGGCCCGGACGGAGAAAGTGCCGAAGAACTGTATTCCGAAAAGTTTGCCTGCCCGGAACACGGCAGCGTCTTGGAAGAACTCGAACCGCGCTCCTTCTCGTTCAACTCGCCGTATGGCGCGTGCGGCGACTGCGCGGGGCTGGGCCACAAAAACGAATTTTCGCCCGACTTGGTGATAGACGAAAAGCTGAGCATCGCCGAGGGCGCGATTCTGCCTTGGTCTAAGAAGGGCACGGGCGGCGGCGTGTACTACTGGGACAAACTGAAAGCGCTATCGGAGCACATGGAGTTTGACCTGAAAGCGCCTTGGCGCGACCTGCCCGAAGCCGCCAAAACCGCCATTCTGAACGGCCCCGGCGAACCGTTCGAGGTGATCTACCGGCGGGCGGGCAAAGAAACCATGCGCTTTATGACCGAATTCGAGGGCGTGATTACCAATCTGGAGCGCCGGTTTGCCGATACCGAATCGGACTTCATGCGAGAAAAGCTGGAAGAAATGATGGAGCTTCGGCCTTGCCCGACCTGCGCTGGCACGCGGTACAAGCCCGAAATCTTGGCGGTGCGCGTAGGCAGCCTCAACATTTCGCAGACCAGCGGCATGAGTGTGCTGGACGCCGACGCCTTTTTTGCGCGGCTACAAGAAGGCACGCTGGATCATGACGCGGTTGGGGCGCACCTTGCAGGACACCTCGGCGGCACGGCCAAAGCGCACGCCCCGGCCCGCTACGACTACAAGCTGAATGTGTTTGGCGAAGCCGTAGCCGCCCCGATTCTGAAGGCCATTCGCACCCGCCTGAAGTTTTTGGTGGATGTGGGATTGGATTACCTGAGCCTGGATCGTACCGCGAACACCCTGAGTGGCGGCGAGGCGCAGCGGATTCGGCTGGCGACCCAAGTCGGCTCGGGCCTGACCGGGGTGCTGTACGTGCTGGACGAACCCTCCATCGGGCTGCATCCCAAAGACAACCACCGCCTGATCGGAACCCTCAAGCATCTGCGCGACCTCGGCAACACGTTGCTGGTGGTAGAGCACGACGAAGACACCATGATGGAAGCCGACTATCTGGTGGATATGGGGCCGGGTGCGGGCGTTCACGGCGGCGAAATCGTGGCGGTGGGTACGCCCGCCGAGGTGCGGGACAACCCCCACAGCCTCACCGGAAAATACCTGCGCGGCGAACTGAAAATCGAGATTCCGGCAGAGCGGCGGCGCGGCAACGGCAAGCGCCTGAAGGTGATTGGGGCGCGGGAACATAACCTGCAAAACGTGAGCATCGACATTCCGCTGGGCACCATGACCGTCATGACCGGCCCCAGCGGCAGTGGCAAATCCACCCTGATTCACGACATTCTGCACGCCACCCTCGCCCGCGAACTGAACGGCGCGAAGACCAGTCCGGGCCGTTATGACCAAATTGAGGGCATGGAGCATCTGGACAAGGTCATCGAGATCGACCAGTCTCCGATTGGCCGCACGCCACGCTCCAACCCAGCCACCTACACGGGCGTGTTTACCGAGGTGCGCGACCTGTTTACCCGCACGCCCGAATCGCGTCGGCGCGGGTATCAGGCGGGGCGCTTCAGCTTTAACGTGAAGGGTGGGCGCTGCGAACACTGCAAGGGCGACGGCGTGATGAAGATCGAAATGAACTTCCTGCCCGACATTTATGTGCCCTGCGAAGTCTGCAAGGGTGCGCGTTACAACCGCGAAACGCTGGAAGTGAAGTACAACGGCAAGACCATCAGCGACGTGCTGAACCTGACCGTCGAGGACGCCCGCGAGTTCTTCGAGGCCATTCCCGCCATCGAGCGCAAGATGCAACTGCTGTGCGACGTGGGCCTCGGCTACATGCGCATCGGGCAGCCCAGCACCACGCTGTCGGGCGGCGAGGCGCAGCGCATTAAGCTGGCGTCGGAACTGAGCAAGCGGGCCACCGGGAAGACCATCTACATTCTGGACGAACCCACCACCGGCCTGCACTTCGAAGACGTGCGGAAGCTGATGGAGGTGCTGCAGCGGCTCGTGGAAGGCGGCAACACGCTGCTGATCATTGAGCACAACTTGGACGTGATGAAGTGCGCCGACCACATCATCGACTTGGGGCCGGAAGGCGGCGTGCGCGGCGGACTCGTGGTAGCAACCGGAACACCAGAGCAGTTGGCCGCCCACGCCACATCGCATACAGGGGCGTACTTGCGGCGCGTTCCGGGCATTACGCCTGCCGGAGAAGTAGACGCCCCAGCAGACGCAGCGGCCAAGCCTGCGACCAAAGCAACACCTAAAAAAGCCGCTGCCAAAGCGAAAGTCCCAGTCGTTGCAGAAGATGACGTGCAGGAGCCGGAGCGTGAACTGGTGGCCGCCGCGCCTGCCCGCAAAGGCCGACCCAAAAAGAGTGATCTGTGAGTCAGGGTGAACTTCAGGTCAGGGTGAACTATGATCACGGGTAAGCCATGACCACGCCTCCTCCCAACCTCTCCAAACCCGATTCACAGAAGGCGGACTTGCCGCAAGACCTCCCGACCCCCGCGCGGCCTTCCCGTGCAGAGCGCCTGAGGGCCGCACGACGCCGCGCCGGATGGCTGGACTTGGCGCGGTTGGTGGGCGGCTGGGCGCTGCTGGCGGTACTGGCCTACTTTATGTGGACACCCGGAGACTGGCCTGTGCGCCTGCTGGCATGGGTACTGCTGGTCATTCTGGCCGATGAATTTGGCGGTTGGTTCGGCTATCTCGGCGTGGTACTGGGCGGCTTGGCCTTCCTGAGTCCGAGTGCGCCGCCTGCCCAGTGGCTGATCATCGTGCCGTTGGTGGGCGGGGCACTCCTGTCACTGCTGCTGGTCAAGCACTCGGGCGGGCCGCTGGTACTGCCGTTCGCGGGCCTGCTGTTTGCGGGAACACTGCTGGCGGTGGGCCGCTTTGGCCCCAGAATAGATCCGACCCTGACCCTGCCCGCCAACCCCGAATTTCAGCGCACGGCGATTCTGGCGATGCTGGCGGGCCTCGGGTTCAGCTTTGTGCGCCAGATCGTCAACAGCCTAATTAAGCGCCGTGCCAGACGCCGTGCCGCCAGATTGTCGGGCGTGCCGGAACTGACCCATTGAACCCCACCTGAGATGGGTTCGGTGCAGGGTCTGGACTCATCCGAAGGGCGATGGTTTGCAAGAATCATCTGAACGGGCTGTTCCACCAAGTGGATAGAGGCAGAAAGGACAACCCTCTGGTGGGGTGAGGACGTTCGGCAAGCAAAGCAACTTCGGATGAACTGCGGCCAGAGGCAACTAGAGTGCCGGTGGGCCACCCCTGCGCCAGCAGCCAGAATGAAACCATGATGAAGCTACTTTTCTCTGCTCTAAGCCTTGTCGCGGTCTTGGGAAGCGCCACAGCACAGACGGCCCGCGTGCCTGCCCAGTGGACGGTCTGGAGCGGCTTGAATGCGGAGACGGTGTATTTGCCGGGAATCAGCCTCGGCATAAGCCGCACTGTAGGGCAGCTAGGCGCACTTGATCTCTCGGTGCGGGGCGTGCTGGACGTGGTGCTTATTCCGGCTTCGGAGAGTCCCGTTCCCCTGCCCGCACCCCTGCTGGGAGCCGACTTGCTGTTCAGCGGGCCAGTCGGCGGCGTCACGGTATACGGCGGGTCGGGAATCGGCACTTTTTTGGGCGACGCCTTCTGGCTCAGCGGCACCGCTGGCCTGCGGGATTCCTTCGGAGAGGGACAGTGGGGCTATTTTGGTGAGGTGAAGGCCCGGTATTCGTGGGCACAGGGCGGCAATCTGGCTCCCGGCGTGCGCCTTGGGGTGACCTACCGCTTTTAGAGCAGTTCTCCGAATTACGCCACCGAAAAAAGAGACTTTCGGTGGCTCCTTTCTCCGTCCTGCTCAGTCAAATTCACTCGCTTCGCTCGGTCATTATTATGACAACTGCTATAAGTACGCTGCACCTCACAGTGCGCGTGTCCAGAACACCGCCCCAACCGCTTCGTTCGGTAACTCTGGAGATGAACTTCGACCTGCTGAGCAGTCTGAAGGAAGGAACAGAGGGAGCGTGGGAACAGCCAAACCACGCTCCACGATCCTGTTTTCCTCTACTCCACTCGCATAGATTCCGCCCCACCGTGTTTCAGGCTGCCGGGTACACTCTCGCCATGACCACTGCCGCCCCGTTTCGCCTGTCCGGACGCGCCCAAAGCCTCAAGCCTTCCTCGACGGTGGCCGTCACCACCCGCGCCCTAGAACTGCGGCGGGCGGGCATAGACGTGATCAGCATGAGCGTGGGCGAGCCGGATTTCGATACACCCGCGCACATCAAGGCGGCGGCTGTTGCAGCGATCGAATCAGGCAAAACCAAGTACACAGGCGTGAACGGCATCCCCGAACTGCGCGAGGCCATCAGCGCCAAGTTTGCGCGGGAAAATGGCCTGAGCTACGCGCCCGACGCCGTGACCGTGACCAGTGGCGGCAAACAGGCCCTCTTCAATGCCTTTTTCGCCCTGCTGAATCCCGGCGACGAGGTGCTGATTCCCGCGCCGTACTGGGTCAGTTACCCGGAAATGGTGGCGTTTACCGGGGCGGTTCCGGTGGCAGTGCCCACCACGCCAGAAACGGGGTTCATGCTCGATCCGGCAGAGGTGGAAGCCCGGATTACGCCGCGCACCCGCATGATTATTCTGAACAGCCCCGGCAACCCCACTGGCGCAGTGTTTCCGCCCGATGTGCTGCGGGCGGTGGCAGACCTCGCGGTGCGGCACGGCCTGATGATCGTGACCGACGAAATGTATGAGCATCTGGTGTACGACGCCGAGCAGGTCAGCATCGGCACGTATGCCCCCGATCACACGCTGACCATCAACGGGGCAAGCAAGGCCTATGCCATGACGGGCTGGCGCATCGGCTATGCAGGCGGGCCAAAAGCGGTGATTGCCGCCATGAACGCCATTCAGTCTCAAAGCACGAGCAATGCCAGCAGCATCAGCCAATATGCTGCCCTCGCCGCGCTGGAGCAGCATGAAGCGACGACGGAATTTATCGGGATGGCCCGCACCGCCTACCGCCAACGCCGCGACGCCATCGTGTCTGGCCTGAATGCGCTAGGGCTGCCCACGCCCACGCCGCAGGGGGCTTTTTACGTGATGGCCGATACCACCCGGCTGCACCCGGACGAGTTGGAAGCCGCCCGCCTGATTCTGGATGAAGGCCGCGTGGCCGTGGTTCCCGGCACCGATTTCGGCGCTCCGGGGCAAGTGCGCCTCAGTTACGCCACCAGTTTGGAGCAGATCGGGGAAGTGCTGTGGCGGATCGGCGGGGTGCTGGAAGGGCAGGGTACAGACTAGACGGTCTTAATCTCCACTTCATTTCCCCCACCCACTATGGGAACTCAACTCACCTTCCCTCCGTACCCCACAGCATGACCAACATGACCCCCGGTGCCGATGGCAGCTACAACCTCCGTGACTTTTTGGTGCAGACCGCCGAGCGCGACAATCCCGGCGACGTGTTTGAGCTGGAAAGCAGCAAGATGCTCGAAGCCCGCGTGGATGGCCGCATCTGGAGCAAGTTGGGCGCGATGATCGCCTACAAGGGCAATCTGAATTTCAAACGCGAGGGCACGCTAGAGGGCGGCCTGATGAAAGCCCTGAAACGCGCCGTGAGTCAGGAGATGAGTCCGCTCGCCAAAATCGAGGGGCGCGGCGTGGTGTATCTGGCCGATCAGGGCAAAGAAGTCAGTATTTTGCGGCTGCAAGGCGACACCCTGAACGTCAGCGGCAATGACCTGCTGGCTTTCGAGGACAGCGTGAAATACGACATCACCATGCACCGCCGGATCGCGGGTATGGCGGCGGGCGGCCTGTTCAGCGTGAAGGTGCAGGGGCACGGACTGGTGGCCATCCTCAGTCACGGCAAGCCGCTAACCCTGCGCGTGACGCCCAACGAACCCCTGTTTACCGATCCCAACGCCACCGTTGCATGGAGCGGCAACCTGACGCCCCAACTGCGCGTGGATTCCAGCCTGCGCTCTATTTTTGGGCGCGGCGGCGGCGAAACGTATCAGATGGTGTTTCAGGGCGACGGCTTCGTGGTGGTGCAGCCCTACGAGGAATTTGAGCAGGGTGTGGGCGGCGAGAGCAAGGGGGGCGGGATCAGCGACTTGTTTGACTGAACGGCTATCAGTTGTGGTTTGTCGGGCGTAGGAGAACAGGAGCGTGGATCGTAGATCGTGGTTGGGCTGTTTCCACGTTCCACGATCCACGTTCTAAACACATCCCACCCCACAGCAGACAACCCACATCCCACGCCCCCCCGCCCCCGGCGCTACACTTCCCCCCAATGAGTCAGGTGATCCGGTGAGTTTGATAGTCATGGCAACGGGCGGCACGGGCGGGCACATTTACCCGGCGGTGGCGACGGCACGGGCGTTAATGGCGCGGGGGCACACGGCGCTGATCTTGGGGCAGCGGGACGGCATGGAGGAGCGCGTGGCCGCCGAACAAGGCTTGCCGTTCGAGGGTGTGGACGCCGGAAAACTGGCCCGCAGTGGGCAAGGCCGCCCCGATCCCCGCGAACTGCTGAAGGCTGGGCAGGGATTGGCACAGGCGCGGGCTGTCTTGAGCCGCCTCAAACCCGTCGTGGTGGTGGGTTACGGCGGGTTTGCCAGCTTGCCCGGAGTGTTGGCTGCCCAAAGCTTGGGCCTTCCTACCGTGCTGCACGAACAAAATGCGCGGCTGGGGCTGACGCAACGGTTGGCGGTGTACCGGGCCAAAGCGGTGGGAACCGCCTACGAGCGTGTGATCGGATTGCCGCTCGCCAAAGCCACGATGGTCGGCATGCCCACCCGCGAAACCCGCATGAGCCGCGCCGACGCTCTGGCCCAGTTGGGTTTGCAAGACGGCCCGCTGACCTTGCTGGTCATGGGCGGTTCTCAGGGATCGTTGGCCCTCAACAATGCCGTGCCCGACACGTTGCGGCATGTATTGGGCGAAGAGGGTCTCTTGGGCGCGGGCGCGGGCGGCGGCATCTCTCAGATGAGTACGCCCGTGAGTACGGGGGCCAGAGGAGAACTGCGGGCCGGGGGCGTGCTGACCCAGATCGATCTGGATTTTACCGGGCTGCCTTCTTCAAACAGTCCTGTCCTGAACGACAGCCCCGCCGTACAGGTCATTCATTCCACCGGGCCGCGCTGGCTGGGCGAAGTGGCCCCCCGCGTGCAGGACTTGGGCTGGTATCACCCAACCGGGTACGTGGACGCGGTGGCAGCGTGGTCTGCGGCAGATTTGGCGATCACGCGTGCGGGCACAGGCACGCTGGCCGAAGCCGCCTTTCACGGCGTACCCGTGATCATGATTCCTCTGCCCGAATCGGCAGAAAACCACCAATACCACAACGCGGCGGCGGTGCAGGCAGCGGGCGCGGGCCGAATGGTCGAGCAGCACCGCGTGGGCGAGGCTCTGGGGGATGCGGTGTTAGAGTGTGCGGCGTCAGGCACGCGAACCGCCATGCGGGCGGCGGCCCTGTCGCGCTCTCCTGTGGGGGCCGCAGACCGCTTTGCAGACCTGATCGAGCGGCATCTCAAGTAGCACCATCTGTAAGCAACATTGTTTTGAAGTGACACTGTTTGGAAGTAACGCTACTTGCAAGTAACGCTGTTTGGTTGTACCGCCCCACCTGAACCCCCCAACCTATGACTGACCCTGCCCCTGCTTCTGCCCCGTCCATGCCCGCCCCGGCTGCTGGACGCTCCGAATCCGCCTATCTCCCCCAATCTGATTTGCCCCTCTCCGACTTGCCCGAGTCCGAACACACCCCCGCGCGTCACTACCATCTGATGGGCATCGGCGGCATCGGCATGAGTGCTTTTGCCCGCTTGCTGGCAGCGCGTGGCCTGCGGGTCAGCGGCTGCGACGCCCAGAGTTCCGAGCTGACCGCCCAACTGACCTCTGAGGGAATCCTGGTGGCCCAGCACCACGACGCGGCACATATTACGGCCCAGCCCTATGGCCGGGTAGACGTGCTGGTGGCCTCTGAAGCCGTACCCAAAGACCACCCGGAAGTGCTGGCGGCGTTGGCGGCGGGCGTGCGGGTGCAGCCCCGCATGTCGCTGCTGGACGAATTGCTGTCGGCTGGCCCCAGCATCGGCGTGATCGGCACGCACGGCAAAACCACTACCACCTCCATGATCGCCATTGCCATGCAGGGCGCGGGCCTCGATCCGGCGGCGTTCGTGGGCGGCATCGTGCCCGAATTCGGCAGCAATGCGCGGGTGGGCGCTGGCCCCTTTGTGGCCGAAGTGGACGAATCTGACCGGGCCTTTGCCCTGCTGGGCTGCGAAACTGCCGTGTTCACCAACGCCGAGGATGACCATGTGGGCGGTAACATCGCCACGTACTGGAACACGGTAGAAGAACAGCACGCCGGATTCGCCCGCTTCGTGTCTCAGTCGCGGCGGGTGCTGGCCTGCGCCGATTGGCCGGGGCTGGAAGAACTGACGGGCGGCGCACCCGAACAGCTGACCTATGGACAGGCACAGGGGGCTGATTACCGCGCCGTGAATGTGCGCCCTGACCCGGACGGCACGGCCTTTACGGTGACTTGGCAGGGTCAGGAATTGGGCGAGGCGCGGGTGGGCCTGCCAGGAACGCACAACGTGCTGAACGCGCTGGCAGCCTTGGCCGTCACGCACCTGTACGGCGGGAATTTTGAGGCCGCAGCCACAGCGTTGGCCGCTTTCCGGGGGCCGGGACGCCGCTGGCAGCACATCGGCACGGCGCGGGGGGAAGCGGGTGGGGCGCTGGTAGTGGACGATTACGCCCACAACGCCACCAAAGTCGCCGCCGCCGTACAAGCGGCCCGTCAAACCGGGAGGCGCGTGCGGGTGGTGTTTCAGCCTCACCGCTACCTGCGAACCCAGCAGTCTTGGCCCCGCTTGGCCGACGCCCTGATGGACGCTGATGAAGTGCTGCTGCTCGATATTGCCGCCGCTTCCGAAGACCCGATAGAAGGCATTCACGCCACGCTGATTTCGGGCCGAATGACGGACAACGGACACGGCGGCGTAACGTACATGCCAGACCGGGCCGAAGTTGTGCGCTACGTGCGCGAGTCGGCCCAGCCTGCCGACATCATCGTGACGATGGGCGCGGGCGATGTGTGGAAGCTGGCCCGTGAAGTGGTAGCGCTGGACTCGGCTGAGGTGAGTGCGTGACGGCTTCCGAACCTGTTCCGATCAGCCGCACCGGAGCGCGGGTGGAACGCCTGCCGCTGGCCCGCTACACCACGCTAGGCGTGGGCGGCGAGGCCGAGGTTTGGTTCGTCTCTACGCACGAGCAACTGGCCGAGGCCATGAGCCAGCCCTACCGAATTCTGGGCGGCGGCAGCAATCTGGTCATTGCCGACGAGGGCCTGCGCGAGCGCGTGATTCGCCTCACGGGGCCGCTGGCCGAGGCCGACTTGGAGCCTGACCCGGCCCTCAGCACGCCCGATCAGATCATTACGGGTTGGGTGGGCGGCGGCGTACCCCTGCCGGGGCTGATTCGCAAGCTGCAAAAGCTGGGTTGGTCTAACCTAGAAGGCACGGTGGGCATTCCGGCGCAGGTGGGCGGCGCGGTGTGGATGAACGCGGGCACGCGCTACGGCGAGATGTTCGACGGCCTGCACACGCTGGAAATCGTGACGCCGGAAGGCACGCGGCAAGTCACGCCGGACGATCTGAAGTGGGGCTACCGCGACAGCGGCATTCCGCGTAACCATATCGTGTCGCGGGTGCGCCTGAAGTTACGGCCAAGCACACCCGACGCCGTGTTGGACGCCATGAACTTTGCCGACAATGCCCGTAAGGGTCAGCCCAAGATGAAAACTCCGGGGTGTGCCTTCAAAAATCCGGGCGGCGTGAGTGCCGGAAAACTGATAGATGAGGCGGGCCTCAAGGGACTGCGGGCCGGAAACGCCATGATCGCCCCCGAACATGCCAACTTCATCGTGAATTTGGGCGGGGCCACCAGTGCTGATGTCCACGCCCTGCTGGACGCCATCCGCAGCCGCGTTCCTGTGCCGATGGAACTGGAATATGAACTTTGGCCGGAGCAACATGGTCTGGAGCAAGCGTGAGCGCACGCAAGGTGGGTGAGGGCAACCGCCGAATTGTGCCGGATTTGCCTGAACCCCTCATGACACCTGTTGTTGTACCGGAGCCGCAGCCAGAACCCGCTCCTCTCCCTCCTCCACCCAAGCCGCGCCGCACCCGCCTCTGGACAGCGTTGGGCCTGACCCTGACTGCCGCCGCTCTGGCGGGTGCTTGGTTCGCCTTACCCATACGCACAGTCACAGTCGCAGGCAACAGCCAACTGTCGGAGGCGCGGGTGCAGGAGCTTGCGGGCCTGACGCCGCAGTTCGGGTGGCTGTACTACGGCGCGTGGCGGGCGCGGACACTTGCCAACCATCCTTGGATACTGTCAGCAAAAATCGTCGAAACGTTCCCAGATGCTGTCAGTGTGGAGATCGTGGAACGTAGGCCCTACGCCCGCTGGAAGCGCCCGGACGGCAGCATCGTGACTCTGGCCGCGGATGGAACGCTCCTGCCCGGCGCGGCCCCCAACAGCAAATTGCCCCTTCTGGGAGGTTGGGGGCCAGACCGCCTAGCAGACGCCCTCTACGTCACGCAGCTTTTATCGCGCTACACTGTGCAATCGGTTGCCTATACGCCGTCGGGGGTCACGGTCAACACGGGACTCGGCGCGGTGTGGAGCGGTGATCTGAAATCCCTCGTAAAGTATGCTGGGAGTATCAGCATGTACCCAAACAAAAAAATCAACATCTACCCGTGGGGGGTGAGCGTCCAAGAATGAAGGAAAATTCAATCATTGTGGGCCTCGATATCGGCACCACGAAAATCACCACCGTCATCGGGGAAATCGCACCCGGCGGTACTCTCGACATCATCGGGCAGGGCAGCGTGCCCAGCGAAGGCATGAAACGCGGCAGCGTGGTGAACTTGGAGCGTGCTACCCACGCCATCCGGCAATCGGTGGCCGCCGCAGAGCGCGTCAGCGGTGTAAAAGTGGGCAGTGTGTTCGTCAGTGTGGCGGGCAACCATGCCAAAGCCATTACCAGTCATGGGCTGGCCGCCATTCGCCGCAACCAAGAAATTGCCCAACCCGACGTAGACCGCGCCATAGAGAACGCCCGCGCCGTGCCGCTCGATCCTAACCTTGAAATTATTCATACGCTGCCACAGGAATACGTGGTAGACGGACAGGAAGGCATCAAGAGCCCGGTGGGGATGCACGGCGTGAGGCTGGAAGTGGACGTGCATATCGTGGCCGGAACCGCTGGGCCGCTGCTGAATCTGCGCCGCTGCGTACAGGAAGCAGGCCTGAAAGTGGACGGTTTCGTGCTGCACGCGTTGGCCTCCGGGCTGGCGACGCTAGAAGCGCTGGAGCAGACCCAGACGGTCATCGTGATCGACATGGGCGGCGGCACCACCGACGTGGGCGTGTTCAAGCGCGGCAACCTCGCCCACAGCGCCAGCATTCCGATTGGCGGCGAACACGTCACGGCGGACTTGGCCCAAATTCTGAAGATTCCTATTGAGGAAGCCGAGAACGTGAAGCGCAAGTACGGCGCGGCCCTGCCCGAACTGGCCGATCAAGACCTGACTCTGGAAATCACCACCGCATCGGGCAGCACCCACGCCATCAGCGCCTTCGAACTCTCACGCATCATCAAGCCGCGCATCGCCGAGATTTACGGCATGATCCGCGACGAGATTGATCAGGCGTTGGGGCCAGTGGAACTCGTGGCCCAGACAGTGGTCATCACGGGCGGCGCGTCGCAGCTTCGGGGCAGTGCAGAGCTGGCCCGTGACCGGTTCCGCTTGCCCGTGCGGGTGGGCCGTCCTCGCGGCATCGGCGGCCTCAGCGACATCGTCAGTAGCCCGGCCCACGCGGCCAGCGTCGGTCTGGTGCTGTACGGCATCGGGGAAGACGGCAAAGTACCCGACATGATTTTTGAGGGCATGGACACCGGGCAACAGGGCACCCCAGCGCCCGTCAGCGCGGGCAACGGGACTCTGGTCACCGCACCTGTAGCGGCACCTGTCCCGTCAAACGACGGTGGCCCCGTCATTCCCCCAGCGAAGCCTGATCCGACGGCCCTGCCCAAAAAAGACAAGCCGAGCTTTGGAGAACGCATCAAAAATATATTCAAGGACTGGGTGTAAGGGCGCAAACCGGAGTGGCAACACCGCCCCTCCACCGTTCCAAACAGTGCGCCCCACTCTGATCGGTGGGGTGTTTTGTTTCAGTCCTACGGATTCCACGTGAAGTGCAGCACCAAGCCTAGACTTTTCGGCTGGAATCTACTTTCAAGGACGGATTTTTAGGGCGGTCAACTCTCAGAATCAACTCATCCTGTACATGAATCACCAGCCTGTTTACGAAAAAAACGGCAAAGCTATGGATGAGCTTGCGTTGGCAAGGATCAGACGGCGCGTCTACTTTAGACGGCTGAAACGTCATTCACGCATTCGGCAGTGACCATCTGACTTGCCTTCTCACGAGCGTTCAGACCCACGTTGACCCCTGTATGTCCCACCTTCGAGGCCAACGCCCACAGGAAGGGATCGTGCGTTAAACTACGCCGAAGAGCGAACAGCTACGGGACAGCCCTAGGCGGCCGTGCCGGAATGGAAGGAGACAGAATGCAAGCGGCCAAAATTCGTGTGATCGGCTTGGGCGGGGCGGGCAACAACGCCGTTAACCGCATGATCGAATCAGGACTCGAAGGCGTGGAGTTTATCGCCGGGAACACCGACGCTCAGGTGTTGGCCAAAAGCCACGCCGAGGTGCGGATTCAGCTCGGAGACCGCCTGACACGCGGCCTCGGCGCAGGGGCAGACCCGGAAGTGGGCGAGAAGGCGGCCCTCGAAGACCGGGAACGCATCAAGGAATACCTCGACGGCACCGACATGCTGTTCATTACGGCGGGCATGGGCGGCGGCACGGGCACGGGCAGCGCCCCTGTGGTGGCCGAGATTGCCCGTGAAATGGGCGTGCTGACGGTGGCTATCGTCACGCGGCCTTTCAAGTTCGAAGGGCCGAAGCGTCTGCGGGTCGCCGAAGAAGGCATCGGCAAACTGGCCGACCGCGTAGACGGCATGATCGTGGTGAACAACGAGAAATTGCTCACAGCCGTAGACAAGAAGGTCAGCTTCCGTGAGGCGTTTCTCATTGCTGACCGCGTGTTGTACTACGGCGTCAAGGGCATCAGCGACGTGATCAATGTGGAAGGCATGATCAATCTCGATTTTGCCGATGTGCGCAACCTGCTGGCCAACTCGGGCACGGTGCTGATGGGCATCGGCGCGGGCCGGGGCGAAAAGGTGGCCGAAGAAGCCGCCATGAGCGCCATCCACAGCCCGCTGCTGGAACGCGGCATCGAGGGCGCACGCCGGATTCTGGTCAACGTGACGGGCAGCTTTGATCTGTCCATGACCGACGCCAACGAAATCGTGGAGAAAATCCGCGAGGCCACTGGCTTCGAAGACCCCGACATTCTGTTCGGCATCACGCCTGACGAGGCTGCGGGCGACGAAGTGCGCGTGACCGTGATCGCTACTGGCTTCAACGACACGCCCATCAGCATTGCCGGGGGCACGAGTGGCCGCAGCAGCATCGAGACCATCGTGAAGCCCGTGCGCGGGACAGCCACGAGCAGCTACGATCCCAAGGATTACGATATTCCCGCGTTTTTGCGGAATGTAGAACGGGAATAAGAAGAAGGCTCAGAGGGCCGCGTGCTGGGTGAGGCGCGGCCTTGCCTGCTGGCTCAGGAGTGGTCTAAGGGCCGAGGGTCTAAGAGTCTAAGGAAGGGCAGTTTCAGGCGTTCAGCGCTGCATTCAGCGTAAAAAGCCAGCCGCCCTGCACAAATTGGGGCGGCTGGCTTTGTTTCGTCCTACACGCTCAGGGTCTTGGCGCAGCGGTACAGGTCGCGGTTCACGTCTTTTTTCTTCTCCCACGTTTCGTGCAGGGGAATATGGCTGATGCCGCCGCCTTGCCTTCCTACCATCACGTCACTCTTGCCGTCCATCAGGGCGTACACGGCGGCTTCTCCCAGTCGGCTGGCCAACACGCGGTCACTGGAAACAGGCGTCCCGCCGCGCTGGATGTGGCCCAGAATACTGACGCGGGTTTCTTGGCCCGTGCCTTCGTGAATAGCCTTGCTGACACCCTCCGCGCCGCCGGGGTAGCCCTCGGCCACGATGATGATGGAACTGGCCTTACCCTTGGCGAGACTCTGCTTCACGATCTCGACGACGCCGTCTACAGGCTTGGCGTCTTCGGGAATAAAGACTTCCTCGGCCCCGCCCGCCACCGCGACTTCTAAGGCAATGTGTCCGGCGTGGCGTCCCATGACCTCGATCACGAAAATTCGCTCGTGGCTGGCCCCGGTATCGCGCAGTTTATCGACGGCATCCAGCGCCGTCTCGACTGCCGTGAAGTAGCCGATGGTGTGATCGGTACCGTACAAGTCGTTGTCGATGGTGCCGGGCACGCCGATGACCGGGAAGCCGTGTTCCTGCTGTAGATAGTGTGCGCCGTGAAAGCTGCCGTCTCCGCCGATGACGATCAATCCGTCGACCTGCCAGTCGCGTAAGTTTTGTGCGCCCTTGGCCCGGCCTTCCGGACTGCGCCACGTATGAGAGCGGGCGGTGAGCAAAATCGTGCCGCCGCGCTGGATGGTGTTGGCTACGTCGCGGGGGCCGATCAGGGCCATGTCGCCCTCGTGCAGGCCCTGAAATCCCCGGCGCACGCCCACGACTTCTATGCCGTTGTGGGTGGCGGTGCGAACCACAGCGCGAATGGCTGCGTTCATGCCGGGGGCGTCGCCGCCGCTGGTCAGGACGGCCACACGTTTCAGGCCGCTGGGATTGGGGTGGTGGGTTTGCGGTTCAGTCATGGTGGGCCTCATGGATGGATACAGAACAGGAAAGGGTTGAGGAAAAGGGGCGCTCAGGGTTGCTGAGCTTGCGTCACCTGTAAGGCCAGCGCGTAAGCGTCATTCTTACGCAAACCCTGCCGCATGAGTGCGTCACGTATATCCCTGACCCCTTGCCCCGCTGCGGCCCACGCTCTGGCCTGCTCTGCCGGATCGGTCACGGGCTGCGCTGGGTCGGCCTCGCCCTCGGGTCGGCCCCCTACCACCACCACGATTTCGCCGCGTGTACCCGCCTCGAAATGGGCTGCCAATTCTGCCAACGTGCCGCGCCGGGTTTCCTCGAAGCGCTTGGACAGTTCCCGCGTGACGCTGCCGCGCCGCAGCGGGCCGCAACTGGCCGCCAATTCGGTCAGGGTGGCGTGCAGGCGGTGAGGACTTTCATAGAGGATGCTGGTTTCGGCCCGCGCTGCTACGGCACTCAGGCGGGCTTTGCGGTCTTTACCCGAACGCGGGAGGAAACCCTCGAAGGTAAAGCGAGCAGAATCCAGACCTGACAGCACCAGCGCGGGCACGAAGGCAGTGGCTCCGGGCAGCACTTCTATGGGCACGTCGGCGGCAAGGGCGGCCTGCACGAGTTCCGCGCCGGGATCGCTGATGCCGGGCGTGCCTGCATCGCTGACGTAGGCAAGGCGGGCGTACCGTTCCAGCACTTGCGGGGCGCGGCGCATGGTGTGGGCATCTAGGCGCACCAGCGGCTTGCGAATGCCTAGATACGACAGCAACGCCCCGGTGCGGCGGGTGTCTTCGCAGGCCACAGCGTCGGCGGCCCGCAGGACTTCTATGGCCCGCAACGTCAAGTCACCCAAGTTGCCCACCGGAGTTGGAACCAACCACACCCGCGCTCCATCTGGAATCGGACTGAGCGGGGGCAAGTCGGCGGGGGCGTCTGCTGCTGCTTGCGCTGTTTCCGCCCACCCTTCGTGAAGTACCAGTTCGTCAAGGCTGTCAGCTTCAACCTCTTCAGCCTCGATTCGGTCTTGTTCTGCCCTACTCATCGGACTGAGGACGCGCCGACGTGCCTTCCAACTGCAACTGGCCCATCGCCATGCCGGGTGTGGGCTTGACGCGCACCCGCACCTTGCGTGGGCGTTTCAGGGCGCTGGTGATGCGGGCGCGGAGCAGTTCGGTTTCTCCTACCGTGACCGTGACCACCGTGCCTTCGGGCAGGCGTGCGCCGATCAAGACCACCACTCCGTCTTCCACGATGCCCTTATAGGCCCTCATAGGTGCGCTCCTTGCCTGCCGTACTGCCGGGGGGACTGCTGATGAACACTGGCAACCTTCATGCCTCTCAGGATACGCATCCTTGCCGCGTTGGTTCCGCAGAGCCTCACGCTTCGCGCTCCCATGTCTTCACGTTGTCTCGGCTCAGGGTCTTCACGCCTCGCGTCCTTGGGCGCGGCGTTGGCGGCGTTCGGCGTTAGACAGGGCTTCACGCAGGGCCACGATTTCGCTCTCGCGTGCCCCGCCCAGACGGGCAAAGCGGTCTATCACCTCAGCGGCCTCACGGCGGCGGTCTAGCCGGAGCAGGATCAGCCCCAGATGTTCGCCGCCCACAAAATAGGCGCGGGGGCTGGACGGATCGGCGGCCACTTGCGCCCGCGCCGCCGCCAACCGCTGCACCGTGACCCGGTGGCGCGTGACCTGCCAGCGCACCCCGTAGGCCGCCAGCGCAAAGGTCAGGACTGCGCCCAGCATAGACGCCCCCAGCACCTCCGGCACGCCCAACTGAGCGCCCAGCCGCACCGTCAGCGGAAAGCTGAACGACAGCACCACCAACACCGCCAGAGTCGCCGCGTAGTTCAAGTGCGCTCCCCCACTGGAGGCCAATGGAGTGGAAGCCAAAGCAAACCGGACATACCCGCCAGTTTAGCGGGCGGGGCGTGCGGACGCTGTGTGTCTGTGTACTGCGGTGGATTGAGGTGTATCGGGGTGGAAGGCGAACCCCCCGTTGCTCGGCAACGCCCCCCTTAGACTTGAAAAGCTCCGCAGGAGAGGTGGGGTCTACACGCGGCGTGAATCCGCCCCGCAAACCCTTCTGCCACACTGCCCCCATGAGACTGCACCTGATTACTGTGGGCGAACCCAAGCTGGCCTATGCCCGCGCAGGCTGGGACGAATACGAAAAACGCCTGCGCCGCTACCACAAGCTGACCGTGACGCGGGTGGCAGGCAAGACGCAGGCGCTGGAAAGTGAGGCCATTCGCCGCGCCGCCGGAAAAACGCCGCTGATTTTGCTCGATCCACGCGGCCAGCAATTCACGTCGGAAGGGTTGGCGGCGTATTTGGATGGGCAAGGCGTGGGCGGCACTGGCGAATTAGCTTTTGCCATCGGCGGCCCGGAGGGACACACCGACGAGTTGCGGGCCGGAGCTTATGCACTGTGGAGCCTTGGAACCCTGACCCTGCCGCATGATCTGGCGATGGTGGTGCTGGCTGAAGCGCTGTACAGGGCGGCGACGATCAGTGCGGGGGAGCCGTATCACCGGGGATGAGGGGAACGTAGAGTTTGGAACGTGGAAAAAGCGCGGTGGGAGAGGCTTTCCCGCTCGCCTCCCCCACCACACAGCCCTGATTAATCAAGCTCCGTTTTGCCCCTTCTACGACCTACTCACCACTAACGGTTTTAGACTCCCTGTACCTCAAATTTCAGCCCCAGCCCTTCCACTTCCGTATTCGGATCGCGCCCGGCCACCAGCGCGTAGGCGGCCCGCTCCGGCGTCAGGTAGGTATCCATCACGCGGCGAAGGTCGTCCAGTTTTACGGCCAGCAGGCGGGCCTTGAAGGATTCCTGCACTTCGGGCGTGAATCCGGCCTGATCGCCGTAAAAGCGCAGGCGGCCCACCGTGTCCGGGCTGGTCAGGGGGTCTAGGATTTTGCTGGCAGTCAGAATGGCTTCGGTGAGTTCGCGCTCGCCCAGCGGCGTGTCGAGGAAGGCGCGGGCGTCGCGGAACACCTGATACGTGCGGGCAATGTGCGGGTCACGGTAACTGGTCATAGAGAAGACGCCGCCCCGCGTGTCGAAACCTGCGCCGCCGCCGTATGCGCCGCCTTTTTCGCGGATTTCCTTGAGCATGTACTCGCTCCTGAGCAGGCGCGACAGCACCAGCAGCGCGGGACTGTCGGGATGGGTGTAGGGCACGGTGGGGTAGGCAATGGCATTGAAAGCCACCGGAGAATCGGTGGTGCGGGCCTGCGGGCCAGTGGCGAGCGGGGCCAGCGCGGGGCGTCCGGTGGGGGCGTCTCCGGTAAACAGCGTGGTGATGGGCTGCACATCTAGGCCGATATCGTCGGGGGTGGCGGTGAGGCAGAGGAGCGGTTGCCCCCGCGTGATCAGCTCTTGCAGTTGCGAAAATTGGCCCAGCAGGGCGTCTATTCGGGCGTCCAGACCTTCCGCACCCGATTCACCTTCTGGCCCTTCCACAATCGCCTTGAGGGTCGCCAACGAGGTCAGTCCGCCGAAGCGTTCCTCCAGCACGGCGGCGGCGCTGACCTGTGCCGAGGCGAGGCGGTCTGCGTAGGCGCTGCCCGAACCCACCACGCTGGCTTTCATGCCCGACAGACGCTGCTCCAGCAGTTGGCGGGTGCGTTCGCGGGTAAATTCGGGGGCAGCGATCAGGTCGTGCAGTACGGCCACCAGCGCCTCGGCGTTGCGGGCCAAGGCCTTGCCGCTGAAGGTGACAGCCAACCGCACGGCGCTCAGGTCGTCGGGGGCGGTGCCCACGCCCGCGCTTGCGCCGACGCCACCCGTCACGGCTTCTATGCGGCGCGACAATTCGGCGTAGTCCTGCCCAGCTGCGCCGCTGCGGGTGACCGCATAGGTGTAGAGCGGCAGCACGTCCAGCAACTCGGCGGGCACGTCAGGCAGGCGGATTTGCACATCCAAGTAGCTCAGGCCGCCGGTGGGTTGGGGCACACGGCCCACGAGGGCGCGGCCTTCTTGCGTGGTGCTGTAGTCGGGGCGCTGCACGCCGGGGGTCACGTCGCTGAGGGCCAGCGTGGGCAACACATTCGGGTCGGATTCCTGCGCCTGAAGCGACTGAAGTTGCAGGCTCTCCCGCACAATTCGGGCGCGGTCTTCATCGGTGAAATCCTTGCTGAGACGCTCAACGAGTTCACGCTCGGCCTGCTCGGCCTGCGACGCCAGCAGCGGATCGGGCGTGACCACCATCGTGACGCGGTGGGGCAGCGCCAACAGTTCTTCCAACATGGACTCGAAGACGCGCTTGCCACTGTCCAGATCGGCGCGCAGGCTGTTCAGTTCGGCATCCAACCGCAATCCGGTGACCGGGTCGCCGCCGTACAGCCAAGGCCCCATCAGCCGGAACATCACTTGCAGACCATACGGATAACCGCTGTTGCTGACTTCCTTTTGCCCGATCTCGAATTGATGCAGGCTGCTGGCGATCAGGTCGGCGGGAATACCGTCCCGCGCAATGCCCGCCAGCGTGTCCAGCACCAGTTTCTCGACTTCGGCGGCCTTGCCCGCGCTGAGTCCCTTGAGGCCCACCGCGAACGCACCCTCGCGGAAGGAATCGCGGTATCCGGTCAGGTCGGCCAGCGCCGAACCGATACCCGATTCGATCAGAGGGCGGGTCAGCGGCGCGGCGGGGTTGCCCAGCAGCACGTCGCTGAGGACGCTCCAACGCAGATTCAGGTCGGGGTTGCTGGAGCGGCCCAGTTTCCAGGCCAACAGCACCTGTCCGCCGCGCTCCACATCCGAACCCGGATAGGTCACGTCCACGCGGCGCGGTTCGGCAAAGTCGGGCTGATCGGGCACGCTCACGTCCAGCGATTGCGGCGCAAAACGGGCCATGACATGCGACTCGATTTCGTCCAGCACACGGGTCAAATCCTGATTGCCGTAGGTGAAGAAAAAGGCGTTGCTGGGGTGATAATGCGCCGCGTGGAAAGCTCGCAGGCCGTCGTAAGTCAGGCCCGGAATGTCGTTCGGCTCGCCGCCGCTGTTGACCGCGTAGGTCAGGTCGGGATACAGCGCCTTGCCCAATGAGCGCCACATCACGGCCCCCGCGCTCGCCATCGCGCCTTTCATTTCGTTGTACACCACGCCCTGCAATTTCAGCGTGCTGGTGGGGTCGTCCAACTTCTCGAACTCGAAGCGGTGGCCGTCTTGCCGAAAGGATTCGTAGCGCAGCAGCGGGAAAAAGGTGGCGTCTAGGTACACCGACAGCAGGTTGAAATAGTCCTGTACATTGCGCGTGCTGAACGGGTAAGTTGTCCAGTCGTTGGCGGTCATGGCGTTCATGAACGTGTTCAGACTGCGCGGGGCCATCGCAAAAAAGGGATCGGGCACCGGGTACTTCTGGCTGCCCATCAGGGCCACGTGTTCCAGAATGTGCGCCACGCCCGTGCTGTCTTTGGGCACGGTGGGAAAGGTGACGCCGAAGGCCAGATTGTCGTCTTCACGGATCACGTGGGCGTGGCGTGCGCCGAGTTCGTGGCGCAGCAGCACCAGCGTGCCCTGCATTTCGGGCAAGGCTTCGACGCGCTCGACGGTGTAGCGCCCCAACGGAGTGCCTACGGTGGGCGGCTTAGTGAGTTGCATGGTCATAGGTGCAAAGTCTAGCGCCGGAAAGAGGGCAGAACCGTAGGAGGTGTGGCCCCCGTTGTCAACGCCCTCTCTGGGCATCCTTCTGCGGGCACCCCCCGTCCGGCGTCTTCATGGAATCGGCGGCGGCGCTTACGTTTTCCCCATCTGCCCGCCCGCCCAGCCCGGTACACTGCCCCCATGCAAGCTTCAACTCACCCGCTGCGGCGCGCGCCTGCCCCGCGCCTCTGGCCGCTGCTGACGGTGGCGCTGTTGGGTCTGGGCACCCTCAGCGCCTGCGGCAGCAGCACAGGCACAGGCAGCACCGCCACCACTGGAGCAGACCCCCTGACCTTTACCCTCACGTCCCTGCCTGTGGGTTACGTGGCCGAAGCCTACGAAGCGGCGCTGGTGGTCACGGGCGGCACCGGGCCATACGGATTCCGGGTGGCGGCGGGCAGCTTGCCACCGGGCATCAGCTTGAGTGGGGGGCGCTTGGTCGGCAGGCCCACCAAAATCGGGGCCTTCAAATTTACGCTGGAAACCAACGACGCGGGCCTGAGAAGCAAGGTGCAGGAATACACGCTGAACGTGAACGACTTGCCGCCGCTCTCACTTTCGCCCACGCTGCCCACCGGGGAAATCCGGGGCGAAACGCGGGTTCCAGTCACCATCGCCGGGCCGCGTGCCGTGCGTGCTGCTCGCCTGATGTGGACGCTGCCCAAAGGCGTGACCGTGACCCGCGTGCAGCCCGGCGAAAACGGCGGCGTGCTGTTTTGGCGGCAAGAGGGGCAAACCCTCAGCGTCAGCGTGGGCTTCAAGGCCATTCCGAGGGCAGGCGCACGGGTGATGCTGGTGAGCATCCGGCCCAGCAGCCCCGTGACCCTGAGTGCGACTGGGTTGGCCTTCGAGGCCCGCGACGGCACCGGCAAACTGCTGGCGCAACAGGGCATGCCGAATGTTCCGGGGGCAACTGTTCCGGCTCCGGCGGCGACTCCGGCCAGTACTCCCACCCCAGCGACTTCCGCTCCGGCCACCACACCGCCAGCCACCAGCACGCCCCCCGCCTCCCAACCTGTGACGATTCCCCCCCCGCCACGCGGCGAACCTGACCCCACCCCGCCCGACAGCGATACACCTGTGCCCATAGACCCGCCCGGCCCCGGCACACAGCTTCCCCCCACAGGTGGCAGGGCATGAAGCGGGCGCGACTTGCCCTCGGCTTGACGGCGGCGCTGATGACCCTGAACCCTGTACAGGCCAGCACATTCACAGCGCTGACGCTGACGCAGCAGGCCAAAAAAGCGCAGGTGATCGTGCGGGCGACGGTGGGTGCGCCCACCACCACACAAACCGGTGCAGGGGCAACAGCGGTGTCTTGGATCAATTACCCGCTGACCGTGACCGAAACCATCGCCGGAGACGTGGCGAGCTTGCCCGTGCGTGAGGGCAAACCCACGCTGATGTTCTTGGCGGGCCTTCAGGACGTGCCCACGCTGAATGCCGGACAGGACGTGTTTTTACTGCTGTACACCGGCACGCAGGACAGCCCGCTCGTGGGCTTCAATCAGGGCGCATACCCGGTGGTCAGTGGCCGCGTGACCCGCTGGAACGAGGCGGCAGTTGAGGCAGCGACACCCGTTGCAGCAGCAACCACAACAACGGGGGCATCGGCCAGCGCAGCAACCGGAACGGCGGCAACCGCCAGCACGGCCACTGGCACGGCCACTGGCACGGCCACTGGCACGGCCACCCCGGCAAACGCTTCGGGCACCGCTACGACTCCACCCGCCACCCCCCCAGTCGACGGCGCGACGGCAGCAGTCAGCAACCCGGTCACGCCCAGCCCGACGCCGCCTGCACCCCCGGCTACACCTCCTGCAACGCCACCCGCTACAGGAGCGACGGCGGCGGCAGCGGCGGCAACGCCTGTCGTAACGGCCACGCCAGCCAGCACTGCGGCCCCAGCACGCGCCGTTACACCCCCGCCCACCTCCACCCCAGACGCTTTCGAGCGTGATCCGGCCAAGTTCCGAGACCAACTCCGGGCCGCGAGGACAACGCCATGAGCCGTGCCGCACACCGTTTTTTCCTTCTCAGCGCATTGGTGTTGGCCGGTTCAGCCAGTGCCGTCACCGTCAAGCTTCGCCCACAAGGAGCCGAATTGACGCGGCTGGTGCAAGAAGCCCTCGCCGCCATCAGCACCCCGGAACTGCCTGTGACGCTGGACAGCAGCAGCGGCCCGGTTCTGAGCATCGGCAGCAGCACGGGCGTGGCCTTCAACCCGGATGTATCGGCCCGCGTGGTGGGCACGGGCACCGATCAGCGCATCGAATTTAATCCGAACAGCCCGCAGCCACTGGCCGAAGCCTTGCGTGCCGAACTGACCCGATTTATCGGCCTGAAAGCATGGACGCCCGAAGCCGCCAAACTGCGTCTCAGCGGGGCCGATCTGAACGGCGACGGCGTGATAGACCTGACCGACTTTGCGCTGCTGATGAACAATTACGGCAAAACAGGCAGTTTGCCCGGTGACCTGAACGGAGACAGCCGGGTAGACGACTTGGATTTGCGGGTATTCGGGGGGCAGTACAAGCCGTAAAAGTGGGTATGGAACGTCGAAAAACGTCTAAGGGTCAAGGGTCTAAGAAAAGATTCCAACCCGACTCAAAGTTCTTGCCCTCGCCCCTTGTCGGACTCGCAGAGCTGCGAAGTAGAGGGGCAGTTCTGCGGTGAACCCGCCCCACACTCCACCCGCCCCGGCCTGCTACCCTGCCCCCATGACCGGGCGCAACGACCAACCTACAGACACGATTGATCTGCAAGACTTTCTCAAACTTCAGGGCGTGGTGCAAACGGGCGGTGAGGCTAAATTTCGCGTCCAGGGCGGCGAAGTGCTACT
Source organism: Deinococcus puniceus (assembly GCF_001644565.1). NCBI lineage: Bacteria > Thermotogati > Deinococcota > Deinococci > Deinococcales > Deinococcaceae > Deinococcus > Deinococcus puniceus. The sequence goes on along the minus strand of NZ_CP011387.1, from coordinate 1,479,384 downwards.
GAACGGCGAGGTAGAGACGCGCCGACGCAAGAAGCTGCGGCGCGGCGACGTGGTGGAATACGCGGGCCAGACGATGAAGGTGGATTGGTGAGCCAAGCGCACGCCGAAGCCGTTGCCGAGTTCCGGCGGCGCAAAGACGAGCACTTTGCGGCGGGACGCGGGCCGATTGGAGCCGCAGCCTTGGCCGACTTCCGGGGCCTCAGCTACTACGCGCCCGATCCGGCGTGGGTCTTCACGATGCCCGTGCAACCCGGCGACTTGGCCGAGATGACACTGGGCACGAATACAGGCGAAACCCGGACGATGGCACGGTTTGGGGTTGCGACGGTGGAATTGCCGTCCGGCCCGCATACGCTGTCGCTGTTTGCGCCGCTGGGTGAGGAGAAACCCGTACGGGTGTTCGTGCCCTTCCGCGACGCCACCTCGCGCACGGGGGAAACCTACGGCGCGGGGCGGTATTTGGATGCCCCGCTGGCCCAAGCCCCCGACAGCGACGAAACGCTGGTGCATCTGGATTTTAATATGGCTTATCACCCGTACTGCGCGTATGGCGACGGCTGGACTTGCCCGCTGCCCCCTGCCGAAAACATGCTGCCAGATGCCGTGCAGGTGGGGGAAAAACTGCCGAGTGGAGTGGCAAACTGACCGACGTTTTGGTGATCGGAGCGGGCGTAGCAGGCGCGTCGGTGGCCTATTTTCTGGCACTGGCAGGGGCAACTGTGACGGTGCTGGATGCAGGCCTTCACGCGGCCAGCACGGTTCCGGCGGCCTTGTTGAACCCAGTGCGCGGGCAATCGGGCGCGGTAGACGCTGGAGCGGTGGAAGGCATGGCGCTGACTTGGGAGTTGGTTCAGACCCTAGTTGGTGGCGGATACGACGTGCCACACGGTAAGACTGGCGTGTTGCGGCCTGTGCCCGATGCCCGCACCCGCGCCCGCTTTGAAAAACGCTTACCCGCCGAACTTGCCCACACTTGGCTCACTCCGGCTGAATCGCCTGTGCCGCTCAGCCCCGGCTGGGACGCCATTTTACATCTGCCGGAAGGTGGTTGGCTGGACGGCGCGGCCTTCACGCGGGCACTCTTGGCGGCGTCGGGGGCGCGGGTGGTGCTGGGACAGGCACGCAAGTGGGACGCGACATCGGTAGAGTTACACGGCGGTACACGGCTGGAAGGAAAAGCGGTGGTGTGGTGCGGCGGCTCTGTTGGCGCAAGCTGGGCGGGCCACCCTGCTACCCACCGCGCCGGAACCATGCTGCTGCTCTCGCGGCCTGTGTCTCCGCTGCCCATCAGCTTCGGCGCTTACCTCTCCCCTGCTGCCCCCTCTGGAAAAGCACTGGGTGGTGTGCTAGGCGCGACTTTTGAGGAACCCTCGCTCACTTTTAATGCTGGCCCGCTGCCGCTGGGATCGCTAGACTGGCTGCTGAAAAAGGGTGACGCACTGGCCGACATGAGCGGCGTGCAAGTCACCGGGCGCTGGAGCGGCTCGCGGTTGTCGGGTCTGAGGGTGGGCCAAACGCAGCAGGGCTGGTGGCAACTGACCGGACTGGGCAGCAAGGGCTTTTTGCTGGGGCCACTGCGGGCGCGGGAGTTGGCGGGGCAGGTCGTAGGCTGAGGATGGGTTGGGGGGAGGCAATCGCTGGCGCTCACTCACCCCCTCTGCTTCGCAGCTCTACGAGTCCCAGCCTCCCCCCTCAAGGTGGAGGAGCAACAGCCCAGATTCTTGCCCTTGGCTGTGAGCCCTCGTCTCTTGCGGGACTCGTAGGGTTGCGGAGCAGAGAGGGGCGCTTGGGTTGCAGCGGGGTGAGGAGAAGTGCGCGAAGCGATTGTCTTGACTCAGACCCTTCGACCCCAGACCAACCCCAGTCACGCCCCCGGTAACGCTTCCATTCTTACAATTGCCCCGCCCGTCCTCTAGACTGACCTTATGGCGAAGTACCGTATTTGTTTAATTGAGGGAGACGGCATCGGTCACGAGGTCATTCCCGCCACCCGCCGCGTTCTGGACGCTGCCGGGTTCGACGCAGAGTACGTAATCGCGGAAGCCGGTTACGAGTACTTCTTGGATCACGGCACCAGCGTGCCGCAGGCCACCTACGACGCGGTAGAAAACACCGACGCGACCCTGTTCGGCGCGGCCACCAGCCCCAGCGGCATCAAGCCTGCCGGGTTCACCGGGGCCATTCGCCACCTGCGCCAGAAGTACGGCCTGTATGCCAATGTGCGTCCCACACGCACCCGTCCTGTGCCCGGAGCCTACGAAAACGTAGATTTGGTCATCGTGCGCGAGAACACGCAGGGCTTATACGTGGAGCAGGAGCGGCGCTACGGCGACACGGCCATTGCCGACACCGTGATCACCAAAGACGCCAGCGAGCGCATCGGCAAATTTGCTGCCGACCTTGCCATGAAGCGTGACAAGCGCCTGACCGTCGTGCACAAGGCGAACGTGTTACCCGTGACGCAGGGCCTGTTTCTAAACACGATTCTGGATCACACCAAGACCGTAGAAGGCCTGAACACCAGCACCATGATCGTGGACAACGCCGCCATGCAGCTTGTCCGCAATCCCCGCCAATTCGACGTGCTGGTCATGACCAACATGTTCGGTGACATCCTGTCTGACCTCGCCGCCGGACTGGTGGGCGGGCTGGGCATCGCGGCCAGCGGCAACGTGGGCGACAAGTTCGGCATCTTCGAGTCGGTTCACGGCAGCGCCCCCGACATCGCCGGACAGGGAATCAGCAATCCTACCGCCAGCATTCTGGCCGCCGTACTGATGCTGAACCACATCGGCGCAACCGAACTGGCAACCAAAATAGACAACGCCGTGAACACCGTGCTGACCGAAGGCCCGCGCACCCGCGATTTGGGCGGCACGGCAGGCACGGAAGAATTTACTCAAGCGGTGATTGCACAGCTTAAGTAAGGCCGATGAGATAGAGAGTAGGACGTGGTCTGTGGAGTGGAGGAAAACCACGCGCCAAACGGAAGAAGCTGGGGCTTAATGCTCCGGCTTTTCTCTTGTCTGGATGCTGTGAGGACTCGGTTCCAACCCGTAGGTTTCTGACAATACTTGGAATCCTCGGCAGAACAACCCCCCCCGTTGCTGACGCAACGCCCCCCCTTAGAGGGGAGGACAACAGCTGTTGCGCTCCCCTTGAGGGGGGCTGGCTGCGAAGCAGACTGGGGGGTTTACACGCGGCTTTAATCTCCTCACAACCCGAATCACCTTCACCCCCGACCCAGCCCAGTCCGGCGCGTGGTACTCTCCCCGGTTGAGATGCTGCCCACTTTCTTGCCACCCCAATTGCCCCGCAGTTGCCCGCCTGCCCACCGCCCAAAACAGGTGCGCCCATGATGATCCTCGCGGCGTTCCTGTCTTGGTTTTTGGTGGGTCTGTTTATTCGGGTCAGCAAAGCGCGGGGCTGGGGGCAGCCGGTTCGCAAAGACGGGCCGCAAACCCATTTGGTGAAGGAAGGCACGCCCACGGCAGGCGGCGTGGCCTTCGTGCTGGCGCTAGCAATCGTGTTTTTTCCGCTGTACCTCACCGGGCGGGCGGGCGACTCGCGGGAATTGCTGCTGATGGGGGTGGCCCTCGGCATGGGCATCATCGGCGGGCTGGACGATTTTCTGAAAGTGGTATCGCGGATGCGGGGCAGCGGCAAAAAGGAACTGCTGGCCCGCGAAAAGTTTCCGCTGCAAATTCTGGTGGGCCTGATCTTCGCCTACTTTGCCGCGCCGCTTGCCAGCCATGAACTCGTGCCCTCGTTCGGCACGGCGGGCGACATTGTTTTGCTCACACTGGTCATGGTGGGTTCGGTCAACGCCTTCAACTTTACCGATGGGCTGGACGGCTTGCTGGGCGGCGTGGCGATCATCGTGCTGCTGCCGTTGCTGGCGGTGTCGCCTGTGTCGGCGCTGCTGGTGGCCGTGCTGCTGGGCTTCTTGTGGTTCAACGCACACCCGGCCCGCGTGTTCATGGGCGACATGGGCAGCCACGCCATCGGCGCTATCGCGGCGGGCGCGTACATCCTCTATGCCGATGTCTGGCTGCTGCCGCTGGCCGCCATCATTCCCGTCGTGGCCGTGCTGAGCGTGGTTATTCAAGTCGTATCGTTCAAAACGCGGGGCAAGCGCGTGTTCCGAATGAGTCCTATTCAGCACCATTTTGAGCTGAGCGGCTGGCCCGAAACACACGTCACGCTGCGGTTTTGGGTCATTACGGCGGTGGCGACGGCGGCAGTGTGGTGGATTCTGGGGGGCAGGCCGTAAAAAACCGTAGGTGGTCAGTGGTGAGGAGTCAGTGGGAAAGGCGGGCAGCATGACGGGTGAAGTTTCTACTCTTCCAGCCAATTTAGAACAGCTGTTGGCCGACGCTTGGGCGGCTCGGGCGCATCTTCCGGCTTCTGGCACCACGTTTTATCGGGCGGTGCATACCACCGAAACGGGCGGGCTGTTTTGCGTAGATCTGGCAGGTGACGCGGGCATTCTGAGCCTGTATGCCGACTTGTGGCCCGCCGATGAACAACGCCTGGCCGAAGCCTGTGCGCAGGCGGGGCAACTGGCGGGCGTGTACCTGAAGCGGCGGCCTGTGGAAGCGCGGCATGCGGCCAACGTTGCGCGTGACCTGCTCTCGCCGCCCGATCCCGTGTGGGGCGAGGCGCGGCCCGAAGTGACTGTGCTGGAGGAAGGCGTGCCATTCTTGATTCGGCCCGGTGCAGACCTGAGCGTGGGCCTCTTTGCCGATTCCCGCCGCGCCCGGCAGTGGGTACGCGAACACGCCACACACCAAGAGGGGCGGGTGCTGAATACCTTTTCGTATACCTGCGGCTTCGGCGTGAATGCCCTGTTGGGCGGCGCGAGCAACGTCAAAAATGTGGATCAGTCGCGCAAGGTGCTGGACTGGGGACAGGAAAATTACGGCCTCAGCGGGCTGGATGCGCCCCGAACCGACTTCATTTCCGGCGACGTGTTCGAGTGGCTGGAACACTTCCGGCGGCGCGGCCAACTGTTCGATCTGGTGATTCTTGACCCCCCCAGTTTTGCCCGCAAAAAGTCGGGCGTGTGGCGGGCCGAACGCGATTACGCCCGCCTTGCCACGCTGGCCGCCAAAGTCACGGCTCCCGGTGGGCAACTGCTGGCGATGCTGAACCATGCGGGCGTGTCTCCGGTGGCCTTTGATCGCATGATGGAAATTGGCCTGCCCGAAGCTGCGCGGCGGGGGCGGCTGGATGTGCGCCTGCAACTGGGCGAGGATTACCCGCAAGCACGGCATCTGAAGGCGCATGTGTGGCAACTGGACTAGGGAGGCAGTGCTAGAGACGGGACGCGGGAGGATTTGCGTTGTGTGGGGCAACAGAACAGGTATGCTGATTACAGTTTCCTGCAACCCTTGACACCACTGCTCCCCTCACCCAGCCCCGGAGGTTTGCCTATGCCCACCCGTTTTCGTTCGGCTCTGCTCTGGCTCGCGCCTGTGCTGCTGGCTTCCCCTATCGTGGCCGCCGCACTTCAGACGGCTCCTGTAGCCACAGTGACTTTGCCCGTGTTGAAATTTACAACCCCCAATGCAGCGCGGGGCGCACAGATAAGCGCCAACTGCGCGGGCTGTCACGGCGTGGGTGGGGTCAGCAAAGACGAAGCGGTGCCCGCGTTGGCTGGACAGGTGGCGAGCTTTACGCGGCAACAATTGGTGGCTTTTAAAGCCAAACTGTTGCCTGATCCCACCATGCAAAACATCGCCGGACGCCTGAGCGATCAGGATATGGCCGACATCGCGGCCCACTTTGCCACGCTCGCTCCCGGCCCGGCGTGGCCGAATACTGACGCAGCGGTGCGGGCACAGGGCGCAACTCTTTATGCCAAGGGTGACCCGGCCCGTAAGCTGATCGCCTGTGCAGTGTGCCACGGAGCCGATGGGCGCGGGAATGACGCACTGGTGATGCCCGGCATAGTCAACCTTGCCCCCGCCTATGCCGAAGGGAAACTGGCCGAATACCGCGAAGTCGTGCCGTATGCCCACCCCAGCCCGCAGGCCATGCACGCCGCCGCGCAGGGGCTGACGGATGAGGAATTGACGGCGTTGGCAACGTATGTGAGCAGTTTGAAGTAGGGGGTTTTTAAGTAAAGATTGCGGGTGAACCCCCCAGTCTGCTTCGCAGCCAGCCCCCCTTGAGGGGAGCGCAACAGCTGTTGTCCCCACCTCTAAGGGGGGGCGTTGCGTAGCAACGGGGGGGTTCACCTTCCAACCCCTCCGCCCCTGTCTGACCCACACGCCTCCCCTGCCGCCTGCGCGGGCCTATGCTGTAGCGCATGACCGACACCACCAGCAAACGCAAACTGAACTGGAACAGCCATCAGGTCACGCAGGGCGACGCCCGCGCCCCCAACCGGGCCATGTTGCGGGCGGTGGGCTTTCAAGACGGCGATTTTGAGAAGCCGATTATTGGCGTGGCGCACGCGCAGAGCAACATCACGCCCTGCAACAACGGGCTGGGCGAACTGGCGGGCCACATCACCGGGGCCATCACCGAGGGCGGCGGGATGCCACAGGTGTACGGCACCATTACCGTGTCGGACGGCATCAGCATGGGCACCGAGGGCATGAAGTGCAGTCTGGTCAGCCGTGAAGTGATCGCCGATTCCATCGAAACGGTGAGCCGGGGCCAGAGTCATGACGGCGTGATCGTGGTGGGCGGCTGCGACAAGAACATGCCCGGAGCCATGATCGGCATTGCGCGGCTGAATATTCCGGCTATTTTCGTGTATGGCGGCACCATCAAGCCCGGCCATTACAACGGCAAAGACCTGACCATCGTCAGCGTGTTCGAGGCGGTGGGCGCACTGGGCGCGGGCAAAATGAGCCGCGAAGACTTCAATGAAATCGAAAAACGCGCTTGCCCCGGCAACGGCTCCTGCGGCGGCATGTACACCGCCAACACCATGAGCAGCGCCTTCGAAGCGATGGGCATGAGCCTGCCGTTTTCCTCCACCATGAGCGCCGTGGACGCCGAAAAAGCCGTGAGCAGCGCCGACAGCGCCCGCGCCCTGCTGAAACTGATCGAAGCAGACATCCGGCCCAAAGACATTCTGACCAAGAAGGCCTTCGAGAACGCGATTACCGTGATTATGGCAGTAGGCGGAAGCACCAACGCCGTGCTGCACCTGATGGCGATTGCCCACGCCTGCGACATAGACCTTGATCTGGCCGACTTCGAACGCATCCGCGAGGCCACCCCGGTCTTCTGTGACCTGAAACCCAGCGGCCAATATGTGGCGACTGACCTGCACGATGTAGGCGGCATTCCCCGCGTAATGAAGATGCTGCTGAAAGAGGGCCTGCTGCACGGCGACTGCCTGACGGTGACCGGCAAAACCATTGCCGAGAACTTGGAAAGCGAGCCGGAAGAACCCAACGCCGGGCAGGACGTGATTCGCCCTTACGATCAGCCGCTGTACGCGCAGGGCCACCTCGCCATTCTGCGCGGCAACCTCGCCCCAGAAGGCAGCGTCGCCAAGATTTCGGGCCTGAAAAGCATCAAAATTACTGGCCCTGCCCGCATCTTCGAGAGTGAAGAGGAGAGCATGGCGGCGATCATGGCCGATCAGATCAACCCCGGCGACGTGCTGGTCATCCGTTACGAAGGCCCCAAAGGTGGCCCCGGCATGCGCGAAATGCTCTCGCCTACCAGTGCCATCATCGGCAAGGGCCTCGGCGACAGCGTGGGCCTGATTACCGACGGGCGCTTTTCGGGCGGCACCTTTGGGCTGGTGGTGGGTCACGTCGCGCCGGAAGCCTTTGTGGGCGGCCCCATCGCGCTGGTGCATGAGGGCGACACAATTGAACTGAACGCCGAAACCTGCGAGTTGACGTTGCATGTAGACGACGCAGAAATTGAGCGCCGCCGGGCCGCGTGGGTGCAGCCGGAACCACGTTATAAGCGCGGCGTGCTGGCGAAATACGCGAAACTGGTGAGTAGCGCGGCGGTTGGGGCTTACACGGACTGAAGCAGGTCTAAGGGTCTAAAAGTCTAGGGTCTAAGGAGATGGGCCGTCTGCCGAAGGGTGGGCGGCTTCATTCATGCAACAAGAATGATGATTCCTGTTTGCTTTTGTAGAGCGTGGTTGACAGCCCCAGAGATATTACGAAACAGAGCTTCCTCTTCCGTAAACTCTGCACCTAGAAGTTCTCGCGCAATCGTAGCTACCTCTTTATAAGTCCAAAAAGCCAGCCTAACGCCACCATCTTCTGAGTAGAAAGGCTGGTGATCACGCGACCTTAAGATTGGTCTACCCGTAAAAATATATTCTAAGAGGCGAATGACCGAAAGTGGTAGGCGCTCTTCTCTAGCGGTAATGGCATCTCTATAAAATCTGATATTAACCCAAGACTCATGAGCGTACTCAAACGGGTAGGCTGAATCCTCTTTCTGATCAGAGACAAACGTCAGATAAAAGTCGGTGAGGAGAGCATCGGTGGCTTTGGCGTTAGCTGGATGCTCCAAAACAGCAGAACCTTTATCCAACACACTTTTTAGAAGCTCTATGGCGTCGGGGTTGAAGTCATTGGGGAACTCTTCGGATACAGATATATACCAATCGTGGAATGCAGCAAGAGGTGCGCCCAAGAAGTGTCCAAGCATCCCGTCTTCTGAGCCTAAATAGAATCCAACTCTTATACCCATGCCTCATTCTGACCGACTATCTTTTAATTTTCAATTCTGACCCTCACCCACCCAATTCCTTAAACACGGCCCGACTGATCACCAACTGCTGAATTTCGCTCGTGCCTTCATAAATCTCGGTAACTTTGGCGTCGCGGTACAACCTCTCTACGGGGTAATCGCGGCTGTAGCCGTTGCCGCCGAAAATCTGGATGGCGTCGCGGCTACAGTTCACGGCGGCGTCACTGGCAAGGAGCTTGGCAATGCTGGCCTCTTTGCCGTAGGGCTGGCCCGCGTCCTTCAGCCACGCGGCTTTGAGGGCCATCATCCGGGCGGCCTCGGTGTGGGCGGCCATCTGCGCGATCTTGAACGACACGCCTTCAAATTCGCTGATGCGTTTGCCGAACTGCTCGCGCTCTAGGGCGTAGCGGGCGGCATGTTCCAGCGCACTGCGGGCAATGCCGAGTGCCTGCATAGCAATGCCGATGCGCCCCGCATCCAGACTCGCCAGCGCGATAATCAGGCCTTGGCCCTCGTCGCCAACCAGTTGATCTGTGCCCACGCGCACGCCATCAAAATTGACGGTGGTGGTATGGGCAGCGTGCAGACCCAGCTTTTCTTCGGGCTTGCCGAAGCTGAGGCCGGGGGCGTCGTGCGGCACCACGAAGCAGCTGACGCCGCGTGCGCCCGCTCCGCCTGTGCGGGCCATCACGAGGTAGGTGTGGGCCTGCCCGCCGCTGGTAATCCACGCCTTGCTGCCGTTCAGAATCCAACCGTCAGCATCGGCTTCGGCCTTCAGTCTCAGGCTGGCGGCGTCGCTGCCCGCGCCGGGTTCGGTCAGGCAAAACGCGCCGATGTGCTGCCCGGTGGCGAGTGGGCGCAAATATTGCTCGCGCTGGGCGTCGGTTCCGTAGCGCAAGATCATCTGTTCGGGCAAGCCGTTCTGCACACTCACGATCACGGCCACACTCGCATCCGCCGCCGCGATTTCCTCTAGGCACAGCGCATAGGTTACGCTGTCTAGCCCCGCGCCGCCCCATTCTTCGGGCACGGTGGCCCCCATCAGGCCCATGTCGGCCAACCCGCGCAACTGCTCGTGCGGGTAGTCGCCGCTCCGGTCAAACGCGGCGGCTTTGGGCGCAATCTCGGCGCGGCAATATTCGCGCACGTGCTGAACGATCATGCGCTGCTCGTCGGAGAGGGCAAACGACATGCCGGGGGCGGCTAGGGTGGCGGTCATGGGGCTAGGCTACCAAACGGGCGTTAGGCAGACAGTGAGGGGAATGGGGCGGTTGGAGTGGGTGGTCTGAGGAGGCGTTGTCTGAGGGTCTAGGGTCTGAGGGTCTAAGGAAGGGCGAAAGGCAATCGCTGGCGCTCATTTCCCCCTCCCGCTGCTATGCAGCGCCCTCCCCCGCAAGGGGAGAGGGCTAGAACAAACACACAGCGTTCCCGCCACATCCATGTGAGGCCGTCGTGCGTGCAACGCGCGGGCCAATTCCATTTCGGAATGAACTGGCGATTCCGGTTCAAGTGAGGGATTGGGCCGACTCAAAACGCGACAAGATCAATCCTCCCGAACGGAGCGCTTCGCTCCCCCTACCCGGTGGGGTAGGGGGCTGGGGGGTGGGGCAAATCGTGGGACAAGGCAAGCAACCCCAACCTCAATCGCCCAACACCCGCGCCAACTCCTCCTCAATCCCCCGCCCCCGCCACCCCGACTCTATAAACTCGGCCTCTCCCCCGTCCCAGCGCAAAGAAGCGCCGATGACGGCCCCGCCCGCAATTGCCAATGCCGCAGCCGTGAGTTCCTTTACTGGAGCGGCAGGGAACATACGAACAACGGCGTTGCGGAGGGTGTGAGACAAGGGCAAGGGCGGGCGGGTCACACGGACGCGGGCAGGCAAAGACACGCGGGCCAGTGTAGCGGCTGAGCAGGGCATCAGACGGCCCCCGCCAGCACCAATGCTGGGTTTTTCACCCCATTCCCACCCAGCACAACTAGAATGCCCCGAATGAAGGGTTCGTCAAGATCGCAGGGGGTTCAGTGCGCGTTGTCGCGTGGATTCTGACCCTGTTGCTGCTAGTGCTTGGAGCTGGATTGGCCGCCCTGACACTGGGCGCTTTCGCGGCGCTGAGTGCGGGTGCGCCGCTGTGGTTGCGCTCGGTGGGCAGCTTGGAAAGTGCCATGAGCGCCGGACTGGGCTGGGCCGATGTGCCGGGATTTACACGGGCGCTGGTGCTGGCCGTCCTGACTAGCGCGGTGGCCGCGTTAGGGGCGTATATCAAACCGCGCTGACAGGCTGATGAACATGAAGAGATTGGGTCAATTTTAATTGGATGAGGCGTGATTTAAGCTCTCCTCATGGCCCGTGATACCATGACAGGGTTTGCGCCCTGGCAGGATCTAAAGCCTGCGCTGGGCTTCCCCAATTGGGAACCGGAGGAAATGCGTGCGGTTGTCTGAAGATATTGGCATTGATCTGGGAACGGCGACGTTCCTTATTTACAGCAAGACCCGTGGTTTGGTACTGCAAGAACCCAGCGTGATCGCCATGACGCGCGACAGCAAGCAGGTCAAGGCGGTGGGCGAGGAGGCTTACCGCATGATCGGGCGCACGCCGGGCGGAATCGTGGCGGTGCGGCCTATCAAAGACGGCGTGATTGCCGATGAAGGGCTGACCGAAAAGATGATCACCATGTTCCTGCAAAAAGTGCAGGGCAATGCGGGCCGTCTGTTCGGATTCAAGCCTCAACTGATGGTGGGGGTGCCCAGCAACGTCAGCGACGTAGAAAAACGCGCCGTGCTGCGGGCCGCCCTGAACTCGAATGCCAAGCGGGCCTTCCTGATCGAGGAACCGCTGGCCGCCGCAATCGGCGCGGGCCTGAAGATTGCCGAGCCGATTGGCAGCATGGTTGTCGATATTGGCGGCGGCAGTACCGATGTGGCCGTGATTTCTCTGGGCGGCATCGTCGTCAGCGAGTCTATGCGAATCGCGGGCAACGAGTTCGATGAAAGCATCATCCGCTACGTGCGCCGCAAGCATAACGTGCTGATCGGGGAGCGCACCGCCGAAGAAATCAAGGTGAAAGTGGGCGCGGCCATGCTGCTGAACGACGGCGAAAGCCTGACCGCAGAAGTGCGCGGGCGTGACCTCGTGAACGGTCTGCCCAAGACCATTTCGCTGGACAGCCATGACGTGGTGGAAGCCCTGTCGGAACCCGTCTCCAAAATCGTGGACTGCGTAAAGCGCGTGCTGGAAATTACGCCGCCCGAACTGGTCAGCGACATTATTGACCGGGGCATCGTGATGACGGGCGGCGGTAGCCTGCTTCGTAACTTTGATGAACTGCTGCGCCAGACCACCGGGATTCCCGTAGCTGTGGCCGAAAACGCCGTGGAAGCCGTCGCGGTAGGTACAGGCATGGCGCTGGAAATGATTCCGGTGCTGGGCGACAGCCTTGTTTCGAGCGACAACTATTTGCGCCGATAGCGTGCGCTGGTAGGGGGCGTCTAAGGGTCTAAGGATTGTTAGGCGAAAGAGTGGGCGCGGGCCGGATAAGATGGCTGCGCCCGCTTTTTGGCTTACGCTGCATCCCCTGCTCTTTTCTTAGACCCTTAGACTGCCTTCCGCCCCACAGGAGCCACATGACCGAACCCCTGCTGATCCAAGACATCCTCAACATCCTGCCCCACCGCTTCCCCTTCGTGATGGTTGACCGCGTGCTGAGCGCAGAGGGCGGCGTGGTGCATGCCGTCAAAAATGTGAGTGTCAACGAGCCGTTTTTTACGGGGCACTTTCCCAGCGAACCCGTGATGCCGGGGGTGCTGATTATTGAAGCCTTGGCGCAGGCCAGCATGTTTTGCATGCGCGAGGGGATGGAGCCGGGGCAGATCGGCTATCTCGCGGGCATCGAGGGCGCACGCTTTAAGCGCAAAGTCATTCCGGGCGACGTGCTACACCTACACGCCAAACTGGAATTTCTGCGCCGGGGACTGGGCAAAACCACCTGCCGCGCCGAGGTAGACGGCGTGCTGGCCGCCGAAGCCACGATTTTGTTTGCTGTGGCGAAAGGGTGAGGATCGTGGATTGTAGAGAGTGGATCGTGGAGAGATGCGAGCTGACCACGATCCACGATCCACAATCCAGCCACCGGGCCAAAGGCACTCCATGACCCGCCTGTCCCGCTACGTCACGCTAGAGCTGCTGCCGCCGCTGCTGGCGGGTGCGCTGCTGTTCACGGCCATCCTCAGCTTCGGCTATTTCTTCATTTCCAGCCAGTGGCTGACGGGCGTGCCCATTGGCCTGATTGCCCGTTGGATCGGCTACCAAACGCCCGATACGCTGGTGAAAGTATTGCCGATGGCGGTAGTACTGATGACCGTGGTGGCTTTCGGGCGACTGGCAACCGAGCGCGAATTGGTGGCGGTGCAGTCGGGCGGCATCAGCTTGGGGCGGGTGGCTCGGCCCGTGTGGGTCACGGCGGCAGTGGTCACGGCCCTCTCCATCTGGCTGTCGCTGTGGGTGGCCCCGCGTGCCAACATAGAGACGCGCGGCCTGTACTGGGATGTCCTGACGGGCGCTGGATTGTCGCAACTGGTGGGCAAAACCGTGGATTTGGGCAACAATCTGACACTCGCTTTGGGCGGCTATGACGGAGCCAAGCGCGAACTGAAACAGATTAGGCTGGAACAGTGGTCAGCCGACGCACCCAAGCAGGGCCGGATTATTTTCGCCGACGCCGGAACCTTTGAAAACAACCGCCTGACCCTGCGCGGTTACAGCGTGTACAGCGTAGATTACGCGGCTGCGGCGCAATTGTCGAAGGTGTCCGAGACTGACCCGGTGGCCTTCCGTGAAGCGGTGCAAGCCGTGTTCCCCAGCGTCATTCTGCCGCCCAAACCTTCCGACACGTTGGCGATAGATACGGGCCTGAGCCGCAAGAAAACGCTGGCGACCTATGCCGACGCGATCGGCGCAGACGGCGAGGGTTGGAATGAGCTGATGGCCGTGCTGAACGACAAGAATGCCAAAGCGTCCGAGCGACAAACCACCCGCGTGAACCTGAACCGCAAGCTGGCCCTGCCCTTCGGAAATCTGGTGCTGGCGCTGGTGGCCCTGCCCTTTGCGCTGCGGTATGGGCGCACCCTCGGCGTGTCGCTGGGCCTCGCCCTGATGATTGCGGTGGGCTACTACTTGGTGTTTTTTCTGGGCCTCACGCTGACGCCGCTGCTGCCCGGTCTGCCCGAAGTGGGCGTGTGGTTGGCGAATGTGGTGTTTGCAGGGCTGGGACTGGCGCTGTTGAGGCGGGGATGAAGGGGCGGTTAGTGGTGAGTGGTCAGTGGACAGTGGGAAGGTCAACAGCGTGTGGATCGTGGATCGTGGGAATAGCTTTGGGCGGCGCGAATGCCTGAGCTTGCTCTGCCTGAGCTTCCCGCCCCTGATCCCTTGCGGGCGCTGATCGTTTCTGCTTCGTTTGGCAGTGGGCATCATCAGGCCAACGACGCGATAGACCGGGCCTTACGGGCGGCGGGCACGACGCTGGAGGTGCGGCACGCCGACTTTATCGAGTACATGACGCCTGTGGAGCGCCTGTTCACGCTGCACATCTACGATTGGTGGTTGCGGCACGCTCCCGGCATGTACCGCGCCTTTTATGACTGGACAGACCGGGAGTCGGAACCCAAGGCGCTGACCAATGTATTCACGTGGCTGGGCAGGCGCGGCATGTTGCGCGATGTGCGCGAGGTGCGGCCCGAAGTGGTGGTCAGCAGTTACCCCACGCCCACCGCCCTTGCCAACGCTGCCCGCATGCGGCTGGGCGCAGATTTCCTGAACGCCCTAGTGGTCACCGATTACCGCGTGCATCACCACTGGGCGCGGCCCGAAGCCGAGTTGCTGATGGTGGCGACGGATGAGGCGCGGGAACAGATGGGCCAGTGGAAGATTCCGCCGGAGAGCGTGGTGGTCACGGGCATTCCGATTGCGCCGATTTACCGCCAACTCATCGGCTCGGATCAGGCGGCGCTGAGGGAGGAACATGGCCTAGACCCAGAGTTACCGCTGATTTTGCTGTCGGGCGGGGGCACAGGCGCTTACCGGGCGTTGGGCCGCGTGCTGACCGAGTTGGGCGGGCTGGGGCGGCGCGTGCAAGTGCTGGTGCTGGCCGGAGCCAAGGAGCAGGGGGTAACGCGGCTGGGCGGGGCCACCATTCACCATCTGGGCTTTACGCGGCGCTTTCCGCAACTGCTGGCCGCGTCCGATCTGGTGGTGGGCAAGGCGGGCGGCCTTACGGTGGCCGAATCTACGACGCTGGGGGTGCCACTGGTAGTTTACGAACCGATTCCGGGGCAGGAAGAACACAATGCCGACTACCTCGTGCGGCACGGCGCGGCCCTGTGGGTCAAAGACCAGAATCAGTTGCGCGGCTCTGTCCTGCACGCCCTAGACGCCAGCGAACGCGCCCGCCTGAGCGCCGGGGCTATGGCCGTGAGTAAGCCGGATGCGGCGGACAGGGTGGCAGCAGCGGTATTGGGCAAGTTGGGCAGAACAATGGAAAAACCGTTAGTGGTGAGTGGTCAGTGGTGAGTGGGTTGTGGTGGCGGGAGGTTGGGATTTTAGGGGCGGTGGGGGCCGTCTACATCGGCTTGCCCTATCTGCTGGTGCAGCGGCTGAATCTGGGGATTGTGCGGCAGGGATTTGGGACTGACAAAACTGTTGCTCTGACGTTCGACGACGGGCCAGACCCGGCTACCACGCCTGCCGTACTGGATGCTCTGCGGGCGGCGGGGGTGCGGGCCACCTTCTTCGTCATTGCGGCCAACGCCGAGGCGCACCCTGACCTGATCGCCCGTTTGCTGCAAGAGGGGCATGAAGTGGAACCACACGCGGCGCGGCATGTGCATGCGTGGATTCGCTCGCCGTGGGGGGCGTTGCTTGACCCAGTGAGGGCCGCCCGCCGGGTGAGTGCGGTCACGGGGCAAGTGGCCCGCTATCACCGCCCTCCACACGGCGCGTACACGCTGGCAACGGTGCTGGGGCAGCACATGGCAGGGGTCACGGGCGCACATTGGAGCGTAGAAGGCGGCGACTGGCAGCGGGGGGCCACACCCGAAAGCCTGCCCGCCCAAGTGCTCGCCAAACTTCACCCCGGCGCAGTCTTGGTACTGCACGACGCTGGCCCCGGCGCAAGCGTAACTGTGCCCGCCCTACCCGAATTGCTGCGGCAGATACAAGAAGCAGGTTGGCAAGCCCTGCCACTGGGGGAATTGCGGGGGGTAAAAGCGCGGGGATGGCGGGATGTGCTGAGTAGAAAGTAATCCACTACAACACGTAAACCGGAGCACTTGCGCCCACGATCCACCCAAAGCGCCTACCCTATTCCCTGTGAACTACGACGACTTTGCCGACCTCTACGACCACCAATACGACATCTACCGCGACGACCTGCACTTTTACGCGGGTGTGGCCGAACGCACAGGCGGCCCGGTGCTGGAAATCGGCGCAGGCACGGGCCGAGTCACGGCGTTTTTGGCGCGGAGAGGCGTGGTGGTCACGGGTATTGAACCTAGCGCACGCATGATCGAGCGGGGGCGGGCGCGGGCGGCGTCAGATGGCCTGAGCCTGAACTTTGTACAAGCCGACGCACAAACCTTCCGGCTGGAGGAACGCTTCGGGCTGGCGCTCGCGCCCTTCAATGCCCTGATGCATCTGTACACGCCGGGGGAACAATTGGCCGCGCTGCACAACATTCACGCGCATCTGGCACCGGGCGGCGCGTTCGTGTTCGACCTCTATCTGCCCCGTTTCGGCAAGATGAATACGGTGCGGCACGAGGGTGAAACCTTTTACGGCGCAGACGGCTCGCGCACCGACGTGTTTTTGGTGCAGCGCCACGACAAACCCCGCCAGCACATCACCACCGAATACCACGCCGACACCACCCACCCAGACGGACGGCTGACCCGGCGGCACTACACCCTGACGCAGCGGTACTACACGCGCTTTGAAATGGAATGGTTGCTGCGCTACGCCGGATTTGAAGCGCCCCGCGTGACGGGCAGTTTTCACGGCGGCCCGCTGGACACGCACAGTGAGGTGATGGTGTTTCAGACGCGGGCGCTGTAGCGTTTGCTGAACAGTGAGTTATAGTAAACTCCCGACCCACATTAACGCGAACTTCATAAACACATCTACTGACCCGGCATAGAGCTGTGACACCGCTGTGACAATGAGGGTGTTAACTTAAACGTATCAGCGCACTGAATAGACAGCGGGCCGGGTGAAGCCCGTGCGCACGGAAGGCTGGCCTTACTTGGGGTCGGCCTTACCTTTTTTGGGCCAAAATGGGCACGGCGGCTTGAGTTATACGGGATTGCTTTGATTCCCGAACATCCGCAAACCCACCGGATGTTCGTCCATCGTCGCCATCCCGTATTTTCTAGTACTCGCGTTACTCGAATGATTCCAGACAACGCACTGGAATCATCTTAGTTTGGTATTAGGCCGCCGCACTTGTAGAGTTGATCAGAACACTCGGGGCCGGGGTAAGTCGTCCAGCGTGGTTTCAGGACTGGTTTCGTCGGCCCAGACCTTCATGTGGGTCAGGCGGGCGCTGCCGAAGGTGGTCGAGAACGCCACATCGCTGGCGTCTCGGCCCTGCGCGATCAGCACGCGGCCTGCACGGGGTTTGTTGTGGCGGGCGTCGAAAGTGCGCCACTGGCCGTCGAGGAACGCCTCGAACCAAGCGTGGAAGTCCATCGGCACGGGGTCGGGCACGATGTCTATGTCGGGCATGTAGCCGCACACGTAGCGGGCGGGAATATTGAGGGCGCGGGCAAAGGCCACCCCCATATGCGCGAAGTCGCGGCACACGGCGCGTTTGCTGTCGAGGGCTTGCTTGGCCGTGGTAGACGAGTTGCTGCCGTAGCCGTACACGCATTCATCCTGCAAGAAGTCGCTGATGGCCTGCACCTGCGCCCAGCCGCCCTGAATGTGACCGAACCTGTCCCACGCTTCCGCGCTGACCAGATCGCTGTCGACGTAGCGGCTGGGCAGCAGATAACCGATGGTGTCGTCGGGCAAGTCTTCCACGTTCATTTTGCGCAGGGCAGGCAAAATGGGGTCAGGGTAACGGGTGATTTCGGCGATTAGGTCGTGGCCGATGGTGAGGGTTCCCGGCTGGGCCAGCATGCGCCACACCGTATTGCCGTGAGAATCGGTGTAGGTGTGGATGCCCTGCGCCGCGCCCAGCGCCCGCTGATCGATGATGCGCTGACGGGTTCCGGTGGGATCGAGGCGGTCTTGCGGCTGCACGACGAATAGCATGGGCGTGGGAAACGGCACGTCGAAGGTTAAGGAAAAGCCCGCGCGGACGCGGACAGGGTTTTCAAAAGGGGCGACTTCTGGTGTAAGAGCCGGGTCGTGCGGTGCCATATGCCTATAGTGTGACGGTTTTTGAAGCGGACAAGGGGGGGAAGTCTACGCTTGCATAACATTCATCTATCCAAAGGCCCGCCGGGGCACGTACCCTGCACTTATGAACCGCCTCGCCGCCGAGTCCAGCCCGTATTTGCTTCAGCACGCAGACAACCCGGTGAACTGGCAGCCGTGGAGCGACGCCGCCTTTGCCGAAGCCAGAGAACGCGACGTGCCCGTACTGCTGAGCATCGGCTATTCCACCTGCCACTGGTGCCACGTGATGGCGCACGAAAGCTTTGAAGACGAGGCCACCGCCGCCTACATGAACGCCCATTTTGTGGCGGTGAAGGTAGACCGCGAGGAGCGCCCAGACGTAGACGGCGTGTATATGGCCGCGACTCAGGCCATGACCGGGCAGGGCGGCTGGCCCATGACCGTATTCCTGACGCCCGACGCCGAGCCGTTTTATGCAGGCACGTATTTTCCGCCGCAAGACCGCTACGGCATGCCCAGCTTTGGCCGGGTCATGGCGAGTGTAGCCAACGCTTGGGCCACCCAGCGAGAGAAAATGCTGGCGAACGCTGAGGCCTTGGGCGACCATATCCGCGAAGCGAGCCGCCCGCGTGCCGCAGAGGGAACGGGCTGGCAATTGACGCCCGACTTTTTGGGGCAGGGCGTGGATAATTTGCGTAGGGCCTACGACAGCACCCACGGCGGCTTTGGCGGCTCTCCCAAGTTTCCGGCCCCCACGACGCTGGATTTCCTTTTGGCCCAGACCAGCGGGCGCGAGATGGCCCTGCACACCCTGAAGATGATGGGGCGTGGCGGCATTCATGACCAGTTAGGCGGCGGCTTTCACCGCTACAGCGTGGATGAACGCTGGCTGGTGCCCCATTTCGAGAAGATGCTGTACGACAACGCCCAACTGACCCGAACCCTGCTGCGGGCCTATGGGGTCAGCGGCGATGAGGAGTTTGCGCGGGTGGCACGCGGCACACTTGCTTATCTGGAACGGGAAATGCTTGCACCGGACGGCGGCTTCTACAGCGCACAGGACGCCGACACGCAGGGTGTGGAAGGTCTGACGTTTACGTGGACGCCGGAGGAAGTGAGGGAGGTGCTGGGTGAGGGGCCGGAAACAGACCTGATCCTGCGCTACTACAACCTGACCGACGCAGGCAATTTTGAAGACCCGCACCGCCCCGACGCGGGCAAGCGCAACGTGCTGCATGTGTTGACACCGCTGGAGGCATTGGCCCGTGATTTGGGCGAGCCGGAAGAAGCGTTGCGAACCCGCCTAGATTCCGCCCGCGCCCGCCTGCACGCCGCCCGTCAACTGCGCCCCCAACCCGGCACCGACGACAAGCGCCTGACCTCTTGGAATGGGCTGGCACTGGCCGCCTTTGCCGATGCAGGCCGGATTTTGGGCGACGGTCAATATTTGGAGATCGCCCGCCGGAACGCCGAATTTGTGCGCCGGGAATTGCGCCTGCCAGACGGCACCCTGCGGCATACCTTCAAGGGTGGCGTGGCCCGCGTGGAAGGCCTGATGGAAGACCACGCCCTATACGCGCTGGGGCTGGTGGCGCTGTTTCAGGCGGGCGGGGACACGGCGCACCTGCACTGGGCGCGGGAACTCTGGGCCATCATCCGGCGCGAGTTTTGGGATGAAGAAGCGGGCCTGTTCTACTCCACCGGGGGCAAGGCCGAACGCCTGCTGACGCGGCAAGCACAGGCTTTTGACGCCGCCGTGCTGTCGGACAACGGAGCGGGAGCGCTGCTGGCCGTGTGGATGCACCGCTATTTTGGCGATGAAGCCGACGAAACGATTGCGCGGAGAGTCGTAGAGCGCCACCACGCCGACTTGCTGGCCGCCACCGGGGGATTCGGGGGGCTGTGGCAGGCGGCGGCCTTCCTGCTCGCGCCGCATCTGGAGATTGCCATCATCGGCACGCCCGCCGAACGTGCGCCACTGGAACGGGTAGTGGCCGCCCACGCCCTGCCTTACGCGGCGCTGGCCTTTGCCGAGGCCGGAACCGATCTGCCTGTGCTGCAAGACCGTCCGGGCGGCGGCACGGCGTATGTGTGCGTGGGCCACACCTGCGATCTGCCCACCCGTGACCCGGAGGTGCTGCGGCAGCAATTGGTGGGGCTGGATTGAGGGTGGAGTCGCGTGTGAACCCCCCGTTGCTGGCGCAACGCCCCCCTTAGAGGAGAGGACAACTGCTTCTGCGCTCGCCTTTAAGCGGAGCTGACTGGGGGATTCACCCAACAACTCAACCCCGCCGCACCACCTCCCGCACCCCGTCCAGCCCCGCCACGAACGCGCGTTCGGCCATACCCAAAAAGAACCCGGTTTCGATGACGCCAAGCGTGCCTTTCAGCGTGCGCTCCAGCGTCAGGGCATCACAAGGCTGGGGCAGCGCGGCATCAAAAATATAGTTGCCGTTGTCGCTGACGTAAGGCTGTGCGCCGGGTTGCCGCAGCCGTCCGCCGAGGCCCAGCGCCCGCAACCGCTCGATGGTAGAGAGGAAACCAAAGCGGGCAATTTCTATCGGCACAGGGGCTTTTTCGCCCAAACCAGACACGAGTTTGGTGTGATCGGCAATGACGATAAACCGCCGGGCCTGCACTTCGGTCAGCTTTTCGCGCAGCAGTGCGCCGCCCAGCCCTTTGATCAGGTTCAGATCGGGGTCGATTTCGTCCGCTCCGTCTATGGCGATATCGAGGGGGCGGGGGTCTAGCGGTTCGACTGGAATGCCCACTTGCCGCGCCAGCACGTCGCTCGCCTCGCTGGTCGCCACGCCCACAATTCCTGACAATTCGCCCGCCGCCAGCCTGCGCCCAATTTCTTCTATGGCGTATTTGGCCGTGCTGCCCGTGCCGAGGCCCACGCGCATACCACTTTCTACCAACGCCACGGCCCGCACCGCCGCTTCCCGTTTCAGGGCTTCCAGCCCACTGAGTTGGGCTTCAGGCATGGCCCACCTGATCGGCTGCAATCGCGGCAGCCACCGCGTCGGCGCGGCCTTCCACCTTCACGGCCAGCCACGATTTCACCAGTTTGCCCTGTGGGTCGATCACGAAGGTTTGCCGCTTCACGCCGTCGCTGGTTTTGCCGTACAGCGTTTTGGGGCCATACGATCCGATTTCTTTCATAAACGTGGCGTCGGGATCGCTGAGCAACGGAAAAGGCAGGCTGTATTTCTCGGCAAAGGCCGTGTGGCTGCCCGCATCGTCGCGGCTGAGGCCCAAAATGGCCGCGCCCACCGCCCGCAGCGGCGCAGAATCGCGGAAATCGCAGGCTTCTTTGGTGCAGCCGGGGGTGTCGTCCTTGGGGTACACGTAGAGCACCACGTAGTTGCCCGCATAGTCGGCCAGCGCGTGCGTTTTGCCATCGGCATCCGGCAGCGCGAAGGCGGGAAATGCTTCGCCGGGTTGCAAGCGCGAGGTTTCGGGAGTTTCCGGGGCGTCGGGCGTGGTCATGGCCGTAGCGTAGAGCATTTGGCAAGATTCGGCTGAGGGGGAGGGGCGTCTAAGGGTCGAGGGTCGAAGGGTCTAAGGGAAGGGCAATCGCGTTGCTCATTCACCCCCTCCCCAGCCCTCCCCCCTCCCTTCGGGCTGTGCCAGTCAAGGGTGAGGGAGCCAAACCAAGCCTCTACCCTTTAGCTGTTAGCCCTCGCCCTTTGCGGGACTCGCAGAGCTGCTCAGCAGAGAGGGGCGCTGTGAAACAGCGGGGTAAGAGGGCCACCGAGCAATCGTTCCCGCCCCAGCACCTTAGACCCTTCGACCCTTGACCCTTAGACCCAGCCCCCGTAAACCAAGCCCCTCTCCCCCATCCGCCCAAGTCATTTACCTTTCTTACCCTCTGCCGCGTAACATGGGCAGCGTGAAGCTCGCTCCGTACATCGACCATACTTTGCTTAAAGCCACCGCCACCGCCGAGGACATCCGCACGCTGTGCGCCGAGGCCCGCGAACACAATTTTTACGCCGTGTGCATCAACCCCGTCTATGTACCCATGGCCGTCTCCGAACTGGCGGGCAGCGGCGTGAAAGTCGCCACCGTCTGCGGATTTCCGCTGGGAGCCGTCAGCAGCGACCAGAAGGCGCTGGAAGCCCGCTTGAGCGCCGAAGCCGGGGCCGATGAAATCGATATGGTCATTCATATCGGTGCGGCGCTGGAAGACAACTGGGACGCCGTAGAAGCCGATGTGCGGGCCGTGCGGCGGGCCATTCCAGACCGGGTGTTGAAGGTGATTATCGAAACCTGCTACCTGACCGATGACCAGAAACGCGGCGCGACTGAAGCCAGCGTGAAAGGTGGCGCAGATTTCGTGAAGACCAGCACTGGCTTTGGCACGGGCGGGGCCACGCCTGCCGATGTGCGCCTGATGCGCGACGTCATCGCGGGCCGCGCCCAGATCAAGGCGGCGGGCGGCGTGCGCTCTCCTGCCGACGCGCTGGAAATGATCGAAGCGGGCGCAACTCGCCTCGGCACCTCGGGCGGCGTGGCGTTGGTGGCGGGCGAGAAGACTGGCACAGGGTACTGAAATGAGGGCACTGAAATGACCGTTCCGGAGGCAGACCCTCTTGAAATCACCCTTCCTGAAGTGATTCTGGCGTCGGGTAGCCCGCGCCGCCGCGAACTGCTAGGCAACTTGGGCGTGACTTTCCGGGTAGTCGTCAGCGGCGAGCCGGAAGACAGCCCAGAGACCGATCCGGCGCGGTTGGCAGCAGAACTGGCGACGCTGAAGGCCAGAGCCGTAGCCGCCCTGCATCCGGATGCTGTGATTATTGCCGCCGATACGGTGGTGGCGGTAGACGGGCAATTGTTGGGCAAGCCCGCCGACGCTGCCGAAAACCGGGCGTTTTTGGAAGCATTGGCAGGCCGCACGCATCAGGTGCTCACGGGCGTGGCGGTACAGTCGCCAGCAGGCTTAGCTTGCGAAGTAGAGCGGACTGACGTGACGTTTCGGCCCCTGACCGCGCAAGAAATCGCCTATTACGCCACTACGGGCGAAGGGCTGGACAAGGCGGGCGGCTACGGCATTCAGAGCGTGGGCATGGCGCTGGTGTCGGGCATTCGGGGCGATTATTCCAACGTGGTGGGCTTTCCTCTGACGCTGGTCACGCGGTTGCTGCGGGCGGCGGGCGTGCCCGTGTGGGGCCAACTGAATCCCGTCAACCTCTCCGCCGACTCTCTCCCCAAACCTGTCGGGGTGTCTTCGGCGTGACCTGTGTGGGCCAGTTCTTTTTACATTCGGGCACGGCATGAAAGGCTGGCGTTCCGTGCTGCTGGTGTACGGCGGCCTGCTGCTGCTGAGTATGGTAGCCACCCGCTTTCAGGTGATCGTACCCACTGCCATTTCGGGTTCGGTGGCCCCGATTACGCGCATCGGCGTGGTGGCCGCCGACAACCTGCGCCGCGCCTATACCACGGTGGTCAACGAGCGCAATTTGGCGGGCGAAGTGGGCAGTCTGCGCAAACAAAACGACGTGCTGCGGCAGCGCAACGAACTGCTGACGCGGGAAGTGTCGCGCCTGCGCCAAGTGATGCAGATTACGGCCACGCAAGCGCCCAACGCGCTGGGCATTGCACAGGTGGTGGCCGTCGATCCGAGTCCACTGCTGGCCCGCATTACCCTCAACCGGGGCACCGACGACGGCGTGCGCGTGCGAATGCCCGTGACTGTTCCGGGCGGTCTGGTGGGCCAAGTCACGGGCGTGAGCAGCAACCGCGCCACAGTGGTGGCCCTCGTCGACCCCGAAAGCAGCGTGGGTGTGACCCTGCAAGGCAACCGGGGCGGGCGCGGCCTAGCGGTGGGGGTGTCTCCAGACCGTTTGCGGGCGCAGTTTTCGCGCAGTGTGCCCGTGAAGGTAGGCGACGTGCTGGTGACCAGCAGTTTGGGCGGCGTGTACCCGGTAGGCATCCGGGTGGGCACGATAGAAAGTGTGCTGCCACTCGGCCCCAACGACGTGAACCGCACTGTGATCGTGAGGCCCGCCATCGACGTGGGCGTGGTGGAAGACGTGACCATTTTGGAAGGGCTATGAGCGCCAACGTGGCTGGGACTGGACATGGAACTGTAGGGAAATGCCGACCTAGACCGCAGTGTGAAGCCGTAGCGGGCACTACCATAGGGCAGGTCTATGGTTGAGCTGCCTGTGAAGTCTGCCGTGTTCGGCTGTGTTCGTGTCTGTGTTCGTGTCGCTGCCCCCCACTATCCCTTTGCCGATTGCCTCCGTACCACACAGGTTTTTTACACATGTTAAGGCGTTCCGGCAGAAATACCGGGCTGGCTCCACGTGGGCCGGGACGCTGGGTAGGCGTGGTGGTCTATATCTTGCTGCTGCTGATCGTGCAGGGCGTGTTGTCGCGGTTGCTCGATCCTCTGCGGATTCCGGCTCCCGACCTGTTTTTGCTGACTGGCGCGGCGTTGGCGTGGCGCTTGCCCCCGGTGCAGGCGGTGGTGGCGGCCTACGGTGTGGGCCTTGTGCAAGACGTGTTGGGCGGCGGAGCGCTGGGCCTGCACGCGGCGGGCGTGGGGGCCGGAGCCTTGCTGGTGCTGTTGGTGCGGCGCTACGTGGGCGATTCGGGCATTTTTCAGGCGCTCTTTACCGTGTTGGCGGCAACGGTAGGGCAGTGGGCGGCTTTCTTGTTCCTCACCTACTGGCTGCGCTCCGATCTGGTCACGGTAGAGACCCTGCGCCAAACCGTACCGATGGCGCTGCTCAGCACGCTGCTGATCTACCCATTTTGGAATCGGTTGGTCACTTGGGGAATGGGCGAGCGTCCCGGCCCAGAGGACGGCCTGTCATGAGTCGGGCGCGGGCCGGAGACGTGATAGACCGCCGCAACCGCATTCGCAAAAAGGCGGGTGGGGGCGCGGTGGGGACAGGGGGGCGGGCTGGAGCCGGGCGCGTGGGCACCAAAGCGCAGGTCAGCGGTGCGCCCGCCGTGCAGTGGGTGGCGTTTGGCCTCAGTCTGGCGCTGGCGGGGCTGGGGTTCCGGCTGTACCAGTTGCAGATCACGCAGCACAGCCAATTTGCCGTGCAGGCCGACAGCAACTTTCAGCGCGACGAAGTGATTCCCGCCCTGCGCGGCGAAATTCGTACCCGTGACGGCGTGTTGCTGGCGACCAACCGCCTCGCGGTAGACCTAATCTATACCGGGCGGCGCGACCCCAAAGACCCCGAACAAGCGTTTCCGGCTTGGGACAAGATCGTGTATTTGGCGGGAATCCAGCCCGACGTGCTGAGCGGCGGCCAACCCCGCGAACCTGACCGCAGCAAAGAAACGGAAACCGTGTTGGCCCGCAACATCCCGCAGGACAAGCTGTCGGCCCTGTACGAATACACGGTGCTGATTCCCAGCCTAGAACTGCGCGAACGTGTAGAGCGGATCTATCCTGAGAATAAGTTCGCTGCACACGCGCTGGGCTACGTGCTGGAAGCCAATGAGGAGCAGGTCGCGCAGGGCGAATATACGGTGGGCGACCTCGTGGGCGTGTCGGGACTGGAGTACAGCCTGCAACAGACGTTACAGGGCAAAAACGGCCTGCGCCGCCGCGAAGTGACGGCCAACGGCAAGCCCCAAACAGACCGGGTGCTGAATGCGGGCCAAAAAGGGCAAGACGTGACCCTGACGATAGACAGCCGCCTGCAACGCGCCGCCGAACAGGCCCTTCGGGAAGGCTTGACCGATGTGAACGCGGGCCGCCTGAAGTACGCTCAGCCCCCCGAACCGCTGACACGCGGCGCAATTATTGCCATAGACCCGCGTACCAACGAGGTTTTGGCAATGGCGAGCAGCCCCACCTTCGACCCCAATTGGTTTTCCCGTGTGCCCAGCCCCGACAACGCGGCCAAAACAGCGGCTCTGCTCTCGAGCAGCCTGGACGCCGTGATGCAAAACCGGGTGGTACAGACCTTCGATGCAGGCAGTGTGTTTAAGCCCGCCAGCACGCTGGCCTATATAGAACGCTGGGGCAACAAGACCTTCAATTGCCTGCCCAGCGTGCGGTTCGGCGGCCCGCGCTACAACTGGTACCGCAGCGGCAGCCTCGGCAACGTGGATGGGCGGCTGGCCATCGCCTATTCGTGCAATACGTGGTACTACCAAGCCTCTATAGACGCCGACCCCATCACCTATGCCAACTATCTGGGCAAGCGGGCCTACGAGTTGGGCTTCGGGCGGCCCACCGGGCTGGAACTGGTGGGCGAAAAGAGCGGATATTTGCCCACGCCGCTGAATTTTGCCGACACTTACAAGAGCGCCAACTTGCGCCGCAAGGCTGCCGGAGAAGAACCCTTGGTGTATTACCCCGGCCAGTCGCTCAGCTTTGCCATCGGGCAAGACAGTCTGTTGGTCACGCCCGCACAGGTCACGTCGGTGCTGAGTACGATTGTGAACGAGGGCAAACGCCGCCCGCTGACGCTGGTGAAAGCGGTGGCAGGCAAGCCCGTACCGCGCCCACTGCCCGAACAGGTGCCGGGCAAACAGGCCGACTTCCGGCTGGTCAAGGAAGGCATGAACATCACCACTGCCGGAACGACCCCTTGGGGTACGGCTCAGCATGTGGTGGGGCCGCAGTGGTTCCCGGTACGCACCGCAGGCAAAACCGGAACTGCCGAAAACGGAATGAGCTTCCGTAAAGGCTACGCCTACACCAACGCTTGGTACGAGGGCTATGGCCCCATCGACAACCCTAATTTTATGGTCGTGGCGTTCTTTCAAAACGGTGGCGAAGGCTCCGGCCCCGCCCTGAACGCCACCGCCAAAATGTACGCCGCCCGCTGGTGCCTGACCCTAGACGAACGCCACCACGCCACTGGGCCTCAGCAGCCCTGCATGGGCGAACTGGACAACATGCACAAGGTCATGAAAATCCGGGCGCAGCGGGCCGCCGCCACTGCCGCAAAGGGGACGGCGGAAGAATAATTGGCAGCTTTGATTGTTCGGCCTGAGGGCAAGAAGTTTATAGGTCTAGGGTCTAAGGAAGGGCAAAAGCTGAAGCACTCGCTCTTTTCTTAGACTCTTAGACGTTCTTCGGCCCTGTCACGCCAACGCCTACCCCAATTTAGTTTCCAGCACGATTTCACTGCTGATACTCGCCGCCACCGAGCAGTATTTTTCGTGGCTCAGGTGGGCGGCCTTGCTCAGCGCGTCCTCGGTCACGCCTTCCCCGCTGGCGATATGGCGCACGGTGATGGTGGTGTAGCGTTTGGGATCGGTGTCGGCCCGCTCGCCTTCCACTTCTATGCGGTAGCTGCTTAACGGCGTGCGGCGCTTTTTCATAATTTCCACCACGTCATAGGCAGTGCAGGTAGCAAGTGCGCCCAGCAGGGCTTCCATTGGGGACACACCGATTTTGGTGGGGCTGTTGTCGATCAGCAGTTGGTGGCCGCTCTCGCTGACGCCGAGGTAGCGTTGCTCGCCCAACCAAGTCACGTTCAGGGTCTTCTTCATGGGCTTAGGCTAGCGCCTTCGGAACATGGGGCAAAGTCAGCCACTACGCCTTTCCCATTCACCACCTACACAACGTCTTTCTAGGCGTACCCGTCGTCTTCCCCATTGTCTTCATCGGGCATGGGCAGGCGCACGCGGAAGGTTGCGCCGCCGCCGGGGGTGTCCAGCACGTCAATCGTGCCGCCGTGCGACGTGACCACTTGCTGCGCGATGGTGAGGCCCAGCCCCGCCGAACCTGCCTCTTTGCCCCGGTAGAACTTGTCGAAAATGCGCGGCTTGATGGCGTCGGGCACGCCGGGGCCTTTGTCGACGACGCGAATCTCTATTTCTCCGGCCCGTGGCACGATGTTCAGGCTGACCAGATCGGCTGACCCCGACACGCGCACGGCATTGCTGACCAAATTCACGAACACCTGCGTCAGGCGGCCCGGATCACCCACGATTTCTACGTCAGGCACTTCGGCTTTCACACTAAAGTCTCGGCCCACTTGCCGCAGCAGTGTGCCCAGATTCATAAAATGCATTTCTATGTTCTGCACCAGTTCGCCGCGAGACAATTGCAACAGGTCATTGACGAGGCGGGTCATATTTTCGGCCACGCGCTGGGCATCTTGCAGCACTTGGCTGCCGCCTGCCTCGCGTTCGGCGCGGCGTAGGTAGCCTAGCAGGGCGGTCAGGGGCGTGCGGAGTTCGTGGCTGGTTTCGGCCAAAAACGTCTTCTGAAGATTCAGTGCCTCCTCCAGTTGCCGCGCCTGCACTTCTAAGCGCTGGCTTTGGCGTTCGGCGGTGTTCCGCAGGCGTTCTACTTCCAGCAGCCTCGCCTGCAACGACTGGTTCAGTTCGTGCACGGCCTGCTCGGCGCGGGCGCGGGAATCGCGGGCCTCGACCTCGGCAATGGCGCGGCGCACACTCGGCACCAAGCGTTCCAGCCGCTGTTTCAGGATGTAATCGGTCACACCCTGCCGCAAGGTATCCACCGCGATTTCTTCGCCCATCGCGCCCGTTACGATAATGAAAGGCAGCAGCGGATCGCGGGCATGAACGGCGTGGAAGGCGCTCAGGCCGTCGTATCCGGGCAGGGCAAAGTCGCTGAGTACCAAGTGCGGCGGATCGGTTTCCAGAGCGTGAATAAATGACGCCTCGTCTTCCACACGCTCCAGTCGCACCGTCCACGGCAGGTCGTCGGCCAAGTTCATCGCCACGAGTTCATGGTCGAGTTCGCTGTCCTCCAGGTGAAGGATGTGCAGAACGTCGCCGCGAGCAGGCATGGCGCGGAGGGCGGGAATAGGCAGGGTCATTGGGTCTCCGGACTGGGCATAGGTGGGGATACAGCTTAAAGGGTGAAGCGGGCGGGCAATGTGGAAAACTCAGGGTGCAGGACTATGTGTGAACAATTCAGGGTGCAGTCCTAGGCTGGAATCCTCAGGTCTGCGGCGACTGGAGGGGCAGGGTTACCCGGAAAGTGGCCCCCTCCCCCGGCACGGACTGGGCCTGCACGCTGCCGCCGTGCCGCATGACCACGCGGCGCACGTTGGCGAGGCCGATGCCCGTGCCTTCAAATTCTTCGGCGCGGTGCAGGCGCTGAAAGACCCCGAACAATTTGTCGGCATACCGCCCATCAAATCCCACACCGTTGTCCTGAACCGTAATGACGGCGTGATTCTGGGCGGCTTTTTGCAGATTGACCCGGCCAGACTGCGTGTGCACCGACTCGGATGCTCCGGAGCTTGAAAGGAGCGGCCACTCGGCACTGACCTCGATTCGGGCATCGGGCCGGTTGCGGGTGTACTTGATGGCGTTGGACAGCAGATTCACGAAGACCTGAGTCAGCAGCGCGGCGTCGCCGGGGACGGTGGGCATGGGGCCAACGGTCAGGACAATCTCGCGGCCCTGTCGGTCTGGTTCCAGCGTATTCCACACCGTCTCCAGCAGCGGCCCCAGCGGCACTGGCCCGCTCCGCAGTTCCTGACGGCCCATGCGCGAAAACTCCAGCAGGTCGTCGATCAGGCGGCTCATGCGGCTGGCGGCGTCGGTCATGACGGCCAAATAGCGCTGGCTTTTTGGCCCCAGCCCCTCTCCGGCGTCCTTTTTCAGCAGGTCGCCAAAGCCCACGATATGCCGCAGCGGGGTTCTGAGGTCGTGGCTGACCGAGTAGCTGAAGGCTTCGAGTTCGCGGTTGGCTTCCTCAAGTTCCAGCGTGCGCCTCTGCACCCGTTCCTCCAGCGACTGGTTCAGGGCCTGCAAATCCTGCTGGGCACTGATGGCCCGCACACGCAGGGCGTCGTTGTCGAGGGCGGTGGCAAAGCGTTTGGCAAGTTCCTGCGCCAACTCCTGATCGCGGTCAGTCAGGGCCTGTCGGTAGGTGAGGGCCAGCACGCCGCGCAGGGTGCCGTCGCGGCCCATCAGCGGAAACAGCAGCGCCCCGGTGGCGTTTACGGCGTGCAGCAGCGGATGAGACGGAATAATCAGCGGTTCTTCCAGCTCGGCCACGCGCCGCACCGCCGCCGTTGCCGCCGCCTGCATATGGGCCGCCTGCCACACCGCGCCCGTGCGTGAGGCGGCCAACACGGCCAGTTCGGGCGGGGCGCTCCAGAGGGCGGCACTCTCGGCCAGCCGTCCCGTCAGCAGTTCCAACGCCGCGTGATAGTGCCCGGCGCGGGCGGCCAGCGGGTCTTCAGCGCGGGCACTCAGTTGCTCGGACACGTCGGCGATCAGGCGCGAGGCGGTTTCGGCGTACACGCTGTCGTCCACATCGGTGCTGGTGCCCACCCATTCGATGACCTGACCCTGCGCGTCGTGAACAGGCAGGCCGCGCGTCACGAATGTTCTGTACCAGCCGCCTTTTCCCAGCAGGCGGTGTTCGGCTTCGAAGGGACGGGTGGCCTTCACTGCCGCCGCCCAGCGCTGCTGGTATTCGCCCCGGTCATCGGGGTGCAGCAGGTTCAGCAGGCCCGTGCTGGCGCGTTCTTCGCCCACGTATTCATCCCAGCGGCGATTGAAATAGGTGGGCAACCCTGCCGGATCGGTGAGCCACACGATCTGCGGCATGCCCTCCAGCACGCCCCGGTAGCGCTCCTCGCTGCGCTGGGCCAGCCGCTCGGCCTCTAGGCGGTCATGAATATCGGTGGCGCTCGCCACCCACTCGGCCACGCTGCCCCGCTCATCCAAAATCGGGGCCACCCGCACCACGAACCAGCGGTAAGCCTCGCCCACATGCAGGCGCACCTCGCACTGGGCGCGGTCACCGATTTCGTAGGCGCTGTGCCACATGTTGTCGTAGGTCAACAGATCGGCGGCCAGCACCGCCTCCCGCACGCTGCCTTCGCTCAGGCGCTCGTGATGTTGCGCGTTCACGTAGGTGACGTCGCCCGCCGGACTGCTGGCCCACAAAATGTGCGGAATGGCGTCCAGCACGCCCCGGTAGCGCCGTTCTCCGGCCTGTACGGCCCGCTCGGCCTGCACGCGGTCTGTCACGTCGCGGATCACTTCCAGCAGGCCCAGTTGCTCGCCGCGCCCGTCGACGACTTCGCTGCGCTGGGCCTCGCCCGAGAACACGCTGCCATCGGCCCGCTGATACGGCGTGGTGATGGCCTGAAAGGTGGTGCGCCCCTCCAAGCGGCGGTCTAGATGCAACCGGGCCAGCGGTTCTCCGATCAGGGCCGCGCTGTCCACCCCGAATTGCTCGGTCAGGGCGCGGTTCACCAGCCTCACGCGCCCGGTGTCGTCGGTAAAGGCGGCGGCGTCCTGCATGGCCTGAAAAATCGCCTCAAACTCGGCCCGGTCACGCGCCTGACGGGCCTGCACCAGCGTCAGGCGGCGGTTGATTCGCTCGGTACTCTCGCGGGACTGCACCTGCACATGGGTCAGCCGGAAGGCCAGCCCGGCCACCAACAGCCCAGCCAGCAGCGTCAGCAAGGGCAGATTGGCCGCCAGATCTCGCCCAAATCCTATGGGCGCGCCGTAATTCAGCGTCCACGCCTGCCCTGCCAAGGTCAGCTTGGTATCGGAACGGAACGACAGAGCGGCAGGCAGCGGCACTTTTTCCAGCCGTTGCCCGGCCAATCTGGTCGTGATGCTGAGGCCATTCGGCGTGCCTCCCTCGTCCAACTGGGCCAGAAACTCGTCGGCGCGGGCCACCAGATAGATGAAGCCCGCCAGTGTGCGTGTGCCGCCGCCTCCATCCTGAACCTGCTCGTCGTCGGTGGGCTGCATTCCATTCCATACCGGCAAAATGAGCAGGAATCCGAGATCGGGCGGGCCACCGGGGGTGCGCTGCAAATTCACGCGCCCGGTGGCCTGCACGCTGTTGTTCAGGCGGGCCAGATCCAGCGCGGCGCGGCGATCCGGGTCGCTGTAGAGGTCGAACCCCCACGCACTCTGCGTAGCATTGTTCAGGGGCGACAGGGTCACCACAGGCGCGCGCATGGCCTGACTGGAGGTCAGCGGCTTGATGCGGTATTCGGAACCGGCCCCGGCCCGGATGCCCGCTTCCAGTTCGGCGGTGTCGGCGGCAGGAATCCACGCGGCGAACCCCACAGCAGCCACGCCCGGATAGCGGCGCGTCAGGTCAAGGCGGGTCACGAAGTCGTCGAAGACCGACGGCAACACCATGTCCTGATTGCTCATCCAGTAGGCGCGGGTGGCCCGCAACAGGTTCTCGTAATCGCCGATCCGGTTTTTCAGGGCAAAGGTGTGGGCCGTCGCCTCGCGCTCAAAGCGGGCTTCTTGCTGATCGCGCACGAAACGGGCGATGGTGGCCGCCGTCGCCACCGTCAGCAGCAGCACCAGCAGCAGCACCGCCAGCGGAATCATGCGCGAAGTGCGGCCCAACAGCCCGTGATCCGGCTGGTCTATCAGCGTGTCTTTGACCGACATCGGTGCGGGGCGCTCAGACATGCTCGGCCTCCGGGCTAGGCAACGGACTGACCACCTGCGCCGCGTGCAGGGCGTCCAGAAACACCCGCACCGGAACGTCTACCCCAGTCCACGCCAAGAAGGCCAGCCGAGCCTGATGGGCCAGCATTCCCAGCCCGTTTTCGGCCCGCAGTCCAGCGGCGCGGGCGTCGCGCATCAGCCGGGTGTCCGCAGGTTTGTAGACCATGTCGTAGATCAGGGCCGACTTGGGCAACGGGGAGAAATCGAAATCTGGGAGTGGGGACTGATCGGGGGCACTCAGACCAGCGCTGGAAGCGTTGACGATCAAGCCGACTTCGGCCCACCGAATCTCTGGCAAGTCGGCAGCCAGTCCGCCCAGATCGGCAGTGAGGCGTTCCGCTTTGGCACGAGTCCGGTTGACCACAAACACTTGACGCCCCTGAGAACCGAGCGGAGAACGCAGCGCCCACACCGCCGCCCGCGCCGCGCCGCCCGCACCCAACACCACCGCTGCTCCGTCCGGAGAGACGCCAACATCCGCCAGAGCCGCAAGAAATCCGGGCGCGTCCGTGTTGTCGCCCAACAGCTTGCCTTCCCGGTAAATAATGGTGTTCACTGCACCGATAGCCCGCGCCGCTGCGGTCAGGCTGTCTAGATACGGCAGGGCGGCTTCCTTATGGGGCAAGCTCAGATTTGCGCCCAAGATGCGCCCCTGCCTCAGTTCGGCAAGGGCCGCGCCTAGGTCGGCGGGCGGCACACGCACCGCCTCGTAACTGCCTGCCAAGCCCGCCCAAGCAAAAGCGGCGCGGTGCATGGCGGGAGACAGGGAATGCGCGGCGGGGTCTGCATACAAAAAGGCGCGAAGAGCGGCCTGCGCCCCGTCCGGATAGACGCCAGTGAAACTCACGTTTCCAAGTGTATCCCGGCCCGCGCCTCAAAAAGATCAGACAACAGGGTCAGGCCGCACAGGCAGACAACATGGTCAGACAACAGGGTGGGAAGCTCAAGGCCTAAGCCAGCCCCGCGCCCCTGCTAGGCCAATTGCATCTGGCTGGCCCGTGCCGCACGGGTTTAGGCTACGGCCATGCTCTTCCATCCTTTCCGCTGTTTCCTCAGCTTCCAGCGCCCTCTGCCTTGAGAATCTGCTGACCCTCATCCCAGAAACACCGCAGAATGTGCAGCGGGACACGCACCCCTCTGCCTTCCCGTCCGACAATGGGGCATCCGAATGACGAACCCACCCCTCTCCTCTCACCCGGCCAAGTCGGGGAGAGACTGCGCCTGTGTGGCGTGCTTGGAGCCAATCTCTTGACAGACAAGAAGCAAGACCAGATGCCCGAACAGACGCCCGAGTCTCAGACGCCCGAAACGGCTGCAAACGGCGCACACACCGGGACACCCACGGCCCCGACCACCAGCAATCCGGTGACGGCCACCATCACGCTGACCAACCAGCGTCAGGCGTTTGCGCTGCTGGGCACAGGCGACGTGAACCTGCGCCGGATGCGCGAACTGACCCGTGCCCGCCTGATCGCACGCGGCGAGACCATCACCATTACCGGAGAAGAAGCCGACGTGGTGGCTGCCGAACGCATGGTCAAAGACGCGCTGGACGTGATTCGCGGCGGCGGTGAGCTGACGCCCGACAGCCTGCTGCGCTCGGCCCGCCTGAGTGGAGAAGGGCGCAGCCTCGCCGCCGAAACGCAGGTGAACGGCATGAGCCTGCCGCGCGGTATCCGGCCCAAAACGCCGGGGCAAAAGGTGTATCTGGAAAAGGTCGAAAAGAGCGACATTACTTTCGGCATCGGCCCCGCCGGAACCGGAAAAACCTACCTCGCGGTGGCGATGGCGGTGCAGGCCCTACGCAACAAGCGGGTCAAGCGCATTATTCTGACCCGCCCAGCCGTAGAAGCCGGAGAAAAACTGGGCTTCTTGCCCGGAGACTTGCAGGCCAAAATTGACCCCTATCTGCGCCCGCTGTACGACGCGCTTCAGGACATGCTGGATCAGGACAAGTTCGAATCCTACCTGACGAGCGGCGTGATCGAAATTGCTCCGCTGGCGTTTATGCGCGGGCGCACGCTCAATGATGCTTTCGTTATCCTCGACGAAGCGCAGAACACCACTGGCGAGCAGATGAAGATGTTCCTGACCCGCATGGGCTTCAGCAGCAAGGTGGTCGTGACGGGCGACGTAACCCAGATCGACTTGCCGCGCCATATTTCCAGCGGGTTGGCCGTCGCCAAACGCGTGCTGAGCAACATCGAAGGCATCGAATGGCACGAATTTACAGACGTGGACGTGGTGCGTCACCCGTTGGTGGGCCGGATCATCAAAGCCTACGAAATCGCTGAAAATGCCGAGCAGGACAAGCGGGCCGCACGCCGGGGCGAGTTTGCCAGCATCCCGGAAGTGGACACCGACCCGGTAGGCGCAGACGACTGAGCAACTGGCTCTGAACTAGAGCCATCAACAAGCCAGAAACGGCGTCGGGGATGCACTCCCGACGCCGTTTCTGGCTATCTGCAAAAGGAGCAACTGCCCTTCCCTAGACCATAGACCCTGAGACTCCTAGCCACCGCACCCGGAGAACGCTCGCCGCACCCCAACCTTGCTATGCTCCCCCATGTGATCGACCTGATCGTTCAGAAAAAGCCGCCTGCGGGCCTGCGTCCGGCGCTGCGGGCCTCGCTGGAAGCGGTCATGGCGCATTTTGGGGTGCAGGAGCGGGAAGTGACGGTGGTGCTGGTGGGTGACCGGGCCATCCGGGCGCTGAAGCTGGAGCATTGGGGCGAGGACGCGGCCACCGACGTGCTGAGTTTTCCCGCGTGGGAACCCGGCGATCCGTTTGTCCCCCCCATTTTGGGCGACATCATCATCAGTCTGGATACGGCGGGGCGGCAGGCAGAGGCGCGGGGGCATTCGCTGACACGGGAAGTGGCGCTGCTGGCCAGTCACGGCATGACGCATCTGGTGGGCCATGACCACCCACACGCCGATGGGCTGGGCTTCGAGGAAGGCGCGGCGGGGCCAGAGTGGACGGTGTTTCACGGCGCTTGGGACGCCGCCCGCGCAGCCCTCCCCGACGGGATCTAGGCGGGGCGCATGCGTTCAGACGGCTCGGCCCTGAATCTGCGCCGCTGGTGGCGTTCGGCGGGCTTTGCATGGGCCGGGGTGCGGCAGGTGTACCGCTCGCAGGCCAATTTCAGAATCGAGGTCTGGGCGGGGGCAGTGGCTCTGGCTCTCGCGCTGGCGTTGCGCGTGCCGCTGCCCCCCATCTTGCTGTGTTGCGCGCTGGTGCTGTCGCTGGAACTCCTGAATACGGCGGTGGAAGCGGTGGTGGATCTGGCCAGCCCAGAGGTTCACCCGCTGGCAAAAGTAGCCAAAGATGCCGCCGCAGCCGCCGTGTTGGTGGCCAGTATCGGGGCTGCTCTGGTGGGGCTAGTGGTGCTGGGGCCTGCGCTGTGGCAACTGTTCTAGGTTGCGTATGGGCCGTGGCGTTTGGATTGTCGGAGGGGCGGAGTGGCTGTTTGATCTCTTTTTCCAACAAAGGGGAAAGCCCTGAAAACACAGTACAGGTCGGGCCTCCCGGCAAATTCATCTCCATAATCTCAACCTTAAGACGTTGTCAATCCTGCGGTTCTGACCAGCCGGGGCGCGTGCTATAGTCCGGTCTGCTATGGAGCCTCCGAGTTCTGGCTCTGAATCCACGCCCGGTGAACTCCGCCTCAGGGCGGGTTTTTTGCTGTGGCCCAGCAGTATCAAGTATGACCAAGTGACAGGACAGTCACCCGAAGACCCTTTCCGGCGTCCGACGCTGCGGGTTGGCAGGCCGATTCCGGCCCAAGCCACAGCAGCGGGCAGCATGTGCCTTGCGGAACGCCGGGGCGCGGCATGGAGCGCGCCCATTCATGAATGACATTCTTGGCCTGTTGGCCCTGTTCGTACTCGTGCTGATCAACGGCTTTTTTGTGGCCGCAGAGTTTTCGCTGGTGGCCGTCCGGCGTACCCGCATAGATCAGCTTGCAGAAGAAGGCAATACGGTGGCCCGCGCCACCCAGAAGGCCCTCAAAAGCCTCGACCTGTATATCGCCGCCACGCAACTCGGCATCACGATGGCGTCGCTGAGCATCGGTTTTGTGGCCGAACCCGCCATAGAACACCTGATCAGCCCGCTGCTGGAAGGCCGCTCGCTGTCCGAAGGGCAAATTACGGCCATTTCGTTCGGCTTGGCGTTTGCGGTCAGCACCGTGCTGCATATCGTTTTTGGTGAGCTGGCCCCCAAGACGTGGGCGTTGCAGCGCAGCGAACAGGTGGCCCTGATGGTCACGCGGCCCCTGTTGGCCTTCACCTTCGTGTTCAAGTGGGCCATTCGTGGCCTGAACGCGCTGGGCAACGCCGTTGTCCGGCTGTTTGGCCTGCGCGGCGTCACCGGACACCACAGCGCCCACAGCGAAGAAGAAATTCGCATGATCGTGAGTGCCTCCAGTCAGGAAGGCGTACTGGAAGAGGACGAGAAGGAACTCGTGTACAACGTGTTCGACCTGTCGGATACCACCGTGCGCGAGATCATGACGCCGCGCAACGACATGGTGGCCGTGGACGGCGCTTCTCCGCTGCGGAGGCTGCTGGAACTGAACACCGAACACGGCTATTCGCGGGTTCCGGTCTTTCACGATATGGCCGACAACATCGTGGGCATCGTGCATACCAGCGATATGCTGCGCCACCTCGACGCGCTGGACGACACCGTGATTGCCGACGTGATGCGCCCCGTGTATTTCGTGCCCGAAGGCATGAAAATCAAGGATTTGCTGGCCAAGATGCGCGACAAGAAAAGTCACCTGAGCATCGTAGTGAACGAATTCGGCGGCACCTCGGGCTTGGTGACGCTGGAAGACGCGCTGGAAGAAATCGTGGGCGAAATCTACGACGAGACCGACGAAGACGAACTGCCGATGGTGGAAGTCATCGCGGAGGGCGTGTACCTGATGGACGCCAGCCTGACTGTAGGCGAGGCCGAGGAACGGCTGGGCAGCAACTTGGAGGACGGCGAGGGCGAATACGACACCCTGTCGGGCTTCATGACCAACCACTTTGGTGATATTCCGGAAGTGGGCCAGAGCTTCGTGCATGAGGGCTGGGCCTTTACTGTAGAAGAAGCCGACCAACGCCGCGTGGTACGTGTGCGTGTAGAGCGGGCCACCGAGGAAACCCTGCCCGAAGCTCTTGAGGAGACTGTGCGTGAGTGACGTCAATTTGGCCGCCCGAACCCCAGACCTGTCCAGTGACCGCCTCGGCATCACGCCCGACGCCGAACTCTTGGCAGGTGCACAGGCCGCGTTTGCCAAAGCCTACGCGCCCTACAGCAAATTCCGAGTCGGCGCGGCCCTGAGAACTGCAGACGGGCAAGTGTACCGGGGCGCAAACGTCGAAAACGCGAGCTACGGCTTAGGCCGCTGCGCCGAACAAAGCTCGATTCAGGCGATGGCGACGGCGGGCGGGCGCGACTTTATCGACATCGTGGTGTACTCGGAAGCCACGCCGCCTGCCAGCCCCTGCGGAGCCTGCCGTCAGGTGTTGTACGAATTTAGCCCCGACGCCCGGATCGTGTGCGTGAACCCGCACGGCGACATCGTCAGCGGCCTCGTGCGCGACTTTTTGCCCAACGGCTTTCGGCTAGAGCAAAGGGACGACGGGCATGGAGTGGGGACGGAGTAGGCGATTAATTCAAATCGGACGACGAAAGGGGGCGGCATTCCGCCTCTTTCGCTTTTTGCTGGCTTGGAATGTGCGGCAGTGTTGTCACGGTCAGCACCTTGAGCGTTGGCAGGGCGTAGCGAAGAGTCGTCATGGTGGTGCGGTAAACACCATTTACAGGAAGCATACGGCCCACCGATACGCACAAATCAGCTTTGCCCGAACGACTCTGGGCCAGCCAAAGCCGCTGCACCACTGACCCCACCACCGGAGTCGCCGCCGTTCTGACGCCGCCCACCAGATTCCACAGCCGAAGCGTATTGGCCCCGGCTCCGATCAGATATTTCCCGTCCGTAGTCCAGAGCAGTTGGCTCACATCGCCTTTGGGCAGGGTCAGCACAGGCTGTGCGGCCCATGCCAGCTTGGTTTCACAGCCCGTATATTTCACTGCATTCCAGCAAAAGCGCACGGCGGCGGCCTGCTGAGTTGGTGCATACAGGGTTTGCCGGAGCGTCCAAGGATATTCGGCGTTCTGGGCAGTGTTGGCTTGCCCCCGGACGACCTGCGCGGCCATGCCGGGAAAA
The DNA here is from genome assembly GCF_001644565.1 of Deinococcus puniceus. NCBI lineage: Bacteria > Thermotogati > Deinococcota > Deinococci > Deinococcales > Deinococcaceae > Deinococcus > Deinococcus puniceus. The sequence continues at coordinate 1,440,671 of NZ_CP011387.1, read as the reverse complement.
GTGACAGTGGCTTGCGGAGAGGAAGCAGAGGCAGCAAAAGCGAGGGCCATTGCCAGAAGAAGGGCGAACATGGTGCAAGGTAGCCCGCCATGCATCCGAGGGCATCCAACCAAAGAGAGTGGAGCAGCCCGTTCAAGGCTCCCCCACTCCCCTACTTTCGTTGCTGCTCAGTCGTGCGCGGCGGCCAGTTCCTTGTGCGATTTGCCGAATTGCTCGGCTTCGGTGCTGCCTGCGAGTGCGGTGGTGCTGCTCTGGCCGCCGCCTGCCGCCGTTGCCACCAGGTCAAAGTAACCCGTGCCCACTTCACGCTGATGCTTGACGGCGGTGAATCCGCGTGCCTGCGCTGCGAATTCGCGCTCCTGCAACTCCACGAAGGCGCTCATCTGGTTGCGGGCGTAGCCGTAGGCCAGATCGAACATGCTCATGTTGAGGCTGTGGAAGCCCGCCAGCGTGATGAACTGGAACTTGTAGCCCATCTTGCCCAACTCGACTTGGTACTTGGCGATGGTTTCGTCGTCTAGATTCTTCTTCCAGTTGAAGCTGGGCGAGCAGTTGTAGGCCAGCAACTTGCCGGGAAACTGCGCGTGGATGGCCTCGGCAAACTTGCGGGCGTCCTCTAAGTTCGGCACGCTGGTTTCGCACCAGATCACGTCGGCGTAGGGGGCGTAGGCCAGAGCGCGGCTGATGGCCTGCTCGATGCCGGGCTTCACGTGAAAAAAGCCTTCGGGGGTGCGTTCGCCTGTCAGGAAGGGCTTGTCGTTGTCGTCGATGTCGCTGGTCAGCAGGTTGGCGGCGTCGGCGTCGGTGCGGGCGATCAGGACGGTGGGCACGCCGGACACGTCGGCGGCGAGGCGGGCGGCGTTCAGGGTGCGAATGAACTGGCTGGTGGGCACCAGAACTTTGCCGCCCAAGTGTCCGCACTTCTTCTCGCTCGCCAATTGGTCTTCAAAATGCACGCCCGCCGCGCCCGCTTCGATCATGGCCTTCATCAACTCGAAGGCGTTCAGGGGGCCGCCAAACCCGGCTTCAGCATCGGCCACGATGGGCGCGAAGTAGTCGATGTCGTCCTTACCCTCGCTGTGCTGAATCTGGTCGGCGCGGCGCAGGGTGTTGTTGATGCGCTTGACCACGTCGGGCACGCTGGAGGCGGGGTAGAGGCTCTGGTCGGGGTACATCTGGCCCGCGTTGTTGGCGTCTCCGGCCACCTGCCAGCCGCTCAGGTAGATGGCTTTCAGGCCCGCTTTCACCTGCTGCATCGCCTGATTTCCGGTCAGTGCGCCCAGTGCGTTCACGAAAGGTTCTTCGGCCATCAAGCGCCACAGCTTCTGCGCCCCGTGCTTGGCGAGCGTGTACTCGATGGGCAGGCTGCCGCGCAACTTGACCACATCGTCGGCGCTGAAATTGCGCTTGATGCCTTGCCAGCGGCCTTCAGTCTTCCAAGTCTTGTCCAAAATTTCGGCGTGGGTGCGCGGGCTGTGTGCGTCGTGGGTCATGGCGGCTCCTTGGGCGAATCGGGGTGTGAAAAGGTTGCCTCTGCGTTGCCGGAGAGGTGGGAACTGAGCTGGTGCTGGGGCGCGTCGGCCCGGTCTTGAATAGCTGCATTGTGCGGCGGGCACACTGGGTTGGGGGGTGGTGTACTTGGGACGCACAGAGGTACACCAGTGCGGCAGGTACACCAGCAGGGATGTCTAAGGGTCTAAGGAAAGATCAATGGCATAACCCGTGAGAAACTGTATTACTCATGTCAGAGCCAAAAAACCGCCCCGAAGGATGGCACTAAAGTTGAATCCGCAAGGGTAAGCTCTAGCTTTCGCCGCCCAACCACGCCGCCAGTTCTGCTTCAAACTTCGCGTGCTGCTCGTGATGGTACAGAATGCCGTGAAAGCCGTAAGCGTTGGCGGCGTCTATGTTTTCTTGCACGTCGTCTACAAAAGCGACGGCCCCAGCGGGGTGCTGCATGGCTTTTTCCAGTGCCGCGAAGGAATCGGCGTGCGGTTTCTTCTGGCCCAATTCGTTGCTGAACACTAAGGCGTCAAAGCGGGCGAAGCGGGGATCGCGGCGCAGATGATCGCTGACGACGGGGTAGTTGTTGCTAAGTAAGCCCACGCGCACGCCCGCAGACAGGGCCGCGAGGCTGGTGTACATGGGCAGGTTGTCCAGAATGCTGCCCAAATACAGCGCCTCGAACTCGGCATACGGCATCTGCACACCCGTTTCCTCTTGCATCACCGTCCAGAACTGAGGCAGTGTCCACGCGCCGACTTCAAGCTGCCGCACATACCGGAAGTAGCTTTCGCGGACTCGTTCTACCCTGACGCCGCTGCGGTCAGAGACGTTCTGTGTGGAGCGGCCATCGAAGGTACCGATGGTAAAGACGCCGCCCCAATCGAAGGCGACGTGGCGGGTGGGGGGAGCAGCGAGATTGGTCATGGGCCGCACTATGCCGCAGCCGGGGCGGTAGGGGCGGCGGGCTGTTCAGATAGGGGGCAGACTCAGCAGCGGCCCAGACCCTCTACCGTTCGTCTGGCACGATGTCCAGCAGGAGGCCCCGGCGTGTCCACGCGGCCACGTTCAGGGCGTACACCGCTTGCCACGCTTTGCCCCAGCCCTCGGCGGCGTGTTCGGTGGGGGTCAGCTTCTGGCCGCGTCCATGCCTCAGCACATGCGCCCGGTGTGCGTCCAGCAGGGCGGCGGCAGTCAGGTCAGGCCAGCGGTGCAGGTCGATTTGTTCGCTGAGGGTCGGCGTGGGCGGCTGCGGCGCGGCGGTGGTGAGGACACAGGCCACGCCGCTGGCCCGGTCTTTGAGCCAAGTCACGGCCTGTACGAACGGCGGCGGCGTCTGCCCGTGCGGACTGTGCGTGGTGTCGGGCGTCTCACTCCAGCGCAGGGCCAGCGCAGTATCGGGTTCCAGCAGGTAAGCCCGCTGATGCCGCGCCCCACTGATCAGCGGCGCGTAATGCACCCCCAGCTCCTGTGCCCCCAGCCCGCGCAGGGCAGCGTCTTCGGCAGCCAGCGTGCGCGTCTGCTCGGGCGAGGCTCCCCACCCACGCTCGGGCAGGGGCGTGAAGGTCAGGGTGGTCTGAATCTCCGGCCCCGCCAGTGTTCGGCCTTCCAGCCGCGCCCGGCTGACATCGGGCAGCACTGCCTGAGCACCGTTGACGCCGTAAAGAACCTGAAGTTCTTCGGCAGTTAACGCGGCCAGATTGAGGCGGGCGGGCACACCGATCAGGATAGCGTGTACAGCCCAACATTCGAGCGGGCCACCCCCAAAGTGCGCCCTCTCACCCCACACCCGTATACTTTTCTGATGATCAATCCGGCGAATGGAGACACGAGTTATAGAGAAGGAGTCGCGGCGATTGTGCGTCTGCTACGAGAACACAGCGGCCCAGTGGTCATTCTGGCCCACGAAGGCCCGGACGGCGACGCCCTCGGCAGCGTGCTGGGGTTGGCGCGTGCGCTGAGAAGCCTCGGCAAAGAGGTGGTTGCCCCGATGGACGTGCCGCGCTACCTGTCGTTTTTGCCTGAGCCGGGCGAACTGAGCGCCCCGCTGGAAAGTTGGCCCGCAGACGCGCTGGCGGTGGTGCTGGACGTGGACAACAACGATCCTGCGCGGGTCGCCGGGGCCGACTTGAGCATATTTGAAGGGCCAGTCATCAATATCGATCATCACGGCACCAACCGCAGGCAGGCCACCGCCCTGCTGGTCGACCCCGCCCGCCCCGCCGCTGCCATGATGGTGGCCGACGTGGTAGACGCGCTGGGCGTGACGTGGACAGAAGCGATTGCCACCCCGCTGATGCTGGGCCTGAATACCGATACCGGTTCGTTCCGCTTCAACAGCGTCACGCCCGAAACCTTCGAGTGCGCGGCCCGCCTGCTGGCACACGGGGCACGCTTGGGCTGGATCAACGATTCAATGGCCCAAAATCCGCGCACCTACTACCTGCTGCTGCGCGAGGTACTGGGTACGATGGAGTTTTTGCACGGCGGGCGCGTGGTGCTGGCCCGCGTGGACGACGCCATGCTAGAGCGGGCCGGAGGCAGTTGGGAAGATGTGGAATCCTACGTGGGCATGCTCCGCGCCTCGGAAGGGGCCGAGTTGGCTGTGATGGTCAAGGATTTTGGCGAGCGCGTGAAACTGTCGCTGCGTTCTCGCGGCAAAGTCAGCGCCCAGAATATTGCGGTGGCGTTGGGCGGCGGCGGCCATGTGCCCGCAGCAGGCGCGACGGTGGCCGAGCCTTACGCGGCAGTGCGCCCACAGTTGGACGCGGCCATTGGGGCGGAGTTGGCGCGGGCAGATGGCACGGGCAGATGGGACGGGGGCGATCTGAGGGGCGGAAGTCTAAGGGTCTAGGGTCTAAGAGCGGCAATCACTTCGCTCAGACGGCCCTAAGCCTAGTTCTTCTTTTCCCCCAGCACTGCGTCTACCCCGGCATTGATCCATGCGAAGGCGCGGCGGGTATTGGGCATGGTGTAGCTCTGGTCGGCCCCGTGCTGCATGAAGGCGTACACCAGATGCCGCCCGTCTTTGGTTTGCACGTAGCCGCTGTAGGTCAGGATGCCCCAGCCGTTGCCGCCTTTGCCGCCAAACCACGCCACATTGCCCCGGTGTTGCACGTTCAGCGCGCTGCGGCCAAAGCCCTGCGCCATCACTTCACGCTGCCACTTCTGGGCGCGGGGTGAGAGGCCGGGTTGCAGGAATTCGGACGCCAGCAGGGTGCCCCATTCATAGGGCGTGCTGAGGTTATGAACCCGCAAATCGTCGTCGCGGTCATAGCGGGTTTCAAAATAATCGTTGAGCTTGCGCTGAAGATAATCGGCGCGGTACTCGCGGGCGTCGGCGTCGATCTGGGCGGCCAGCTTGATCCGGTCATCGCCCTGTGCGGCGGCCCAACGTGTGGTGCCGTTGAACGTAGCCGACAGGCCCGATTGGGCCACCCACCAATCCCGCGTGGGCAAGATCAGGCGGGTATGACACAAACCCAAGTCGTCGGCCACCGCCTGCACGTTCTGCAACCCCACGCGGCGGTGGAGGATGTCTGTGGCGGTGTTGTCACTCTTTTGAATCATGCGGAGCGACAGGTCTTTGATGGATGTGCCGTCGTAGGGATAGTTGCCGAGGCTCTGGTTGTCGCGCGTCACATTAAAGCGTTCGGTGGGCGAGAGCGTTCCGGCATCGAACTGTCTCAGGACGGCCCACAGCACCGCCTGTTTGTACGTACTCGCCAGCGGAAACAGGCTGTCTGGATTGGTGCCCACAGCCCGGATCGGCGCGAGGGTCACCGGATCGACTTCGGCCACCCACAGGCCCAAGCGCCCGCTGAGGGGCAGGGGCGGTGCGGGGGCTTTGGCGACGACTGGCGCGGTATCGAGACAACCGTTGGGCAAACGCAACACACCCAATTCCACCCGGCCTTCCGGGGCAATCACGACCCGTTTCAGGCTGATGTTTTGGTCTGAGCTGGGGGCAGTGCGGCAGCCCCCCAACAGGCCAGCCAGCAGCACACCCCAGCCGAGAGGGTGTAGAGACGCTCGGCCCACGCTCAGGCGGTGATGGGTTCCAGCGTCGCGCCCATCGTGCCGGGGCCTGCGTGCGTGCCCACCACTGCGCCGATGGTGTGGTCGCCCAGATCGTCGAATTTCAGGTCGCTGAGACCTGCGCGAACCTCACGGATGTACTCCTCGCCGCCCACCGTACACATGAACGACACCCGTGCCCCGCCGTGCTGCGCGACGTACTTGCGAACATAATCCATGATGTCCTGCATGGCCTTTTTGTGGCCGCGTACCCGTCCGCCGGATTCCACTTTGCCGTCTTTGACGGTCAGAATCGGCTTGATGTTCAGTAGGCCGCCGAGGAGCGCCTGTGCGCCGCCGATGCGCCCGTTGATCCGCAGAAAATCCAGTGTATCCACGGTAAAACGGATGTCGGCCACCGCGCCCACGCGCTCCAGTTCGGCCACGATTTCCGGTACGCTCTTGCCCGCACGCGCGAGTTCTGCGGCGCGGATGGCCCGCATCCCGAGGCCCATGCTGACCGATTTGGTGTCCAGCACGGTCACTTTGTTGCCAAATTCCTGCGCGGCCAAGCGTGCGCTGCCCACCGTGCCCGACAACTGCCCGCTGATATGCACGCTCAGCACCTCGTCGGCGGTTTCCAGCGCCTTGCGGTACACCTCGCCAAACTCGGCGGGGCTGGGCTGCGACGTACTGGGCGTCTTCTTGCCCGCCTTCAGGCCTGCGAACAGTTCGGCGGGCTTCAGGTCTATGCCGTCGCGGTGCATCTTGCCGTCGAACAGCACGTACAGGGGCACGCTGGTGAGGCCGTATTGCTCGCACAGGTGCGGGTTCAGGTCGCTCGTCGAGTCGGTGACGATGGCAATGGTCATAGCATGATAGTAGCGTGACTCAGCAGTAAAAAGAGCGCGGCGGGAGTGATGCACAGATCAGCCCCCGCCGCGAAACATTGGATTTAGTTCAAAACCAGGTGATTATTCCTTCTTCTTGGGCACCCACTTCTTGCGTGTGCCCGTTTCCGGGGCGGATTCAGGCGCTTGTGCTGGGGCGTTCGTCGCCCGTACACGTTCCTCCAGCGCATTTTCGCCTACTTGTTCCAACTTGATGTGTTCAGTGATGGGCGCGGCTGTTTCTCCTTCTGCAAGCTCAGTCACAGCTTCAGCAGCCTTTGCCTTCGGCTGCCATTTCGGGCGGGCCGTGGGCACAGCTTCCACCACAGGAGCGGGCGCGGCGGCTCCAGCCTGAGCAGGCTCGGTCTGAGTTTGCAGTACGGCTTCGGCCATCGGGGCGACGGGCGCGGAAGCCGCCGCTTTAGGCGTCCACTTCTTGCGTTCCGGGATGGCAGCTTCGGTGCTTGGGGCTAGGCTGGATTCGGGCTGAGTGGGCTGCACAGGTTCGGCACTCTGAGTAGGAACTGGGGCAACTTCGGCAGGAGCCACAGCCGGGGCCGCGCCCTTCGGCGTCCACTTCTTGCGCTCACCTGCGGAGCTGGCCTCTGATGGAGCAGGCTCAACCGGGGCGACTTCGCCGGGAGTGACAACCTCTGCCACACTCTCAACACTGTGACTGTCAGACACTGGCGCAGCAGTTTTAGGCTTCCACGCTTTGCGGGCGGGCGCGGCGTCTGGGCCGGGTTCGGAAGTGGCCTGAATCGGTGCGGCGGCCTGCGGCTGAACTGCTTGAGTCTGGACTGCTTCTGCCACAGGCGCGGGGCTGACATCATCGCCGGACTTGGCCTCTCTACCTTTGGGTTTCCAAGCTTTGCGGGCCGGGGCAGCGGGGCTGAGTTGACTGGCACTGGGTTCGCTGGGGCTGACGGCTTCTGCCACGACTGGGGCCGGGTTCACGTCGTCTACGGGTGTGGCGGCCTCTCCCCCACTCTTGGGCTTCCACGCTTTGCGGGCGCTGGGTGAGGCTTCCGGCTGTGCCAGTTCCGGGTGCGACGCCTGCGCTTCGGGCTGGGTTCCGGCATTGGCGGTGGGGCTACCGGGTTGCGCGTTGGCGACATCGGCAGCGGTTTCGCCCACCACAGCGGCGGGAGCATCAGCCGCAGGCACCTCGCCCGTGCGTTCCATCGGCAACTCGGCATTGGGGACGGGAACAGGTTCGGATACGGCGGGCGCGGCTACCGGTGCGAATCCGCCCGCTTTTTGCACGCTCTCGAACATCAATTCGGCCACATCTTTTACCACGATGTCGTCGCGCTTCTGCTTTTCAGGCGTGGAATTCATCATGGATTTGCAGAAGGGGCAGCCTACCGCCAGCACCTTGCCCGCCTGCACATTGTCCTTGGCTCCGTCCAGGCGAGCCTGAATCTCGCGGAAGCGGTTGTCGCTGATGCGCTCGCGGCCCTCTTCCTCCTCCTTCCAGAACTGCGCCCCGCCCGCGCCGCAGCAAAACGAGTTGTCGCGGCTACGCTCCAGTTCCAGCACCTCGCCCGCCATCTGGGAAATCAGGGCGCGGGGCGCGTCGTACACGCCGTTGTGGCGGCCCAAGTAGCAGGGATCGTGGTAGGTCACGTTCTGATCGAGTTGCGCCAGTGGCAGTTTTCCAGCGGCCACCAACGTCTCCAGATATTCGGTATGGTGAACCGTGCGGTAGTCGCCGCCCAACTGCTTGTACTCGTGCCCGATGGCGTTCATGCAGTGCGGGCAGGTGGCGACGATCAACTTGGGGCGCACGCTGTTCAGCGTCTCCACGTTTTCCTGCGCCAGCGTTTGATACAAAAATTCGTTTCCGGCACGGCGGGCGCTGTCTCCGGTGCAGGCTTCTTTTTTGCCCAACACGGCGTAATTGATGCCCGCCTTGTCCAGCAGTTGAACAAACGAGCGGGCCACTTTCTGGGCAGCGGGATCGTAGCTGGCCGCACAGCCCACCCAGTAAATCACGTCTGGTTCGGGATTTTCATCAATCGTGGGAACCTTCAGCCCCTCGGCCCATTCCATGCGCTTGTCGCGGGAAATGCCCCAAGGGTTGCTGGTGCGCTCCATGCCCCGGAAGGCGGTCTGCAACTGCGGTGGGAATTCTCCGGCCACCATGACCTGATGACGGCGAATGTCGATGATGTCCAGCATTTGTTCGTCCTGCACGGGGCAGACCTGCATACACGCGCCGCAGGTGGTACAGGCCCACACGCTTTCCTCGTTGATGGCGAATTCCAGCAGCGGGTGCGCGGTGCTTGCGCCCGATTCGAAGGATGTGGGCCGCAGCGTAAACGGGCTGGGATGCGGTGCGCCCACTGGAGCCGCCAGTCCTTGCGCGGCAATGCCCAGCGTGGTCGGCCCGCCCGCCAGCACGCTGTTTTGGTTCTGAATACTTTGACTCTGAACGCGCGGCCCACCCGTCAACACATTCAGTTCCATGCGCTTGTTGATTTCCAGCGCGGCAGGACTCAGCGCCTTGCCCGTCGCGTTGGCGGGGCACACATCCTGACAGCGGTTGCACTGAATACAGGCGTAGGCATCCAGCAGGCGCGGCCATTCCAAGTCTTCCAGTTTCTCCGCGCCCAGCCGGGGTTCATCGGCTTCCATCGCCGCTTCCAGACCCTTCATAGGGGGCAGCACGCCGCTCTTTGACTCACGCTTGAGGGCGTAATTCAGGGGGGCCATAAAAATATGGATGTGCTTGGTGTACGGAAAGTAGGCGAGGAAGGCCAGCACGCTACCGAGTGCGCCCCAGTAGCCGAAAATGCGCCAGCCTTCCAGCGCCGCGTCGGATGCACCGCCGAACAGCACGCGGCCCAGCGCAGAGGACACGGGTTGAAAACCGTCAAACCGTCCATACTCGCGCGCTTCTACGACCATTTTGGCGGAGTTGCCTAAGATTCGGCTGCCGACATGGAAGAAAATAAAGGCGGATACGAACAGGCTGTCGCGCAGGATGTAGTTTTGCTTGAGGAGCGGGTGTAGCAGCGTCTTTTCGGTGAAGCGGAAGTCGCGCTTGCTGGGCGTGTACAGGCGGCGAACCACCAAGCTGACCACGCCGAACAACACCAGAAAGCTGAGAATGTCGGCCAGCAGGTTGTAGGCGGCCCCCAGCGGATTGCTGGACAGGATGCTGAAATGGAAGTAGCCTTCCAAGCCGTCTATCACATTCACCAGCAGGTAAAACACGAACCCGTAGAAAATAAAGCTGTGCAGCACGCTGATGACGGTGCGGCGGCGGAAGGTGCGCTCCTGCGTCAGCGAGGTTCGGACGGCGTAGGCGACGCGCTGGCCCAGCCGATCAAAGCGGGCTTCGTTGGAGGGCGCACCCCGGCGAACTCGCAGATAGAGGCGGTAGAAGCCCCAGACGCCGTAGCTTCCGGCGATCAGAGCAAAGATGAAAAACAGGATTTTGTGGATGTCGGGCAGCACAGGCAGGGCCTCCGGGCAGGGATTACGGATAGGAAGAGTGCGGGAACGGAATATTGAACTGAGTCAAAGTATAACGGGGTCGGCGGCCCAGTATTCTGTTTGGTTGGGATTGGCCGGGAACGCGTGCCACACGGAGAGGAGAGAAAGCCAGCATACGCCTCTGCCCCCGCCCTGATGGTTCTCCGGGTTGCCGTAGACCGCTGACCATCCGGCAAGAACTCTGCCTACGCGCTACGCTCGGACTCTGCGGCGTGTTCTGCTGCCGCGCCCGTCCCGTGAGCTTTTCCCACCAGCGACCATCTACGTTCCACATCCCAAAAGGAGCACTGCCTTGAGCCTCACCCCCACCGAACTGCAAACCTACCTCGCGGCCCTCACACGCGGCCAACTGAAACTGGCCACCATGATCTGGGGGCCTCCCGGCGTGGGCAAAAGCAGCGTGGTGGCGCAAGTGGCGCGGGCGCACAACCTCGATTTTGTGGATGTGCGGCTGTCCCAGTTGGCCCCCACCGATCTTCGCGGATTGCCTGTGCCGCAAGCTGACCCAGAGGGCAACGGCGGAGTGAGCCGCTGGTTTCCGCCCGAATTTTTGCCGCGTGGTGGGCACGGCATCCTCTTTCTGGATGAAGTGAACATGGCCCCGCCCACGATGCAGGGCATGGCACAACAATTGATCCTAGATCGGCGCGTGGGCAGCTACGAACTGCCCGACGGTTGGTTCGTGTGGGCGGCGGGCAACCGCAAGGAAGACCGCGCCAGCGTGTTCGACATGCCCGCGCCCCTAGCCAACCGCTTCCTTCACCTGACCGTGCGGCCTGATTTTGATGCGTGGCGAGCCTACGCTCTGGGCCGCAGCCTGCACGAACACGTGATCGCCTTCCTGACCTTTCGGCCCGAGTTGCTGCACCGCCTCGATCCCCAGCAACCTGCTTGGCCCAGCCCGCGCTCTTGGGAAATGGCCGCGCACCTGCACCGCGCTGGGCTGGACGTGTCGCCCGCGATTGGCGAGGCGGCGGGAGCCGAATTCAGCGCCTTCGTGCGGCTGTTCGAGCAGTTGCCTGACCTCGGAACCGTGCTGAACGGGCAGGGCAGCGGCCTGAAATTGCCCGACGAACCCAGCGTGCGCTACGCCGCCGTCGTGGGTCTGGCTGCCCGCGCCGCCGATGCAGACGAGGCTTACCACGCCTTCCGCTGGCTCAGTGAGTCGGCTGGCCCAGAGTGGCTGCAACTGTATGTGGCGACCCTCGTGACCAAATTTCAGGCGATTGGGCAACTGGGCGAATTGGCCGGATTGCTGGGAAGGGATGAGCGGTTGGCGGAACTGGTGGCGGGAACGTTGGCGCTGAGCGAGGGAGCGTAGTGGAACGGAGGGGGTGGATCGTGGATGGTAGAAAAAGATCAACTCACGATGCACGATCCGTGATCTCTCGACCAACTTCACCGGGAACACCATGACGCCGCCCCCAGATTTCCAACGCCTGATCTCCGGCTCCCGCCTGCGCATTCGCAACAAGTCTGCCTTTTTTGCCACGCTGCTGCTGCACGCCGAATTTGTACCCTCTCAGGAAGTGGCCGCCGCAGGCACAGACGGCGAGCGGGTGTACGTGAATCCCGAAGTGGCCGCCAACCTGCCGCCCGATGTGCTGGACGGCCTGCTGCTGCACGAGGTCTTGCACGCTGCCCTGTCGCATGTGCAGCGGCGCGGCCCCCGCGAGAAGAAACGCTGGAACCGGGCCGCCGACCTGATCGTGAACGGCATGGTCACGGCGGCGGGGTTGCCCGTGCCGCCGCAGAGTTCGGGGGCGCAAGCACCGCAAGACGAGCATCTGGAAAAGCTGAGTGTGGAAGAGGTATACACGGCGCTGGAAGGCGAGGAACACCCCGGCGACGAAGACAGTGACGACTTGCTGGACAGCCCGCCCGGAGACGCGCCGCCCAAAAATCCTAAGCCGGGGCAGCAGGCGGCCAAGCAGTGGCAACAGGCTCTGGCACAGGCCCGCAGCGTGGACGCCATGAGCGGCGGCAAGGGCGACGATCCCCTCGGCATGCACCGAGAGCTGATGCGGCTGGCTCCGGCGCGACTGGACTGGCGGGCGCACCTGTGGCGCTTTTTGGCCCGCACTCCGGTTGATTTTGGGGGCTTTGACCGCCGCTTCGTGGGGCGCGGCCTGTACCTAGAGGCGCTGGACGACGAAAGCCTGACTGCGTTGGTGGCCGTAGACACGTCGGGCAGCGTGGACGATGAAGCGGTGCGGGCCTTGGTGAGCGAGGTGCAGGGCGTGCTGGGCGCGTATCCGCATGTCCGGGCCACCCTCTACTACGCCGACACCGAGGCTTACGGCCCCTTCGACCTGCGCCCCGGCAACCCTGTTCCCCCACCGCAAGGGGGCGGCGGCACCGATTTCAGGCCCATTTTCAGGCTGCTGGACACCCACGAACCTGATGTGCTGATCTATCTGACCGACGGCTACGGCGACTTTCCCGACACGCCGCCGCGTATGCCGACGCTGTGGGTGGTGCCACCGGGCGGGCTGGAAGACGAGGGCTTCCCGTTTGGCGAAGTGCTGCGGCTGGAGGAGTGAGGGAATTGAGCTGACCAAGTGTGTATTGAGACTGTGCCACACGGCGAAAATGTCGCCTAAAGTACTATCTGTCTAGTCATTTAGTTTTCCGGGGGGGGGGAGTAGAGTCACGTCGGATTGGAGAAAGGGGAAAATAACAATAAGCCCTCCACCACAATAGATTTCTATTGATTCCGGTTTAAATCGGAGTTGCCGCCATGAGCCGTTGTGGCAAGCTGATGTACCGAATCCGCTGCCAACCCGCACGGAGCCGCGCTTTGAGTTCTTTGGTCGTCTTGGCACAGAAATTGCCTAGAATGTTGCGTTTGACGTACGCCCAGACCTTTTCAATGGGATTGAGCTCTGGCGAGTAGGGCGGTAAATAGACCAAGGTCAGCCGTTCTACACTCTCCACGAAGGCCGATACGGCCTTCGCTCGGTGAATGGCGGCATTGTCCAGCACCACGACGACCTCGCCTGGCACATGCTTCAAGACATGGTGCAAAAACGCCACCACATTGTCCGTCTTGATGGCTCCTGCCTGCGTATGCTGCAGGAATTGCCCCGTTGAGGTGATCGCACCAATGGTCGACAGCTTCTGCCAACTGGCGGGGAGACGCACGATGGGCGTTTTCCCTTTGGGGGCCCACGTTCGGCGCACCACACCCTTTAAACTGAAGCCCACCTCATCGAGATACACCAGGGTCGCGCCGCGCGCGACCTTTTTTTTCGACCTCCAGGCGCGTGGTCTGCACCCAGATTCGCCGTGCCGTCTCGTTCTGCTCGAGCGCTCCCTTGCTCGGTCGTTGAGGTGAAAACCCTAGGCCATGGAGCAGTTTGCGAACATGATCCGGGTGGTACCACACGCCTAACCGACGACCGATGACCTCACGCACTCGAGGTGTCGTCCACGTGTCATCCGGAAACCCAAACGCGCGAGCACCCTCCTGCAGGAGGGTGCCGATCTGTTGCCGCTGTTCCGGCGTCAAGCGGCCCGGCCGACCGGGCGTGACGGTGGCTTCCAGACCACCCTGCTTGTTGAGACGCTGCTTCCAAGTGTAAATGGTGTGGATGGAAACGCCGAACTGATCGGCAATCTGCTGGTTGGATTGACCACCGGCTTGAATCACGGGCAGAGCGGCGAGCCGTCGTTCTTCAAGTTGAGCGCGGGTGTACTTGGAGGGTTGCCAAAGGGCCATACTTCACCCAAAATAGCAACTTGTATTTGAACCGCTATCAATAAATGGTTTCGCTCTCTGCTTTCACTCAGTGGGAAGGGAGAATCCTTACATAGGCTTGAACTTTCGTAACTACTCAGATGATAAACACGGCAAAAAATCGATACTGATTCGTTTTTCGACTGAATACGATACCAAAATTACGTTCTGAGCATCGATTTGGGAGATCACCCTCAACATAAGAAGGTCGATTACTATCTAAAATGGCCGGTTTATATGCTGAGCAATTACGAACTTCCTTCCTCGTCTCACTTAGCAATTTGAAATCGCCCAACCTGATTGGAGGTGTTACTTGCTCAAGATTATAGGAATGTTCACAGGAGTACTACTACTCTTGCCTGTTAGTGTAAATGCGTCAGGCACAGAGCCAAAAGTACTTTACACATTCAAATCAGGAAAGGTTTACGATGCCAACAGTCGCGTTATTAATAAATCCTGTTATAGTATGATAGGTACTACTGAAGAGGAAGTGAAAAGCGCATATAAAGTTACAATTCAATCCATGAAACTCACATCGCCACCATCAAGTAAAAATATTAAGCCAATTGTTCTATTCATTATCAAAGATAGTAAAATTTTTGATGTGAGAGGAGATAAAATAGATAAAGTCTGCTATTCTATATTAGGTGTTACGGATAAATATGTAAAGTCAATAAAATATGCAGAAATTGCCCAATCTCTTCAAGAAGGTCAATTTTATATATTTAAGGAGATGAAATGAACACACGATACGCCGCATTTTGCATCTTGATTACAGTCGGCCTCGTCGCTTGTGGCAAACAAGACGTGGTTAACACCCCCTCTGAATCTCGTACTACTCTTAAAGTCGTGGCGAAAATCATCAACGGGATAGTATATAGTGCGGACGGGGGCAGAATGTCTATGCAAGATGTTACCAAGACAGATTTGGGTGGACTAAATCCAGAGGAAATCAGCAATGCGATTGATGTAGAGATTATATCAATGGACAATATGACCGAAACACCTGAAAAAATCAATAGAAGTTTCAATGAGACTGAGGAAAGATCTTTAAATGCACAAAATCTGGGCGCACAGGCTTCATGCGTGTTTGATTTTAATAAAAATGGCAAATGTGATACCTACCTAGATTACGAGATCATTGCTAAAAAAGATTATTATGGTAATTTTCGACAATTTCTTTATGAGGGCTCCAGAAATGTGTGCTGGAGCGCCACCAGTACTTTCTGCGAGTTTGGCATGAAGAATACTTACACAGGGAGTGTTAAAGCAAGTGTCACTGGCAAATGGGTGTTTCCAGCAAAACAAGAAATTGGCGGAAGCTTGGACTACACATACACTTGGTCAACAGAGTTAAACGCCACAACTCGCATTCCCAAAGGCTCCTGTGCGCAATATAAGGTTACGCTGAGCAATACAGAATATAAAGGATATTATAAAGCGCCTTTTTATGAAATCACCAATATATGGGGTGCAAAATCCTACGTTGGAACTTATAATATTCCCTACGAAAGATGGAGAGCTGTTGTTCCAGCTTCAACTACAGCCAGAGGCTGGTTTGCTTGCTGATATAGTGTCAGCAATAGTAGGTTACGTCCAAATAGTTAGGAGGAGTATAGAAAGTCAAAAGTAAGTAATTGGCTGGCGGGAATATATTTACTCATTAAATTATGAGCAAATCGGCGGACAGTCCGCGCTGAAGAGGCATCTGAGTCTAACGAACAGGTGATCATTTGCTGGAACCAGATGCCACATTCAAATCGATTTTGCGTTAACTTAGACACAAGAGGATGATACAGCCTTTTTTCCAGTATATTCAATCATAAAAAACTCAGAGCGCATCTAAGTTAAGGAGTCAATATGAAGAGAGTTTTACTTTTGAGTTTATTGACGATCTTGGCATCTTGTGACACGATGTCTGAACCCATACAGCCTACCACTGCCACTGATGAGTTTGCCTATCCCGACACACCACCTGTATCTACAAACCTGCCAGCAATCCGCCCAAAAACAAAAGTGCTGACTCAGTTTGCCTCACAGACAATCCAACAATACTCGCAGGACGGCGAAATAACAATTAAGAAAAACATCAAATTTCCAATACGTGCCCAAAGCGAACTGGGGACTATGAAGATAGATGATGTTGCAGACGTAGAAATTGGCACTCTTATCGTTTCTGCCCTACAACTCAAGCTCCATATGGCCTAATGCGTAAGATTTCCTCTGTCATTCAGAATCCAGATGGAACGACAAGCATGGAAACTGAGGAAACCACTTTATCTGATGTCATTGCGGGGTCAGATGTCAAACCAGGGGATATTCCGAAGCAAATCGTTTCGACTCCTATTGAAGTTTCCATGATGGCCGTACCCCCATCTGATGCCATAGCCACGCAGTCACTTCCAAAAGTACTGTCTATAAATGACGCTCAACGTTTGTCTCAGCAAGGGTGGGATTTCTTTCCAATTGGTAATTCCAGATGTTCGAGCAGTTCATCACCCGAAAATCCCATCAAACGAGAAACGTGTGTCGGTATCAAATTATGGATGACAGCACAAGTAGATATTGGATGGTGGTGGGCATTTCCTTATCTGAAAGGATTCGGGATATGGGCAAATGGATATGTAAGCGCAGACAACAGCTTTAATTTTGTAGCAGAAGTATCGCCTCAGCCTAAAGAGTATAAAATGCCCAGTTATAATCAGCGTTTGATCGATACTCCAGGGCCAGCAACTGTTTTTTGGGCAGGGCCAATACCTATTGTCCTCACGCCTAAAATTATACTTGATCTAACGGCAGAAGGTTCACTCAATTTGCAAGCTGGTGCAAGCATTAGGGCATCAAGCTCCATTCCAAACATCAGCTTTGGATTAGGCTCGGAATACGATCCAGTCAAATACGGTTTCTATTGTGGAAACACAGTAAAAAATAATGCTTGGGGCTGCCAAGAAATAAACAACACATCAGAGAAATTTGAACAGACCCGGCAAAACCTTCTGAACTGGAATCAGATGTCAAATCCCTTGTCGGTCTCCGCAGAAGTATATGCAAATGCGTCCTTAAATTATAAAGTATCCACCAAGCTTCAAATAGGGGTCTATCTATATGGAGTAGTTGGCTTGGCTGAAGAACTGTCGCCATACATTGGGCCACGTCTAAATCTTAGAACTTCTGTAAACAGCACAGATTTTAAAGTTAAGACTCAGCTCGATGGCGGAATATATGCAGGTGTCAAAGGGCGTTTGTATGGTGGAATTGACGTCCTTGGCTTCAAATTGCAAGGGGATATATTTCCAGAAGGAGATGTTATTCCAGAACAGACGCTCATCAATTTTGGTCAGTATTGCTGGACAGAATCAAGGCGTGCCACATGCTAAAAATACCTAAACTCAGCTTCATCCTCTTGACTAGCACCGCCCTTCTCTCCGCCTGTACTCCTAGCCTGAACTCAATTTCTTGGAGTTATACACTCAAAACTTCGGGCGATTTAGGAGACATGACTATCTTCAATGGTCAAAGTCGTTCAAGTATTATCCGGTACAATAGCGACTCTTTTTCGTTTGGCATTCAGCTTCTTCCCGTTGATGAACTGCCGCTGGGCAAGATAAGCGAGACCTATAAGATAGTTTTTAGTTCGCAAGATTATAACATCTCTCCAAGCTCAGTTTTCACGAAACTTGCCTCAAATTCATCCATTATGTTATCGCCCAAAAATACCGCATTGTCAGAGAAGGCAAGGTTTATCAAGATTTCTGCGTATGACAATACTGAAAACCTTCTCCTCTCGCATATTCTTGAAATCACTACAGCCAAACGCTGACACACACTCAGGCACATGCCCCCCGCACTTCTCAACCCTGTGCGGGGGGCAACTGTCATATCCTCCCCCCATGCACTCCGACGCCTTCCATTCCTTCACCTCATCGGCTGAACTCGATCCGCGCTCCCTGACGGCCCTCGGCGTGGACGGGGCGCTGGAGGCGGCGAGCCATGCACGGGCTACGTCCGACACGTTGTCGGGGCTGTCAGCCCACCCCGATTCGCGGGTGCGGGCCTTGGTGGCGCGGCATCCCAACACGCCGCCCGAAATCTTGGGCACACTGGCGGCAGGCTTCCCGCGTGACGTTTTGGAGAACCCCGGCCTGCCCCTGATCCGGCTGGCGCGGCCGAGTTTTCTGGGCATGTTTCCGCCCGAAGGCGTGGTGGCGCTGCTGGGCGTGCCGGACGCTCCCAACTGGGTGTTGGACGGCGCGGCGCGGCACGAGGATTTTGGGGTCAGAACGGCATTGGCCGGGCGCGTGGGCCTGAGTGCCGAACGGGTAGCCTCGCTGGGAGCCGATGCGGGTTGGCAGGTGCGCGAAGCAGTGGCCAAGCGCCCCCAATTGCCCGAGCCGCTCGTGCGCCAACTGGCCGCCGATGACGACTACGACGTGAGAAAGGCGGTGGCGGTGCGGCCCGACCTGCCCACCGATACTCTGCGCGAACTGGTCAAAGACCCGCACGGCATGGTGCGCTCCAGCGTGGCGCGGCGGCTGGATTTGCCGCTGGATTGCCTGCTGATGCTCGCCAGTGAAGATCACCCTGACCCCGATGTGCTGGCGACCCTGGCCCGCCGAATGGATTTGCCCGGAAACGTGCGGGCTTGGCTGGCCTCGCACGATGAACCGCTGGTGCGGGCCGCCGCGTTGCAGGCGTGGCGCGTACCCGCACCGTGGTTGGGCCGAGCCGCACTGGACGCCGACCCAGACGTGCGGGCCGCCCTTGCCCGCCGCCCAGACACCACGCCGGACACCCTGATCCAGCTCTCAAACGATGATGCGGAGGGGGTGCGCCGCGCCTTGCTGGAACGCAACGACCTGCCCGAAGCCGCGATTCTGGCGCTGCTGCGTTCGCCGGAGCAGGATATCCGGCTGCATATCGCCAGCGCCGAGGGACTCACAGACGCCGTGTTGGACATCCTTCTGACCGATTCAGACCCCAGCATTCGCACCCTGCTGTCGGTGCGGCCTGATATTGGTACGGCTCGGTTGGCCCGCCTGGCCGCCGACGACAACGCCGAGGTGCGCCGAGCGGTGGCCTATGCCGAAGCGCCGGGAGAAGGCGTGCTGACCCGCTTGGCCACCGACCCCAACGCCGGAGTGCGCCGCGCCGCCGCCCTGCATCCACAGTTGCCCACCGAAGTACTGCCCACGCTGGCCCGTGACCCCGACGGGGGTGTGCGGATGATGATCGCCGGACGCGCCGACCTGCCGGACAATGTGCGGGCCGAGTTGCAGGCCGACCCCGACCCCAGCGTGCGCTTGGATGCAGGCGGCACAGCATGACCGAGTTCAACCCTGATCCGGTGGATATTCGCTTACCATTGGGCGGCCTGACCTTCAGCGTGCGGGTGGCAATTTTGTGCGTGCGGAATGCCCATACACCGGAGGCCTGCCTGCTCGCCAACACCGAAGACAACTTAGGATTCTGGTATCTGCCGGGGGGCGCACTGGGCACAGGCGAGACCAGCGAAAGCTGTGCCGCCCGCGAGTGGGCCGAAGAAACGGGCACACCGCCGGGGGGAATGCAGTTGGTGGGAATCGTGGAGAATCACTTCGGCCCACCGGACAACCGCGCCCACGAAATCGGTTTTTTCTACCGCATGGACGCGCCCGCCGAGTTGCCCGCCGAATCCTTCCCGGTGTTGGACAACGCGAGCGTGCGCTGCGAGTGGATTCCACTGGCAGAACTTGAATCGCGGCTCGTGTATCCACGGAATATAAGCGAGCTTTTGCGCGTACCAGCGGGCGAACTCCGGCACTGGGTGGTCTTAGACGAGTAGAGACAGAAGCCCAAGCTAAACTCAGTTCAGGCCAAGCTCAGGTTTGCAAACTTCACCAACAGCTTTTTAGTTCCCACGCTGGGAAAATGCACCGTCACTTCTTGGCGCTCGCCCATGCCTGCGACTGCCAACACCTGACCCGCGCCAAATTTGGGATGCGTCACTTTTTCGCCGCCCCGGTAGGCCATCTCCGCCGTCATGGAACTGGTATTTTTCACGGCGCTGGGGTGGACGAAGGTGGGTGCGCTGGGACGGCTCGGCACGGTGGGGCGGTACTCTTTCCACGTTTTGGCGCGGTATTCGATGACCTGTCCGTAGGGATCGATGGTGTCAAACCCGCCCTCGATTTCTTCCAGAAAGCGGCTGTCTTCGGCAGCGTTGGTTTTGCCGAACTGCATCCGGTTTTGCGCGGCGGTGAGGAACAGGCGATCCATCGCCCGCGTGATGCCCACATAGAACAGGCGGCGCTCTTCTTCAATGCCGCTCGCCTCCAGCAGCGCGTTTTTGCTGGGCAGCAGCCCTTCTTCGGTGCCCACGATAAACACGGTGGGAAATTCCAGCCCTTTGGCATTGTGCAGCGTCATCAACGTCACGGCTTCTTCGGGCACGTCGCGGTTTTCCTTCTTGGCCCGCATGTCGTCCACGCTGGACAGCAACGCGGCGTCATCCAAAAAGTCGCCGATGGTGCCGTCATTGGTCTGAGACCATTCCTCGGCGGCGCTCACGAGTTCTTCCAAGTTTTCCAGCCGCACTTGGCCTTCCTGCCCTTCTTGGCGCAGCAAATCCAGATACCCGCTGTTCTCGATCACGAAGCGGAAAAACGGCCCCGGCAGATAGTTGTCGGCGGCGTCGCTCATGGCGGCCATCAAGTCGGCAAATTCTTTGGGCTTCTGCGCGCCCCGGTCAAGAATGCCTTGCTCAACGCAGTTGGCGCAGGCCGTCAGGATGGAGGTCTGGTTCAGCCGCGCCCACTCCATCAGCTTTTCTAGGGCCGTATCCCCGATGCCGCGCCGGGGCCGTCCGATGATTCGGCGCAGGGCCACATCGTCGTCGGGGTTGATGGCGAGGCGGGCATAGGCGAGGATGTCGCGGATTTCGCGGCGGTCATAAAACCCCACGCCGCCCACGATTTTGGCCGGAATCTGCACCCGCCGCAGCGACTCCTCAATCACGCGGGATTGGGCGTTGGTGCGGTACAAAATCGCCATATCGGTCAGCTTTTGCCCCTGCCCATGCAGCCTTGTCACCCACTCGGCCACGAAGTCGCCCTCGGCCCGGTGGTCGGTGGCGCGGTGAAACACGACAGGATGACCGTCATCCTTAACCGCCAACAGCGTCTTTTCTAGGCGTTCGGAGTTGTTTTCAATCAGTCGGTTGGCAATGCCCAACACTTTGGCGCTGGAACGGTAATTGTGCTCCAGCATATACACCTTGGCGTCGGCGTAATCCTTCTGAAAGTCCAAGATATTTTGGATGTCTGCACCGCGAAACTTGTAAATCGATTGATCGGGGTCGCCTACCACCAATAAGTTTCTATCTCTGGAGGCCAGCAGGCGCGTCAATTCATATTGCGCCTTGTTCGTATCCTGATACTCGTCGACATGAATAAAGCAGGCGCGGTCTTGCACTCGGTCAAGCACGCCGGGCACTTCCTTAAACAGCCGCACCGTTTCGGTAATCAGGTCGCCAAAGTCGATGGCGTTTTGGCCTTTCTTGCGGGCCTCGTAGCGGCGGTACACTTCAGCGGCGGTTTCGCGGGGCAGGCCGCTGATATAGGGTTCGGGCCAGCGTTCCAGATCGGCGGGCACCTGCAAATTGCTCTTGGCCCGATCAAGAATGCCGCGCAGCACACGGGGATTGGTGTCGGGGCCAATGCCCGGCACCGCGCCCATGATCTCCTTCAGAATGTCCATCTGATCGTCGTCGTCGTAAATCACGAAGCCGCGCCGCAGCCCGATGTGTTCGCCATACGCCCGCAAAATCCGCACGCCCGCGCTGTGGAAGGTACTCATCCACAGTTTGTCGGCCCCCTTCACCAGATGTTTGGCCCGCTCGCGCATCTCGGCGGCGGCCTTGTTGGTAAAGGTCACGGCCAAAATTTCGCCGGGGTCTGCGCCGTAATGCTGGATCAGGTGGGCAATCCGGTAGATCAGGGTGCGCGTTTTGCCGCTGCCCGCGCCCGCAATGACCAGCGCGGGGCCGGTGTAATGGTCGGCGGCCTGCGCCTGATTGGGGTTCAGTTGGCTCAGCAGATCAGAGGCGGGCAGGTTGGCAGCAGTCAAGTTGGAGGGAGCAGAATCCGGCACAGTCACCGAACAAGTGTATCAGGCCGCGTTATGTGATGGGCGTAATGGAACGCAACCCCGGCCCATCTCCGCTGTCCCCGCTCCGGGCACCGTTTTCGCCGCGCCTAACCCTGTTAGCCTACAGCCGATGACCTCTGGCCCACTTCCTCTGCCGCCCGCGCCGCCCACGTCCCTGATCCGCATTGCGGCCTTCAGCGTGGTGGTGGCGCTCGTGGTGCTGGGTCTAAAATTCGTGGCCTACTTGCTGACGGGCAGCGTGGCTCTGTATTCCGACGCGCTGGAAAGCGTCATCAACGTTGTGGCGGCGGGCGGCGCACTGCTGGCGCTGTGGGTGGCGGCGCGGCCCGCCGATGCCAACCACCCGTATGGGCACACCAAAGCCGAATACCTGAGTGCGGTGGCGGAGGGTGTATTGATCGTACTGGCGGCGGTGAGCATTTTGCGGGTCGCCATCCCAGACCTGACAAGCCCCAGGGTCGTGGACGCGCCGCTGCTGGGCTTGGGCGTGAACCTGATCGCCACAGCCATCAATGCCGTATGGGCGAGCGTGCTGCTGCGCGTGGGCCGAACCGCCCGCAGTCCGGCGCTATTGGCCGATGGGCGGCATGTCTTCAGTGACGTGCTGACCAGCGTGGGCGTGCTGATCGGCGTGCTGCTGGCAAAATTTACCGGCTGGCATGTGCTTGACCCGGCACTGGCGATTCTGGTGGCCCTCAATATCCTCTGGAGTGGCTGGAATCTGATGCGCGATAGCGTCGGCGGCCTGATGGATGCGGGCGTGAATCCCGTCACCGAGCGCCGCATTCGCACCGTCATCAGCGAGCAGGCCGAGGGCGCACTGGAAATCCACGATCTGCGTACCCGGCACGCGGGCCGCACCACCTTCGTCGAGTTTCATCTGGTCGTGGCCAGCGAAATGACCGTCCGCGCCGCACATGCCATCTGTGACCGATTAGAGGACGCGATCCGGGCCGAAATGGAAGGCGCACACGTGACCATCCACGTGGAGCCGCAGGACAAAGCCAAGCATCACGGCGTATTGGTGCTCTGAGACAGCAAAAAGCCCAAACCTGAGTCTGGGCTGAAGCGTTCTGCGGTATCGAATTGTGGTTATTCAGTCGTGACCGGGATTGGCCTGCATGCCCTGCGTCATATCGGCCCCGTCTTCGGGCGCGAAGGTCATGCAATGGGCCATCTGTGCGCCCATTTCACCCATGACCATTTGCACTTCTATCTGTCCGGCGTGGCACTGCATATCTTCGTTGTAGCGGCAAGAAGTGGCGTCGCAACGGCTGACCAAAGACTTAGAGGTGTCATTCATGTTGATTCTCCTGTACGGGCAGAATGAACTGACCGCCCAGAAACCATCGTGATCTGGCTTGCAAAATGAATATCAGCCTACAATTCCGACTGTCCCGCGTGGTTTTGTACGCCAGCCCAGAAAAAAGCGCGTCCAGACGAGATTTGTACTCATCTGGCCTCTGAATACCAGCAGAAGTACATGAGACCAAAGCCAACCCGCGAGGTCAGTTCAGCAGTGTGCCGCGAATGCTTTGGGCACAGGCAATTCGGTGGGCCACATCGCGGGCGTCCAGTTGGCCCAGTTCACGCAGGCCCGCTGCCACCACTTCCACCTCGGCCCACGAACGCCGCAACAGCACCCGCGCCCGCGCTTCCAAGACCGACAGGTAAGCGGGCAAGACTTCCTGTTCTTCGGGTTCGGTCAGGGCCAACGTCAGCAATTCGCCCGCGTCGCGCACTGACCCCATCCGGCTTGGAGCGAGTCCCAGCAACGCACCCGCCGCCGCCTGAGCCGAGGCCACCAGCACAACTTCTTCGGCCAAAGCGCGGTTCAGGCGCAAAGCATCGGCGTCGGGCGCACTGGTATAAGCCACACCCTCGAAGTTGACCTGTGCCAAGCGCAGCGGGGCGCGGGGATGAAGATGGGCCAGCACCGCCTCAGCCGCCAATAATAGCGAGCGGGTGTGCGTGTTGAGGTGGGCGGTGGCGGTGGGGGTGGTTTGGAGTTGGGTCATTAATCCTGAGTCCTATAGTCAGGATAAAGCTCAGGTCAAGGGCACACAAGGGCGAATGTCAGACAAGTGAGCCTTCATGGTGGCTACTGGCCCGGAGACAGGCACTGTATACAGCAAAAGCACGCGCCCCAAGCCGAAGCCGGGGCGCGTGCCGAGCAGATTTCTCTGCTTACTTGCGCATGCTGGGGTTCAAGACCTTCTTCCGCAGACGGATGCTCTGAGGCGTCAGTTCTACGAGTTCGTCGTCGCTGATGTACTCCAAAGCGTCTTCCAAGCTCATGCGCTTGGGCGGAATCAGGGTCAGGGCGTCGTCGGCCCCGCTGGAGCGCACGTTGGTGAGCTTCTTGTTCTTGCAGACGTTCACGTTCATGTCCTGCTCGCGGGCGTTCTCGCCTACGATCATGCCCACGTACACGTCAGCGCCAGCGTCGATGAAGAAGTTGCCCCGGTCTTGCAGTTTCCAGATGGAGTAGGCGAACGCGGTGCCGTCTTCCATGCTGACGAGCGAACCGTTCTGACGGGTTTTCAGTTCTCCAGCCCAAGGCGCGTAGCCGTCGAAGATGTGGCTCATGATGCCTTCGCCCTGCGTCATAGACAGGAATTGGGTGCGGAAGCCGAAGAGGGCGCGGCTGGGAATCTTGAATTCCACGCGGGTGCGCTTGCCCTGAGGCTCCATGTTTACCATCTGGCCCTTGCGGGAGCTGAGGATACCGATCACGGCGCTGGAGTGATGCTCCGGCACGTCAATGACGAGGTGTTCCACAGGCTCATGCTTCTCGCCGTCGATCTCGCGGATGATGACCTGAGGCGAGCCGACCTGCACTTCGTAGCCTTCGCGGCGCATGGTTTCCAAGAGAATCGAGAGGTGAAGTTCGCCGCGTCCGCTGACTTTAAACTCGTCGGGGCGCAGTTCTTCCACTTTCAACGACACGTTGGTCATCACTTCGCGCTTCAAGCGGTCATTCAGGTGGCGGGAGGTGACGTACTTACCTTCCTTACCAGCGAAAGGGCTGGTGTTGGGCTGGAAGGTCATCGACACGGTGGGTTCATCCACGGTGATGATGGGCAAGGCCTCGGGATCGGCAAGGTCGGCCACGGTTTCGCCAATCTGGGCGTCCTCGATGCCCGCCAACGCCACGATGTCGCCCGCGCTGACGCTGTCGGCTTCGATGCGGCGCAGACCCATGTGGGTAAACGGCTGCACGATACGCGACTTGGTCATGGTGCCGTCTTTGTGGATCAGCTGAACGAATTCGCCCTTCTTGACGGTGCCGCGCTGAATGCGGCCCAACACGATGCGCCCCAAGTACTCGGAGTAATCGAGGTTGGTGACGACCATCTGGAACGGCTCGTCCACTTTGACGGGAGGGCTGGGGATGTACTCCAGCACCATCTCGAACAGTTCGTGCATGTCTTCCTGCGGGCTTTCCAAGTCCTTGTACGCTTTACCTTCGCGGGCCACGGCGTACAGGATGGGGAAATCCAACTGGTCGTCGCTGGCTCCGAGTTCGGCCATCAGGTCAAACGTCAGATTGACAACTTCTTCGATACGGGCATCCTGACGGTCAATCTTGTTGATGACCACCACGATTTTCAGGCCGAGTTCGATAGCCTTCCGCAGCACGAAACGGGTCTGGGGCATAGGGCCTTCGGCAGCGTCCACCAGCACCAGAGCGCCGTCGACCATGCCCAACACGCGCTCCACTTCTCCGCCGAAATCGGCGTGTCCGGGGGTGTCCACGATGTTGATTTTGATGCCCTTGTACTCCACAGCGGTGTTTTTCGCCAAAATGGTAATGCCACGTTCTTTTTCAAGATCGTTGCTGTCCATAGCACGTTCGGCAATTTCTTCGCCGTGACCGAGTTTCAGGGTTTGCTTGAGAAGTCCGTCTACCAGCGTAGTTTTGCCGTGATCGACGTGTGCAATGATCGCAATATTCCGGTATTCCATGTTCATTCTCTCCCCCGCCCGCAAGCGCACCAGCAACGGGCTGGAGGCGAGGGCGGAACTTGGTGCATGTCCGGGGCGCTGGCCTGACACTGTGGTCAGGATGTGCCTGTTCAGAAGCCCAGCGGCCCCGGCATGAAAAGGCTCGCCACACATCACTGGTGGGCGAGACACCCAAACATAGATTCTAGCAGATCAGCAGGGCGTCAGGGCAGGGTCAAGCAAATTCAGGCCAAAGCATGGAGCAGGGGCAGCCATGACCAGCCCCCTATATCCACGCGCCCCGCCTGCAAAGCGGCTTGTCGTGCGCCCCGATTGTCTGCATGAATGGTGCCAAGGAGGACGCGATCTCCTTGGGGCAATGCTTGAGCCAACAACGTGGTCAGCGCCGCGCCGTATCCACGTCCCCGGCAGGCTGAAGCCAAGATCAATTCCTGAAGCGAATAGGCGTTTAGACCGTGCTTGGGCTTAGGCAACACGCCCACATACCCCACCCACTCGCCGTTTCGCAGCACATCGAACATGGTTCCCGCGTCTACCGTTTCCTGCAAATCTTCCTCAGAGAAGATGCGGGCCTGACCAGGATGGGCGGGATGCAGGCGGTCTACATCGGCATAAGCCTCACGCGCCGCTGCCAGTTGGGACGTGTCCAGCGTGGGTCGGAGCGACAATTCTGGGGGAGTGGGACGAGGTTGCAAGTCGCGCACAGGAGCAGCCAGCACGCGCATATCCGGCTGTGTGCCTACAAAAGCCCCAGCTTCGGCAGACGACCAGAACCGGAGACGCTGGGGGTTGAATACACCATAGGTTTGCTGAGCTGAAGCGGAGAGCACAGGCAAATCGGCGGGCAATACGGGGCGGGAAGTGGCGCTCACATCTACAAACGGTTTGTCAGGATTGCCGCCCTCGAACCGGATGCTGAGCATGGCGTCAAGGTCAGGCCGCACCGAGAGCCACCGGTTCAAAAAGGCTTCTGGCGGCTGCGAAATGTTCATCCACTGGGCGCGATTGGCCGCCAATTCCAGATCGGTTGCCAATTGCAGATCGAAGGCGTGTTCGTCGGCCAGATTGCTCAGGCGCTGGGATTCCGAACACCACCCCAGGCTGACCGGATGCTGGGCGGCAAAGCTGAACCGGGCGAGGGCGGCAGCGGTGGGCAGAGTTGGAAGGGTCACTGGCCTCAGCTTAGACAGGACGAGTGACGGCGGCATGGGCTGAATGGCTGAGGCTCCGTGAATCTACTTGACGGCGGGCGCGGCGTTCCTGCGGTCTGGATATAACAACGGCGTCTGAGCCGCGCCACCGTGCCAATCCACACGGGCAATGAACGGGCCGCAAGAGTCTTGCCGTAGAGCGTAGAGAAACTTGTGGGCAAAGGTCAGACTGGGAATGCTTCCCTGATAATTCATTGGGCCGCAGTTGGGACGATTGGGCAGCTTGACCGTGAAAGAAGCCATCTTGCCTGTCGCCAGCGTGATGCGGTTCAAGGGCAGCAGACCTGCGCTGTTCATCGGCTGAGCGCCTGTACCCAGATCAATCACCAAGGCTTCAATATCGGTGTAGCCCACCAAGTCCTGCCTAGCCGTCCAGCGCACATTTCCTGTCTCCAGCGCGATTCCCTGTACTTTGCCTGTCATCGGTTCGCCAGACACCGCCGACAAAACCAGCGTTTGGCCTGCACTGCCCCTCATGCCTGCCGAAGCGTTAGCGTAATTCTCAAGTATGGGCGTCTGCCATAACAGTTTGCCCGTTTGTAGTGCGTAAGCCGAGAGAATGATTTGGCTTCCAATGAACGAATTTTCCTCACTGAGTAGCAGCAGTTTGCCGGGATTAGCCAACAATTCCAACCGCGTCGGATGGGCAAGCGGGCCAGTCTTGCGCCAAAGAAAGCGGCCTGCACGGGTAGCCGTCAGCGCCCCCGGCAACGCCCGAAACGTGATGCCCTGAGCGGAGGCTTGAGCTTGGGGCATGGGTGAAGTCGGAGCAGGCGGCTTAGCACATGCAAAGCTACCCATCAGAACCAAAGACAACCATCCCATCCGGCGGATTTGCATGGCGGCACACTAACGCCCCAAGCTGATGTGGCTCTGGTCTGCTAGGCTAGAGGCCACCTAACGAGCGTTTGTTTTTACTGCCTAAGTACGTCCAGATTACCGTTTCGGGATTCCGCAAAAGGCACTCCATCCCTCCACTCTCATCTGAACGTACTTTTTACCAAACTCGCTCCGCTCGGTTTATCTAAAGATAAACATGGTTACTCTTATTCACCCGGAGGTTTACCGATGAAGACCAAAAATGAATGGCTGCAAAGCGTGTATCAACCCGCCGTCGCCAAGCACCCGGAGCGCAAATACAACCATAAGAACTTGTCGGACATGGAACCCGACCCGATTTATACGCAAGACGACCTGAAAGAGTGGGACGCCGAGCGTGATTTGGGCTATCCGGGCGAGTTCCCTTATACGCGGGGCGTGCAAGCAAGCGTGTACCGGGGCAAACTCTGGACGATGCGGATGTTTGCAGGCTTTGGCAGCGCCGAACAGACCAACGAACGCTTTCATGCACTCTTGCGGGCCGGACAAACGGGCCTGAGTACCGCCTTTGACCTTCCCACCCTGATGGGCTACGACTCCGATCATCCCTTCAGCAAAGGCGAAGTGGGCAAATGCGGAGTGGCGGTGGCGAGCCTAGCCGACATGGAAATCTTGTTTCAGGGTATCGATCCAGAACAAGTCACCACGTCTATGACCATCAACAGCCCCGCCAATGCAATTTGGGCCATGTACATCGCCAACGCCCAAAAGCAAGGCAAAGACCTGACCAAAATTGGCGGCACCATTCAAAACGATATTCTGAAAGAATTTATTGCCCAAAAAGAGTTTATCTATCCACCTGCACCCAGTGTCAAACTGGTCATCGATACCTTCGAGTGGGGGCCTAAGATTGTGCCGAAGTGGAACTTTATTTCGGTCAGCGGCTACCATATTCGGGAAGCGGGCGCGACGGGCGTGCAGGAGTTGGCCTTTACCTTGGCTGACGGCTTCCACTATGTAGAAAAGGCGCTGGAGCGTGGGCTGGACATTGACGAATTCGCGCCGCGGATCTCTTTTTTCTGGGACATTCACAACGACTTTTTTGAAGAAATTGCCAAGTTGCGGGCCGCCCGCCGAATCTGGGCGCGGCAGATGCGTGACCGCTACGGCGCGAAAAATCCCAAGTCTTGGATGCTACGCACGCATTCGCAGACCGCTGGGGTAAGCCTACCCGCGCAGCAACCGCTGAACAACATTGCGCGGGTGGCGATTCAGGCGTTGGCCGCCGTGCTGGGCGGCACGCAGAGCCTGCACACCGACGCCTTTGACGAAGCGCTGGCCCTGCCCACCGAGGAAGCGGCGACCATTGCCCTGCGAACGCAGCAAATTATCGCCTACGAAACGGGCGTGGCGGGCGTGGTTGACCCATTGGCGGGCAGCTACTACGTAGAAAAACTGACGGACGATATAGAAGCCGCCGCGTTGGGCTACATCGAACAGATTCGCGCAATGGGCGGCGTGGAAGTCGGGATTGACAACGGCTTTTTTCAACTGGAAATGGCCGAGGCTGCTTACCGTTACCAGCGCGAAGTAGAGAAAAAGAGTCGAATTATCGTGGGTGTGAACGACTTTGTGCAGGACGCCGTGCAGGTGCCGCTGCAACTGATCGACCCGGAAGTGGAACGCGTGCAGGAAGCGCGACTGGCACAGGTTCGCCGCGAACGCGACCCGGCCCGCACTGCGGCGGCGTTGGCGGCCCTACGCGACACTGCGGTAACTGGGGCGAACTCTATGCCCGCCTTCCTAGAATGCGCCCATGCCTACGTGACGCTGGGCGAGCAGATGGACGTGCTGAAGGGCGTGTACGGGGAGTATGTAGAACCCGCGATGGTGTAAAAGCGGGGGTGGAGTGTGGATCGTAGATCGTGGTTTAACCACTGGCTACGATCCACACTCTTTAATCTGTCTCTATCAGGGCTTCACCCCAAACACCGTCACCGCGTTCAGGCCGTCCAGCAAGCCCGCACCTACGGTTAGCTTGGCGTTGTCGGGTGACCAAGACATGAAGGCCGGAGCGTTGGCGAGAGGCGGCGTGCTGGCGGCTACTTTACCACTGGCAATGTCAACGACATCCACTCGGAAGCTGCGTTCATCGGCGTTGACGAGGGCCAGCAGGGTGCTATCTGAACTCCAGCGGTGCAGGTTTTGGCGGGTGGCGGCTGAATTGGCTTTAAGTGTGGCGTAGGGCCGACCCTCATTGGGGCGGTACAGGCCCACTTCTGCCGTGTTGGCGTCGGCAGACCGGGTGACGGAACCCAGCGCCAGCACGCCTTTCCCACTGATTTGGAGTGAGGTGTACGACTGATTGGCGGTCATGGGAGGCAGCGTCAATGGGGCGCGTTGGCGGGTGGCGAGCGTATAGACGAACGGCGCGGCGTTTGCAGGCAGGACGAAGAGGCGGGCCGCGTCGGGCGAAAGGGTCAAGCTGGAGGCGGCTAACACCGCTGGAGCCAGATTCAGCGCACTGGCCTTGAAGGACGCCACGACTTTCCCGCTGGCCTGAGAGACCACCGTGACACCTGCTGTATTCCAAAGCAGAGCGTGGTTGCCCCAGTGATTCACGCTCAAGCGGGCTTCTGCGCCTTCTGCCGCCGCCACAGAGGTCAGCACCCGCACTGCACCGCCCGACAAGAGGCCCACTTCTTGCCGTTCCTCAGACAGTACGCCGAGTGTCCAAGTGGTTTTGCTCATGGCCTGCACCGCTGCAAAGCCGCCTGCCACCGTTTTTGCGTCTACCCGCAGTTCCCCGGAAGGCAAGAGTGCCGCGCCCTCTCCCCCACCCAACAAGGCGGCGGGCAACGCCACACGCTGCACGTCGCGGAAGGTCAGATCGGCGCTGAGCAGGTCGCCGCTGTCGGTGAGGGCCGAAATCCGCCCCTGCCCGGACAGGCTGACCGGCTGGGCCAGCACGCCCTGAATCGGCAACAGTTTTTCCCTGCGCCCCGTTTGCAAGTCGCGGGATTCGGCGTTGCCGTCTACAAAGGTCAGCACTGAGGAATCGGGCAGCGGTAAGCCGGAGGCCGGATCGGAGGCAGGCAGGCCGCGCACAAGGGTGGAACTGGGATAGCCCTCGCGCAAAGCCAGCAGCGCAGACCCGGCCCGCGCCACAGCCCCCCGCCCATTGACACCGAAGTGAGCGTTCTGGGGCACGCACAGGGCGTCACACACCGTTCCAGACAGCACGGCCAGCGTGGTGGTATTGATCAGTTGCACCCGTCCACGTCCCGCTGCCGACGTGCCGATGACCGCCCGCACACCGTCCGGGGCGACAAATAGGGCGGTTACAGGGGTGTTCTGCACCGTCTGACGCGCTCCAGTCAGCACATTCAGGCGCTCTATTCGGGTTGAGGTTGCGAGCAGCAGATCGGTGTCCGAGACGAACCCACCCCCGCTTAGAGGCCCGGTAGGATGCTGGGCCACGCGCACGCCGTCGCCCAAGCGCCACACGTTCAGGGTGCCGCCCGCCGAGGTTGCCGCCAACGTTCCGGCCTGATTCACGCTCAGGCTTTGGCAGACCGTTTCTCCGGTGGGAATAAGCCGGGACACCTTGCCCACGCCGTCCAGCACAAGCAGGCGGTTGCCCAAGCACACGGCCCGGGAGTCGCCCGGCAGCCACGCCAAACCGCCCACTGCGGCGGGGCCAGTGACTTGCACTTGGCTTTCTACAGTGAGCGTCAGCGCCCCAGCGGGAGCCGCTACCAGAACAGCAGTCAGGAGGGAAAGGGTCAAGGGCGTGCGGAATTTCACGTTGCACAGTGTACGGGGAGTTGGATGACGGAGGAATGACAGCCGAGCTTGGACGGCCAGTAACAGGCCACAGCACAGGCAGGCGCACCGATGCTGACGCGCCTGCCTGTGCTGTGGAGCTGAATTCAGTTCAAGCGGTGTTTAGAACGTATAGCCCTTGGACACCACCACGACGCCGCTGTCAGTGACGGTGAAGCCACGTGCCAAATCGTCCTCTTTGTTCAGACCGATCACGGTTCCGGGCGGAATGACCACGTTTTTATCGACGATTACGCGGTTCAGGCGGGCGTGACGGCCCACTTCCACATCATCGAACAGCACGCAGCTTTCCACCACAGAATAGCTGTGCAGGCGCACGTTCCGGCCCAGTACACTGTCGCGCACGGTGCCGCCACTGATGATGGTGCCCCCGGCCATGATGGAATTGAAGGCTTGCCCCTTGCGCCCATCGGACTCGTGGACAAACTTGGCGGGCGGAGAGAACTCGCTGCTGGTACGCAGCGGCCATTCGGGGTTGTAGATGTCGAATTCTGGATTGACCGTCACCAGATCCATGTTGGCTTCGAAGTAGGCGTCCAACGTGCCCACGTCGCGCCAGTACAGGTTGGGGCCAGCCTGACCGGGAATGGGATTGCGGTGGAAATCGTAGGCCATGACGTTGTAGCCGTCCGAGAGGGCACGCGGAATCACGTCGCTGCCGAAGTCGAAGCCTTCCTCGCCACCCGACATGCTGGTTTCCAGCAGTTCATCCAGCGCTTTACGGCTGAAAATATAGTTGCCCATGCTGGTCAGGCTCACGCCCTCCTGACCGGGAATGCTGGGCGGATTCTTGGGCTTCTCCAAAAAGTCGGTGACCTTCCAGCGCTCGTCCACGTGCATCACACCGAACTGGTGCGCCTGACTCTGGGGCATCGGGTAAGCGGCGATGGTGATGTCGGCACGGGAGTCGATATGCGTCTGGAGCATGTGCTCCACGTTCATCTTGTAGATGTGATCGCCGCTGAAAATCGCCACGTAATCGGCGTCGTAATTGTCTATGAGGTGCATGTTCTGATACACCGCGTCGGCGGTTCCCCGGTACCACACGGGGCCAAGTTCCTCTAGGCGGTACATCTGAGCAGGCACCAACGTAATGAAATAGTCGCTGAGGAAGGTGCCGAAGCGCCAGCCCCGCTGAATATGCTCGGTAAGGCTCTGGGCTTTGTACTGCGTCAGCACGTAGATGCTGAACATGCCCGAGTTCATAAAGTTGTTGATGGCGAAGTCGATGATGCGGTACTTGCTGCCAAACGGCACGGCGGGCTTGCTGCGCTTTTGCGTCAGTGGCGCAAGCCGTGACCCCTGCCCGCCCGCCAAAATCATGCCCAAAACTCTCGGCTTCATGTGCATTCCCCCTGATGATGGTGCTGCCAAGACACGGCCCCGGATCAGGCCCGCGCAGGCGTGTGTGAGAACCGGCTGACCAAGAGGCCAGCTGGCCCCCCGGTTCCGCTACCGTACCGCCTGAAAATGAGGTGTAACTCACTTCTGAGTTTAGCCTGTGCTGCGGGGGCGCGGGGCACACGCTTAGGCAGGGCAGCCAACACTGAACGGGGTGTAAAGATTCAGGGCAACGATTTAGGGCTGGCTGGAACGTACTGCACGGTAGGAAGCGAGAGAAACGGTGAGCAGATCGGCGGCCTGTGCGGGCGTGACCGGCACGGCGGCCAACTGGGTACGCGCCCACGTCAGTTGGCGTTTGGCATATTGACGGGTAGCGAGTGTGATGACTTGTTGCGCGTCCTGCACACTTAATTTGCCCTGCCACACCGCCAACGCCTCGCGGTAGCCGAGGGCTTGCCACGCGGTAGGCCGGGGCAGGGTGTCTGGGTCTAGCTGCGACGCCAACCACGCCGCTTCTTCGGGCCAGCCGTGTGCCAGCATTGCCACTACGCGCCCGCTGATGCGTTCTTCGAGTTCGGCGGCGGGGCGGGTAAAGGCCGTGACTTGGTAGGAAAACGCAGGCTGCGTGCGGCCAAACTCGCCGGGAAAACGCCCAGTGCGGCGGTACACCTCCAGCGCCCGAACGACGCGGCGGGGGTTGCGCTCCATGCGGGCAGCTTCGGCAGGGTTGGTGGCGGCCATATCGGTCAATAGTGCATCCAGCCCGCGTGCGGCAAGCTCGGCTTCCACTTCGGCCCTCAACTCTGGCTCCGAGGGAGGCGTGAGCGGCAATCCCCGTGTTAAGGCACTCAGATAAAAGCCAGTGCCACCGACGACGAGCGGAATGTTTCCCCGCGCCAACACGCCGCGAATGGCTGCCTCGGCCTCCTGCACATAGCGGGCCACGTCGTATTCCTCGTGTACATCAGCCACATCCAACAGGTGATGCGGCGCGGCCTCCCGTTCGGCGGCGCTGGGTTTTGCTGTGCCAATACTTAGCCCCCGGTACACGGTAAAGGCGTCTGCGGCGATGATTTCCAGATCATGCTTGGCCGCCAAGTGCAGCGCCAGCGCCGTTTTTCCGGCAGCGGTGGGGGCGGTGAGGATGGGCAGGGCAGGAACAGGCGGGGCGGGCGGGACAGACATCACACCCAGAAGTCTAGTAGCGTATTGGGCATGAACGAGCCTGTGCTTGCCCGCCTGCAACAGCTGATGAACCTGCGCGAAGAGGTGGAGACGCTGGGCAGCGCCCGCCCGTGGACGCCCGCCGCCGACTGGATAGACGGCGATTCACACCTGATCTTGCTGCTGGACGTGCCGGGTGTAAATCTGGACACGTTAGCCCTGTC
Source organism: Deinococcus puniceus (assembly GCF_001644565.1). NCBI lineage: Bacteria > Thermotogati > Deinococcota > Deinococci > Deinococcales > Deinococcaceae > Deinococcus > Deinococcus puniceus. The sequence goes on along the minus strand of NZ_CP011387.1, from coordinate 1,406,296 downwards.
GGAAGAAGACGACACCGTGACCGTTCAGGGCGAGCGGCCTGCACTAGACGAAACGCTGGGGCGCGTGCTGAGCGCCGAACGCTCCAGTGGCAAGTTCACCCGCACCCTCGTTTTTCCGGAAGCCGTGCTGCCCCAAAGCGGAGAGGCCCGCCTGAGCGCAGGAGTGCTGACCATCCAATTCGAAAAACGCCACCCCACGATAGACGCCACTGCGCAGGAGTTGGGGGAGGAAACGGAGAGCTGAGGCTGGGGCGTTGGCAGAGCAACCCCCCGCTGCTGACGCAAGTTCATAGTTGAGTTGGAAGGTGAACCCCCCCGTCGCTGTGCGACGCCCCACCTTAGAGGGGAGGACGAATGCTTTTGCGCTCCCCTCAAGGGGGGCTGGCTGCACAGCAGACTGGGGGGTTTACCCGCAATCGTCAACTTCAGACAGGACTGAGTTTGGCAACCGTAGGATGCTCAGCCGACCAGTACACTCTACGCCCGCTTCATATCCCCGTCTGCGGGCCACACGCTCCGAGGCCGCTCGCCGTGTTTAAGTTCCAGAAACTCTAGCCGCACCCGCGCAGAATCGCGCTGATACCGCAAGTCGTGGTTTTGCTGCGCCAGCGTCAGCACACGCGCCTCGGCCTCTTTCAAGCGGGCTTCTGTGTCAGCCAATTGCTGCTGGGTATCGTGTTCCTTCTGCTCGGACACGCTGCCGCCGCGCCACTCCCGAATGACGTGTGACAGCCCGAAGAGAAGCGCGATAACAACGGTGGCGGCCCCACTTTTGGCGATCAGCGGGAGGACGGCGGCAAGGTCTGTTCCGGTCATAGCTGAGACTCCTCTACTGAATGACGGGCTGAAAGATGAAGGCTATTCTTGATCTGTTCTCAAAAATAGGACTAGGCGATTGGAAATTCATAGATAGAATTGCCACAGTTGGCCGAAAGTCCGCATCACACACACCCAAATCTAGGAATAGAATAAGACCAGTGCTGCTCCATGTCAATCCCAATCTCACTTCAATCCCAACTTAAGAGTGCCCTCTACCCAATCTGAGGCCAATGATCTACACTTCAGCCATGAATCCACCAGACTGGATTGGGAACAGATTCGGTGTTAGGGCGGTTGCAGATGACGCCTGCTAAGGCCGCTCCCTCTTCCAAATCGGTGCGGGAAGCCGATCCACGTGCCACACAGCATGGACGGCTGATTCAGGGACGGCGCTTGGAATTGGGGCTGAACCGTCCAGCATTCGTGGCGCAGATGGAAAAGCACGGCCAGCACATCACGCCGGATTATCTGAACAAACTGGAACGGGGCACGGCGGCCCTCTCGCGGGCGTCACTGGAGGTGCGGGAGGCGGTGCGGGCAGTGCTGGGGTTTTCGCCGGAAGAGTGGCACGCTCAGACGGGATTGTTTACGCCCACCGCTTCGCCCGCCCCACCCGCACAGGCGTTCAGCGCGGCGGCGCGAGGCTACCGCACAGTGCCCAAGCCTGTAAGGGAACCTCTGCCCGAAGCCCTACAGGAAGCGGTGCGCCTGTACAGCGGCCAACCAGAATTCGCGGCGTTGGCCGAACCGCGCTGGCCCCGTTATCTTCACCGCCTGCACCACAAACAGCGCCCCACCACGCCCGACGGCTGGCTGGCCCTCTTCCTGCGCTACCGCCACGAATTCGATCCACCGGAGTTGGACTGATGCGGGAGCCAAAGTGGTACAGGAGTCAGAGTGATGGATGACGTGCTGCACGATCTGTTCATGTATCACGTCGCCCGGCACGCCGAGGCGGAATTTGCCCCGGAAATGCCCGAACTCGCCCGCCGCTTGGGGATGCACTACCGCGTCGGCCCCGACAGTTTGGCGACGCCCGAACGGGTGGTATACGTGCGGGCCGACGCCTCTGCGCCCCAACGCCGCAGCGAGGCGGCCCATGAAATCAGCCACCTGCTGACGGCGGAAGCCCAACCCGGCGAACCCAGCTATGAGGACGTTATTCGCTGGTATCACGCCAGTGTGCCCGATATGCAGGCGCATCTGGAGGTGCTGGCCGATCACGGCGCAGACCGCCTGCTGATGCCCGAAGTGTTGGTCGGGGCCGTGTTGGGCCACTGCGGCTACTCCGGGCGGGCCGTGTGGGAACTGGCCCGCTTTGCCGACGTGCCCACCGAAGACGCTCTTCGCCGCCTCGTGTATTTTGACGAATCGGTGCGGATCGGCGGCTTCATTTCGCACGGCGGCTTTATCCAGTCGGCCTTTTCCAAACGCTGGCGGCTGCCGTTCTGGGTGGGTGACCGCGTGCCTGAACCTCATCTGCTGCTTGATGAAGGCGTGTCGCTGTTTGCCGTGCCGCACACCACGCGCCAGTTGATCGGGGTGACCACGGTGGGCGAATTCGACGCGGCCTAAAGCTTTGGCCCGCCTACTCCAATTCGTCTGACCGGGTGGTTAAGCGGGCCTGTGTCCAGAAAACCACGAAATCCTCGATCTGGGTCAGGAACGTCTGAAATTCCACCGACTTGACGAGGTAGGCGTTGGCGTGCAGCGTGTACGCCTTGCGAATATCCTGCGGCGCAGAGGAACCGCTGAGCATGACCACCGGAATCGGACGAAGATGCGGTTGCGCCTTCATCGCCTCGAGTACCTCGAAGCCGTCCATACCGGGCATGTTGATGTCCAGCAGCACGACATCCGGCCGAATCCCATTTTTGTCCATCAAGGCGGCCAGCGCGTCGTCACCACTTTCCATCATCGTGACTTCGCAGGGTTGCCCAGAGAGAGAGAAGGCTTCTTCGGCCAGCCCACGCGCCGCCGGATTGTCATCGACCAAGAGAACCTGAAGAGGGCGCATCAGGCCCCAGCACGGCGGCTGGCAGGCAACCTGAGGAAAGCGGGAGTGAGCATGACCCAAGTTTATCGCGTCAGACTGAGGGGCTGTAGATGATCTTAAATTACTTGACCTAAAGTCATCTTTAAGCGGCGCGACTCTGGCCCACGCTGCGTTGGCCTTGACTCTGCGCTTGGCTACATTGACTTCCGACCTCCTAAGTAGAGCTAATCGAGAAGACAGCGCAGAGTAAAATCAATTTCGTTCGAAGATGCAGGTTGCCTAAATCCAGAAAACCGCAGCTTAAACAAAAATGGCCGCTAAATCTTACGGAGGTCGTTCAGGTCTTTATCAGTCAGGCGTTATGATTGGAATTTTCGCGCTTATTGCGAGAGCTGCCCAATAATAGCGAACATCGGCAAAAACATCCCTGCCACAATCGTGCCGACGATTCCGCCGAGGAACACGATCATCAATGGTTCGATGGCAGCAGTGAGGCTATCGACTGCTTCATCCACTTCGCGGTCATAGAAATCGCCCACTTTGCCCAACATCGTATCGAGAGCGCCCGTTTCTTCTCCGATAGACACCATGCTGACGACCATCGGCGGGAAGACTTTACTGGTCGCTAAACTGGAACTCATCTGCTCGCCCACCATCACCACATTCTTGGCATTTTCAATCGTCTCTTCTACAACTGCGTTGTTGGCTGTTCCCTTTGTAATTTCCAGGCTCTCAATGATATTCACTCCACTTCCGATCAGCAGACCAAATGTGCGGGCAAAAGAACTAATTGCACTCTTTTTGATCAGTGGGCCGAACACAGGGAGCCGGAGCTTGATGTCATCGATAACCATGCGACCTTTAGGTGTTTTGTAATACCAGCGGTAGGCAAATACGAACGCGGCGATAAAGACAAAAACCAGCAAGCCACTATTGCGGAGGAAATCAGAAACCGCCATCAAGAACTGAGTGATGAGGGGAAGGGGGGCGTCCAATTGGGCCAGAATTCCTGCAAATTGCGGCACGATGGTCGTGAGCAAGAAGTAAGTGATCCCCAAAGCGAAGACCAACACCACGACGGGGTAGGTCAAGGCACTCTTAAGCTTGCCTCGCAGGGCCAACTCTTTTTCCTGAAAGCTGGCAATTCTTTCCAGAACGCTGTCGAGTGTGCCGCTCGTCTCGCCCGCACGCACAAGGTTGATATACAGTCGGTTAAAGATTTTAGGGTGTTTAGCCATTGCCTCGCTGAGAGGCGTACCGCTTTCTACATCGTTGCGAAGGATTTTTAGAATGGCCTGAAAATTCTTACTCTCGATTTGACGCTGCAAAATAGCCAGCGACTGCACCAGGGGCACGCCCGCATTAATAAGTGTAGCCAATTGTTTACTAAAGATCGCCACTTGCTTCAGTCCGGGAGGACGGTCTGTTAGGCCCGGAATCTTGATGTCGGCGTTCATACCGCTCTTTGGAGCCTTGATCTCTACAATCATTAGGTTTTTGGAACGCAGCGTATCGCGCACCTGATTGAGAGTTTCGGCTTCCATCTGGGACTTCAGGACCTTGCCGCTCTGGTCCCGGACACGATATTCGAAGACCGGCATATAAGGTGAGTATAGTCGGGGCGATCTTGCCTGCGCCTTACAGCAGCGCCAGCTTCAGAAGCCCAAGAATGCCAGACTGATCAGGCAGGAGTTCCCTCCAGACCCGGCACAAGGACAGAAACGAACATGCTCACGTCATCCAACCACTCATCATTCGGGCCGCAGCTTCGGCAGGCCATCCTCGCCCTCGAAGCCGGGCAGGTTGTCGGCTATCCAAGTGAAACCGTATGGGGGCTGGCGGCCCACGCCGCGCGTCCGGGCGCAGTGCAGGCGCTGACGCTCCGCAAGGGCCGGGAAGAAGGCAAGCCTATTCAGATGTCTTGTTCAGATGTGCAGGCCGTGCAGGCGGTGGCCCACTGGAACGCCGGACTCGAGGCGGTAGCGGCCTTTTGGCCCGGCCCACTCACGGTGGTCACGGCGGCCCGGCCCACCTGCCCCCCTGACCTCGCGCCCGGCGGCTGGGTGGGGGTACGCGTGCCCGATCACCCGGTCATTCAGGCGTTGCTGGCCCACTGCGGCGGCCTCCTCGCCACCACCAGCCTGAATCCCAGCGGTCAACCTGCCGCCCGCACTGTTGCCGAGGCGCGGGCCTATGCTCTGGCCGATCTATTGCTGCCGGACACCGATCAGGCGGTCTATTCCGGTTCAGGCAAGACCGCCGGGGTCGCCAGCACCGTCATTCAGTTGCCTGCCGAACCCCAGCAGGCGGCGCGGATATTGCGTGAAGGCGGGCTGCCTTTCCCGGTGCTGGCCGAAGCTCTGGCGCGAGTCGGCATCCTTCTGGTGTCACCCACATGACTGGCCCTGCTCTTGCTGCTCCCACCCGTTCTGCCCTGATCGGCGCGGCACTCTTGGCCGCCGGACGCCCCGTGACGGTGGCGGAACTGGCCCACCTGCTGAGCCTGCCGCCCGAATCGGCGGTGCAGGCCATGACCACCTACACACGTGCATTGGCCGACGCCGACGCCGGATTTACCGTGGAGGCGGTGGCGGGCGGATACCGCTTGGTGGTGCTGCCTGCCCTCGCCGCGCACCTCGCGCCCATCCTGTCGCCGCCGCCGTTGCCCGCCCTCAGCGCCGCCGCGCTGGAAGTGCTGGCGATTGTCGCCTACCGCCAACCCGTCACGCGGGCCGAAATAGAAGCCATGCGCGGCGCGAGTGCCGGAACGGTGGTGACCTTGCAAGAGCGCGAACTCGTGAAGGTGTTGGGCCGCAGCGACGCCGTGGGTGGGCCGCTGCTATACGGCACCACCGACAAGTTTTTGCTGGAATTCGGGCTGTCCACCGTCAAAGACCTGCCCGAACTGGACGGCACAGACTTTTCGCACCTCCTGCGCGGCTGACCAAAAGCTCTCCCCTAGCTGATGGGGGGGTGTACTAGGCAGCTCGGGCCAGTGGCCAACGCTCAATTGAGCGTGATGCACGCGGGTTTTACCTGTCTCCGGCTGTTTGGGCCGTGCTTTCACACATTTACCAACGCGCCGCCCTGAACTGTGTCAGGGGAACGTGAGAAAACCTGTGACAGCCTCTGTTAGGCTTCAGCCTGCACCTCTATGACCAAATCCAACGCCAGCCTCGACACCTTCGACTTTTTGGAACTGCTCTCTATGCTTTCCGGAAGCAGCAAAACAGGCGCTCTCTCGGTACATCGGCCAGATGGGCTTTTTCAGTGCTGGCTCGAAAATGGGCGGGTGCGGCACCTCGACTTTGAAGGTGTGGAGGGCGTGCCCGCCTTGGTGAAGTTGCTGCTTGACCCACAGGGGCGATTTCATTTTGAAGACGGTCTGACCCACCCTACCCCCCGCATGGACGCCACACTGGACGAGGTGGCGTTTGAAGCGCTGGACGGCTTGCCGGAACACAAGCCGCCCTTCGATGGCCCCGCCCGCCTGCCCTCACCGCAGCGCGTGGCCGCCATGCGCTGGACACTGCAAGAACAAGATGTGCTGCGCCAGATCGAGGCCCAGCGCCCCCTGTCCGATCTGACCGCCGACCCTTACGCCCGCCGGATGCTGGCAAAGCTGATCCGAATGGGCCTGCTTTCTCCGCGCAAATCCCGCGTGGCCCGCCTGAGCGTGACGGTCACCCGCGAAGTTCGCGGCGTCGTCGTGATTGACGACCTGATCCTGAGACGCTGGAAAGATGACTTGGTGCGGCCCCCGCAACACATCGCTATTCGTGACGATGCGGGGAGAATCCACACCCTACCTGTTCGCAGCGGCCCCGACCTCGGCGCACAATTGCTGATTCCCACCGACCTGCTGATGAGAACCGGGTTGCGGGCCGGAGACAGCGTGCTGGTGCGCCCCGTCTGAGTCAGACAACACTTACCCCACCGTATTCTGCGCCACCGGATAGCTGCCGATGATCCGGGCATAGCTGGCCTTCCGCAGCACCCCGGCCAACGCCTGCGCCACTTTCGGGTCACGGGCGTCACCCTCAATGTCTATGTACATCAGGTAACTCCACGCCCGGTCACGGCGCGGGCGCGACTCGATGCGCGAGAGGTTCAGGCCGCGCAACTCGTTCAGGGTTTCCACCAGAAAACCGGGCGTGTGGCGCACCGCGAAGATCAGGCTGGTCTTGTGCGGCGCGTCCGAAATTTCACCCTCATGCCGCGACAAGATCATGAAGCGCGTGAAGTTGAAGGATTCGTCTTCTATTTCACGGGCCAGAATATTCAGGCCGTACAACTCGGCGGCGCGGGCCGAGGCGATCACGGCTTCATCTCGTGCGCCCCGTGCAGCAAGGTCTTTGGCGCTGCCCGCCGTATCGTGCGCGGCCACCGGCTGAAGGTTGTACTTGCGAATCAGGCCCGTACATTGATCGAGCGCGGGCTGCTGCGACGAGACGCGCCGCACGTCTTCTAGGGCTACGCCCGGCAGCGCCATCAGGCAGTGGCTCACCCGCACCACCACCTCCCCGATCACGTGCAGTTCGGTATCCGAGAGCAGGTCTATGGCCTGATGAATGGCCCCCATCAGGCTGTTTTCGACTGGCAGCACACCGAAGTCGGCCTCGCCCGATTCCACAGCGCGGGCCACCTCATGAAAGGTGGGATAGCCGCGGGTGTGCGCCGTGTGCGGCACAGCGTTCAGCGCGGCAATTTCGCCGTATGCGCCGGGGTTGCCCTGAAAAGCCACCGTGACGCCCCGCGGTGCTTCGGTAGGTTCAGGAGGGTGACCGATCTCGCCGTGACTCATGGCAGCGAGGCTAGCGCACAGGCCGCCGCCGTGCCGGAAGTGGTCTGAACTTGGGCTAGGGCGGTGGTGCAAGTGGGCAAGTCTCGGAGGGCAGCTGGCCCCTACCCTCCACAATTCTTCATGCGGAACACAATCCCTTCTGGCCCCGGTCTACACTTTTGGGCGTGCCCACCTCACTCCTGCCCGACCCGATCCTAGACCTTGACGTCTGTGCCTTGGCCGCCGCCACACGCCGGGGCGACCTGACGGCCAGCGAGGTCACGAGGGCGTACTTGTCGCGCCTGAAGGCCCACAATCCGCGCCTGCACGCGGTCATCACGGTGAATCCGCAGGCCGAGGCCGAGGCCACTCATCTGGATACCCTGCCCGAAGCCAAACGCGGGCCGCTGCACGGCGTGCCGCTGCTGATCAAAGACAACATAGACGTGGCAGGCCTGCCGACCACCGCCGGAAGCCTGTTGATGCTGGCGCACGTTCCTGCTGCCGACGCGCCGCTGGTGGCACGGTTGCGGGCGGCGGGCGCGGTGCTGCTGGGCAAAGCCAACCTGACCGAGTGGGCCAACTTCATGACGCTGGGCATGCCCAACGGCTTCAGCGGCGCGGGCGGCCAAACGGTCAATCCTTGGAATGTGCTACTGGGCGGCGGCGTGCGCGACACGGGCGGAAGCTCCAGCGGCAGCGGCGTGGCGGTGGCGGCCCGGCTGTGTGCAGCGGCCATCGGCACCGAAACCAGTGGCAGCATCGTCAGTCCAGCGCACCAAAGCGGCGTGGTGGGCGTCAAGCCGACGGTGGGGCTGGTGCCGCGTACAGGCGTGGTGCCCATCAGTTCCAGTCAGGATACGGCTGGCCCGCTGACCCGCTCGGTGCGCGACGCGGCCCTGCTGCTGTCGGTCATGGCTGGCCCCGACGAACAGGACGCCGCCAGCCGACGCCTGCCTGTGCCCGACCTGATTCTCGCCAGCAATGCCCTAGAAGGCGCACACATCGGCATTATTCGGGATGAGCCGCACCTGACGCCCGAAGAAACGGCGGCCTTGGCAGTGGCCGAAACTCACCTGAAGGCGGCGGGCGCGACCCTGCACGACCTCTCCTTCCCCACCCGCACCGAGATGTCGGGCTGGCAACTGGAGGTGCTGGAATACGAGTTCAAGGCGACCCTCAACGCTTACCTCAGCGGCGTGCAGCACGGCCCGCACTCCATGTCCGACCTGATAGACCAGATTGACGAAGACCCGGCCCGCCTCGCCCCCTACGGCCAAACGCTGCTGCACGCGGCCAACGGCACACGCGGCGATCTCAGCGAACGCAGCTACGCGCACGCCCGCCAGCGCGACCTCGATCTGAATGCCACACGTGGTCTAGACGCCCTATACGCCGAGGGTCTGGACGCCATCGTGTTCCCCGGCATTCACGGGTACGGCATCGTGGCCAAGGCGGGCTATCCCAGTCTGGCGCTGCCCGTGCCCCTCCCCGACTCCCCCCCATGCGGCATCCTGCTGACCAGTCCTGCCGGAAGCGACGCCCGCCTGATGGCACTGGCGGCCCACCTGAATACGGCCCTCGGCGGCGTGCAATTCCCGCCCGATCCCTCGTTGCCCAGTGCCCCGAACCAGCCCACCGCTTGACGTTTTGCGCCGCAGTCCCTACCATGTGGGGCCGGATGATCCTGAGAAGGGGAGTCCAGTCGGGTGGGGCGGTTAGCTCAGCGGTAGAGCTTTCGCTTTACACGCGACGGGTCGGGGGTTCGAATCCCTCACCGCCCACCACAGAAAGGCCCGCCCAGCGCGGGTTTTTTTATTGCCGAAAAAGGGTCAAGGGTGCGGCGTAAGTCACCGCGTGCGCTTTCCGAGTCAACAACCATGAACCTATTGCCCTGAGATGGCCTGCCACAGAAGACGAAGAGCCGGTGCTCGGCACCCAGAACTTCAGCTCCCCCATGACGGTTCTTCGACAGCCAGAGCGCCTGCCTCCTGTGGGGCGTAAGAGTATTGTTTGACAAAAAGATTTAGAATGTCTGAAGACATGACATATCTGAAGCTTGAGGAGTTGGTCTCTTACTTCGTACTCGCGCAACCGAAAGGCTACAACCTCTTGAGCGAACGCGATTTTGTGAGACTGATCGAAGACATCGGACTGGAAGACGCCAACGAATTCAGACAGATCATCGTGCGGCAACTGCATGAGGGACGCAATATTCACGTCATCTCGGCCATACTCGCCGCCTGAACACCCTAGAGGAAGCAACCTTCAGACCGCCTACAACAGGGCGGTTTTTTGTTGGCCCGCAGGGGAGAAGACTGCCTGTAACACAGATTCCGTGCCATTCCCGTTCAGTCAGCCCTGCTCATCAACACAGCTGCTCAAGCCAGCCGACGCCTATTCGTCCATCTCTGCTTCGCAGCTTTGCAAGTCGAATTGAAACCCAACACCTAGGGATTCAATCGGAGTCTGTATAAACCGAAAAAACATCGTCTGCAGTGCTGCGCCTAATCTGTTTTCACACCCTAAAACCGCTTGCGAATCTTCTTCATGCCGTGGCGCATGCCGTGATCGGGGCGCACGCCGTCGGCCATCAGGTGCAGCCACTGGCTGAGGTAATAGCCGAGCAACAGCGGCCACAGCGCGGGCCAGAGTGCGGCGACGCCACTGGCTTCGGGCAGGGCGGGCAGGCGTATACCGGGAAACACCAGCGACAGCAGGCCGACCACGATGCCCACCATCAGGCCAAGATACACCAGCCGGGTGAGCGGCCCCACCACCCACGTATGAGAGATGCCCCGGTGACTGAACATCATGCCGTAGGGTGCCCACAAAAAGCCCAGCACGCCCCAATAGCGTTTGCTGTTGACGTGCCCCTCGGCCAAATCCAGATCGGGCGACAGCAGGAAAGTTCCGGCGGCGTAGGCCAGCGTGAAATACACGGCCTGTACGGGCGGAATGGTCAATACATTTTGGCTAGAAGCAAGAAGGACGCCGCCCGCCAACACGGAATACACGGCAACATTGATCAGATTATGAACTCGTCCACTGGGCACGCCGCCCATGATGCACGCTGGGGGGCGGGCTTGTCCGTGCAGATTCGGGGGTCGGCACGGATAGTGCAGTGGGACAAGGTGCAGGGATATGGTGCGAATTTGTCAGTCTGGCGTAACCCCGATGTGCGAATCTGGGGGCAATGAATCACTCTGCGCCTCTGCGTTTGCCTCTGGCTGCCCTGCTGACCCTGTCGCTGATGGCCTGCACGCCTGATCCGGCCCCGGTGGTGCCGCCTGTGGTGCCTCCGCCCGTGGTGATCGCGCCGCCCCAGCCGCCTGTCACTCCGGCTCCCGGCCCCAGCCGCCTCAGCAACCAGACCGTGAACCTCGGTACGGCGCTGTCGGGCACGGCCACGCAGAGCTTTAGCGGCACTTGGAATGTTCGGAACGTGCCCGATTGGCTGGCTGTCTCGGCAACGGCGGGCAGCGGAGACGTGAACCTGACGGTAACCGCAGACCGCGTGCAGATGGCGGCGCTGGCGGCCAATGTGCCCACCCTCAGCGGCGACCTGATCCTCAGCTGGGCGGCGGGTACGGCCAGCGGCACCGTGACTTGGCGGGTGACGGCAGACAACTACACCCTGACGGGCCGCGTGGTGGACGGCGCGGCGGCCCAAAGCCTGAGCGTCAGTGGAGCCGATCTTCAGGCCGGGGCCACAGCCGTAGAAAATCCAGCCGTCACAGAGGCGCGGGGCGTGATCGTGAAATACCGGGCCGCGACGGCCCACAACGCTGTGCTGGACGGCAAAACTCTGAATGCTCAGCCCCTCGGAGCGCAGCTGTCTACGGCCCAACTTCAGGGCTTGCAACGCTCTACCGACGTGCTGAACCAGTTGGGAATCTCGCCTGCCCAGCGCCGCAACTTGGGTGGCCGCGAAGTCCTGCTTCAGACCGAAAAGATTTCGCCTGCCCTCGCCGCACTGCGGGCCGACCCGAATGTGGAATACGCCGTGCCCAACGCCGTCTTGCGCCAACAGGCCACGCCCGTGATGCCCAGCGACCAATACGCGGGCCTTCAGTGGGCCTATCCGCTGATGGGCTACGGGGCCGTGTGGCGCGACATGGAAGGCGGCGCGTACACCCGGCCCGTGACGGTGGCGGTCATCGATTCCGGCGTGCGCTTCGACCATCCGGATTTGGCGGGGCAACTGTGGCAGCCGGGCGAAGGCGCGCTGGACGTGCTGAGCGACGCGGGCAACGGCGACGGCAACGGCGTGGACAGCGACCCGACCGACCCCAGCACGCCGGAGCGCGTCCAGAACCGGACAGTCGACAGCCACGGCACCCACGTGACCGGAATCATCGCTGCCCGCTGGGGTACGATTGCGCCGGTGGGCTGCCCCGCGTGCAGCACGAGCGGCGTGGTCGGTGCGTCGTATCTCGCGCCCATCAAGGTGCTGCCGATCCGGGCCATCGACGTGAACGGCGACATCACTTTGGCCGACGTGACCCTCTCGGTGCGCTATGCGGCGGGCCTGCGCGTGCCCGCCATCACCACCAATCCGCACCCGGCACAGGTCATCAACCTGAGTCTGGGCGGAGAAATCAGTGCTGACGACGCCGCGCCCATGTGTGACGCCATTGCCGAAGCCCGCACTGCCGGGGCGTTGGTGGTGGCCGCAGGCGGCAACGGCGGCAGCACCGTGCCTACCTATCCCGCCGCGTGTTCGGCAGCCGTTTCGGTGGCCAGCGTGTCGCTTTCGGGGGCCAGTGCGCCCACCCACGCGCCTTACAGCAGCGCCTACGACGCCGTGCAACTCAGTGCGCCCGGCGGCACCGATCCCAACAGCCCCACGGCGTTCAATGGCGGCACCTTCAACGGCGCGGCCTTCCCCGACATGATCTTGTCTACGGGTTGGGACTATGGGCGCAATCAGCCCGCCTACATGGCCGAAGTCGGTACGAGTCAGGCCGCGCCGCAAGTGGCTGCCTTGGCCGCCCTACTGCTCAGCAAAGGCGTGACCAGCACGCCTGCCGATACCCTGGCCCGCCTGAACGCCACCGCCACCGACCTTGGCGCGGCAGGACGCGACCCCAAGTTCGGCTTCGGCATGATCAATGCTGCCGCTGCCCTGAACGCGCCCGCGACCAGTAGCGGCGTGGGCCTGCGCCTGCAAGATTCGCTGGGCAACTCCTATCAGCCTGTGCTGGACAGCTTGGGCCGCTTTACCGCCCTGCTCCCCAACGGCACGTTCCGGGTGGTGGCAGGCCGCGACCTGAACAGCAACGGCGTGTACGGTGAAGTGGACGAAGCCAAGCAGGAACGCAGCGTGAACCTTGGCCCCAGCACGCCCAGCACCGACGTGGGGACGCTGACGGTGGGGAACTGAGATTTGGGCGGGCGAGTTTGTAGGGTGGGGAGTCGGTGAGCGCCAGTGAATGCCCTCGCCCTTCTCTTCGACCCTTAGACCGCCCGCAACTCAGACGCTTAGCCCCCGACCTCGATGACCACGCGCCCGCGCACCTGTCCGGCCAGAATCTGCTGGGCAAGCGCGGGCACGTCCTCTAGCGGGTGAATCTGGGTCATGGCCTGCAACTGTTCGGCGGGCAGGTCGCGGGCCAAGCGTTCCCACGCAGCCTGGCGGCGGTGCATGGGGCAAGTCACCGAATCTATTCCGATCAGCATGACGCCGCGCAAGATGAAGGGAAACACGCTGGTGGGAAGGTCGCTGCCGCCCGCCAAACCACAGGCCGCCACCGCGCCGTGCGTGCGGGTCGAGGCGATGGCTCCGGCCAAGGTTGCGCCGCCTACGCTGTCGATTACGCCCCCCCAGCGTTCCTTTTCCAGCGGGCGCTTCAGGGCAGGCAAGTCCTCGCGCCCAATAACGTTGGCGGCCCCCAAGCTCCGCAAATAGTCGGCCTCGGCGGGGCGGCCTGTGCTGGCCGTGACCGTGAATCCTGCGGCAGCCAAGAGTGCGACGGCCACGCTGCCCACGCCACCCGCCGCACCCGTGACCAATACCTCTCCCCTGTCCGGCGTTACGCAATGATCTTCGAGGGCCAGGACCGCCAGCATGGCCGTAAATCCCGCCGTGCCCACGCTCATGGCCCACTGCGGCGTGCTTGGGGGCGGCAAGGGCACCAGCCATTCGGAACGCACCCGCGCCAGCCCGGCATACCCGCCGTCGGTGCGCTCGCCTATGCCCCAGCCCGTCAGAATCACGGCGTCTCCCGGTTGCCACTGGCCCGATTCGCAGGAGATGACTTTGCCGACCAGATCGATGCCCGGCGTCATGGGATAACCGCGCAGCACGCCGGGTTTGCCGGAGACCGCCAGTCCGTCTTTGTAGTTCAGACTGGAATACTGCACCTGCACCAACGTGTCCCCTTCGGGCAGAGCCGACAGCGGCAGGTCTTGAAACTCGGCCCGAATGCCCGCCTCATCTTTCACCATCCGCAGGGCGCGGAAGAATTCATTTGTCTCTCCGGTCATAAATTTGCCCTCCTTGGGGTAGAGGGCCAGCCTAACGCGCCGCCGCCCCACACAGGCAGAACCGTGTGGAGAAGGTAAAACGGAGCCGAACTGGAGCCGTCCTCTCCCCCGCCGCCCAAAGCCTTAGAGCATTTGTCCGAAGTACAACGTCAGAAAAAAAGCTCCTGACGCTTTCATTAGACCTCTTGCGAAAGTGGTGGTCTAAACTGGCAGCGTGGAGCGAGACCGTCTGACACGCACGCTGAAGATGAATCGCAAGCAGTTTCGTCGACGCACCGGGGTTTACCCGGAAACCTTTGCCGAGATGGAAACGGTGCTTGCACAACGGGAAGAACGGAAAAAGAAATCTGGCCGCCCAGCCGCGCTCAGCGTGGCTGAACAACTCCTGATGACGCTGGAATTCTGGCGTGAGTACCGTACCTTCGCACACCTGGGTGACGACTGGGGCGTGCATGAAACCACCGTGCACCGCACGGTGGAACGCGTGGAAGCGGCCTTGATTGGCAGTGCGCGGTTCCAGATGCCCAGGAAACGCGTATTTCAGGAAGCGCAGCTCGTCTACAGCATCGTCGCCGTCGATGCTTCTGAAGTGCCGTGTGAACGGCCCAAAAAAAACAGCGCCGCTGGTACAGCGGCAAGAAAAAACGCCATACCCTGAAATTTCAGCTGCTGATCTGCACCGTGACTCAGCGCATTCTGGGCACCGCCACGAGCGCGGGGGCCGTTCATGACCTGAAACTGTTCCGTCAGTCGGGCGTGCGACTGCCCAACGATACCGCCCTGATCGGGGATGCCGGGTACCAGGGACTCTGGCGGAGCCACGGGCAGGCCATCACCACCCATAAGGCGACGCGTGCGTCGCCCCTATCCGCGGATCAGCGCCAAGAAAACCGCGTGCTCGCCTATACCCGGCAGGGCATTGAGCATGTCATTCGCCGGATGAAAATCTTTCGTGTCCTGAAGGGCATCTATCGCCATCGGCGGCGTCGGTTTGCCCTTCGAGTTCAGCTGATCGCTGCGCTCTGCAACCTGACCCGCGCACGTCCCGCCTGACTTTCGCAAGAGGTCTATTCTCCCAAATACTCGTTAAATCCACTCACTCTGTTCGGTCAACAGCAAACAACTCTTTTGACAAATGCTCTAATTCAGCAATTCCGCGAAATCCTCGTCGTCGCCGTCTTGGGCGAGGGGCAGCGTAAAGGTAAAGGTCGCGCCCTTGCCCCGCTCGGATTCCACGAAAATCGTGCCGCCGTGTTCCTCGATGGCCAGCTTGCAAAAGGCCAGCCCCATCCCGGTATCGAAGCGCCCGTGCAGCGTCAGGCGGCTTTGCTCGAAGGCGGCGAACAGGTTGGGAATATCGTCGGCGGGAATGCCCTCGCCATCGTCACGGATCAGGAATTGCACGTCTTCTTTGCCCTGCCGCACGATCATCGTGATCACGCCGCCCGTCGTGGTGTGCTTCATGGCGTTGCTGATCAGGTTCGCCATCACCCGGCGCAAGATTTCGGGGTCGGCACTCGCGGGACTGAGACCGGGTTCTACCTCTACCCGCACATGGCGGTCACGTAGGCCGCTGCCCACATCGCCGCGAGAGAGTTCGATCACTTCCAGAAACATCGGGCTGAACATCAGTTCGCGGCGCAGATTCATCTTTCCGGCCTGAATCTTGCGGACATCCAGCATATTCACGGCCAGATGCAGCAAATGCTGGGTTTCGTCTCGGGCCACCTTGATCAGGTCGCGGGAATCGTCGGGTACACGGGTATCGTCTTCCACGACTTCCAGCAGGCCCATCACGGCGGCAATAGGGTTTTTCAGGTCGTGTACCAGCATATGCACCAGCTGATCCCGAATCCGTTCCTCGTGTTCCCAAGTGTCCATGCGGCGCTGCAACTGCGCCACGCGCTCTTGGGTGTCGTGGTATTGCTGCGCCCGCCCCAGCATCGTCTTCACCTGCGTCGCAATCGCATCTACGGGCGTGGTATCGCTGATCAGGGCGTCGGCTCCGGCCACCAGCAGCGCCCCCAGCCCCTGCGTACCCACCGCCAGCCAGTGCGTGCCCGCCAATTCCGCCCGTTGCCGCAGCAGCGGAAGCACCTGCGCCAGCGGCACACCGGGCGTATCGGTGTACAGGAGCGCCACTTGCGGCGGCCTCACATGCGCTTCTCGCAGGAGCGTCTCTGCGTCGCTGATGTAAATGACCTCGGCAAAAGGCAATGCAGGAGC
Organism: Deinococcus puniceus; assembly: GCF_001644565.1. NCBI lineage: Bacteria > Thermotogati > Deinococcota > Deinococci > Deinococcales > Deinococcaceae > Deinococcus > Deinococcus puniceus. The sequence continues at coordinate 1,389,983 of NZ_CP011387.1, read as the reverse complement.
GAGAAGTGACGCACGGGAACGATCCCGCGAGACGACGAATACCACTGGAGAATCAACGGAAGCCATGCTTAGGCGCAAGTGTAGCGCGGCTTTCCCTGATGTGGCGCATGAGGAAAGACTTAAGAGGCACTAAATGACGGCTTGTTCACCCATCGGGCAACAAAAGTCAGGATTGCTCACATATCCGGGCCGTCCGGTCTAAATCTCAAGACACCTTAAGGCCACATCACGTCCACATCAGCTTGATGGGTGACAGTAAGCGTATGAAGAAATTGTTGTTGGGACTGGTCGGATTGAGCGCAGCGTTGGCGAGTTGCGGTGTTGGCGTCGCGCCCGATGGCAGTGGCGATGGCCGCGTTTCTCAACTCCGCACGGAATACCGTTTGGGAGCCAGTGGGCCATTCATCGGGTGCGACAATGTGGACAATGCAATTGGGAGTACGCAAGTTTCGGTTTACTTCTCAGTCAGCGGCGGCGTGCAGTCTGTCAATGTAGGACTCCGTGGAAATACCAGCAATGCCTATGACGGCAACTACAACTCAACCGTTTCTGGGAGCCAGCTGGCCTCACTGGGAGGCAACAGCTTCCGACTTACCTTTGACGCCAATCCGGCAACCGGGGGCTTCCTGCCTCAGGCCATCGTAGTAACGCCAGTACGTGACCGGGTCAAGATCGTGACTGCGACCAACAAATCCGGCAGCTTCTACGCGGCCCTGTCGGTCAATACGGGATCGGCAAACTACAGCTTCAACAGCCGCTTCATTACACCCGGTCAGGGCAATGTCGATGTGTACACCAACTGCACCGTTCAGAGCGTCACCAACGAAGACGTCTAAACTCATCAGTTAAAGTCAATACAACTAAAATAATTCAAAGAGGCCGCCCGAACGATTGGGGCGGCCTTCCCCTATTCCCGCTTCACCCGATAGGCTTCAAGCCAGCTTCGATCTGCGCCCGCCTAGGCTCCAAAAAGGGGGCCAGCACCAGCTTTTCTCCCAGTTTATCGGCGTCTTCGTCCACGCCAAAGCCGGGGCCATCGGTGGCAAGCTCGATCAGAATGCCCTGCGGCTCGCGGTAGTAGATGGACTGGAACCAATGGCGGTCTACTTCCCCGCTGGTGCGGAGGCCCAAGCTGCCTAATTTAGCGTTCCAGTCGTGGTATTGGTCATCGTGCACACGCAGGGCGATATGATGCACGCCGCCTGCACCGGGCCGCGCCGGGGCCAAATCAGGGCGAATCCGCACATGCAGTTCGGCGTGTGGGCCACCGTCCCCCATCTGGTACACATGCACGGTATGTTCGGCACTGGCCGGGTCGGGATACGTGCCAGCAGCGGTCAGACCGTAGGCGCGGGTCAGCACGCGGTCGGTGGGAAACAGGCTGGGCAAGGTCAGTTCGCTGGGGCCAAGGCCGGAAATCTGGTGGGCGGCGGGAATGACGCTGGCGGCCCACGTTTGCCCGCCGGGGCCACCTTCGATCAGGCTGAGGCGCTGGCCTTCTGGGTCGGCAAAATCGAGGCTGGCACGGCCTGCGCGTTGGCTGTGGGTTGTGTGTATGCCCTGCGCGGCGAGGTAATCGGCCCACCAGCTCAGGCTCCCTTCCGGCACACGCAAACTGGTTCTGGAAATAGAGCGGTTGCCGGGTTCTTCGGGCGGTACAGGCCATTCGAAAAAGGTCAGGTCGCTGCCGGGATTGCCCGCACCATCGGCAAAAAACAGGTGATAGGCGGTAGGGTCGTCTTGGTTCACGGTCTTTTTGACCATCCGCATCCCCAGCACGCCCACGTAAAAAGCGTGATTGGCGGGCGCGTCGGCGGTCACGGCGGTGACGTGGTGCATCCCGTGTGGGATGAGGGGAGATAGAGTCATAGGGAGAGTATAAACCGTTTGATGTTAAGCGATTGTGGTGGGGCGAAGGACAGTCCAAGGGTCTAGGGTCTAAGGAAAAGCGGTGGAGCTTTCTCCTTGAGGGGATTCACCCGCCAAGCCAGACGCAAACCACACAGAAAAAGGCGGAAAGCACTCAGCCTCCCGCCCTCCTCTCCACAAAACTCTTTACAGCACTTCGAACAGACCTGCTGCCCCCATGCCGCCGCCCACGCACATCGTCACCACCACATGCTTCGCGCCTCGGCGTTTGCCTTCTATCAGGGCGTGCCCGGTCAGGCGTGCGCCGCTCATGCCGTAGGGGTGGCCCACGCTGATGCTGCCGCCATCCACGTTATAAATTTCGGGGTCGATGCCCAGTTGATCGCGGCAGTAGATGCCCTGCACCGCGAATGCTTCGTTCAGTTCCCACAGGTCGATGTCGCCAATGTTGAGGCCATGACGCTTGAGCAACTTGGGCACGGCGAACACGGGGCCGATGCCCATTTCGTCGGGTTCGCACCCATGCACCGCAAAGCCCTTGAACAGTCCCAGCGGTTGCAGACCACGTTCGCGGGCAAGGTCGCCGCTCATGACCACGCAGGCCGACGCGCCGTCGCTGAGTTGCGAGGCATTGCCCGCCGTGATCACGCCGCCCTCGATGACGGGTTTGAGCTTGGCAAGTCCTTCCAAGTTGGTGTCAGGGCGGTTGCCCTCATCCTGCGCCACGGTCACCTCACGGTTGGAAATCTCGCCGGTGGCCTTGTCCTGCACCTTCATCGAGGCAGTCATGGGCACGATTTCGGCGTCGAATCGGCCTTCACGCTGGGCGGCGGCGGTGCGCTGCTGGCTCAGCAGGCCGTATTCATCCTGCGCCTCGCGGGAAATGCCGTAACGCTTGGCCACCACTTCGGCGGTTTGCAGCATGGGCATATAAATGTCGGGCTTGTGCTCTTTCAGCCACTCCCCGATCAGGCGGTATTTGTTGGCGTGCTCGTTTTGCGTCAGGCTGATGCTTTCCATGCCGCCTGCCACGTACACGTCGCCCTGCCCCGCCATAATGTGATTGGCCGCCAGCGCGATGGTTTGCAGCCCGCTGGAGCAAAAGCGGTTGACCGTGACGCCCGATACACCCACCGGAAAGCCGCTTCTCAGCACGATCTGGCGGGCGATGTTGCTTCCGGTTGCGCCTTCGGGGTTGCCCACTCCAAAAATCAGGTCTTCGATTTCGGCGGGGTCTATTCCGGCCCGCGCTACAGCGTGCGTAACCGCGTGTGCGCCGATGTCGGAACCGTGAGTGTCGTTGAGGTAGCCCCGGTAAGCTTTGCCGATGGGCGTGCGGGCCGTAGAAACAATGACGGCTTCTGGCATGGTCAGACTCCTTGAAGTGAGGTCGGGCAAGCTGCCCGTGAGGGGCGGGAAATGGATTTGGACTGAGTACATTCTAGAGGATCGGCAGACCGGACGTGAGGGCTTCTGCGTGACTCCCGTCTCTCCGGCCTGTGGTTCTGATCGGCTGACCAAGCCGTTGGGGGTCAAGACTTGCAGCCACTCCTCATACATAGGCGGTACAACACGTGCCCAAGCTGCTTGCAGGCCCACACCCCCGCTTATGCCCTAGTCATCTCCCGGCAAACTTGAGATAGTAGGCCGTGCCCGCGATGTCTTGCCTCGCCCGGAGTTTGCCCTGATGAATCCTCTGTATTTGATCGATATTGCTGGTCTGTTGCTGTTTTTGATGTACGCGGTTCACCAGACCGCCAGTGCGCTGCGGCCCCGGCCCAAGCCCCCTGTGGCAGAACGCGGCGTCACGCTGACCTTTCTGATTCCGGCCATGAATGAGGAGGCCGTGATTGCCGCCACCCTGCAAAACCTGCGTTCTACCGTGCCCGAAGCGCGGGTGGTGGTCATCGACGATGCCAGTGTCGACGCGACTGCCGCCATCGTGGAGCAGTACAGCCGAACCGACCCGATGATTGCGCTGCTGCGGCGGGTGGCTCCCGAAGCGCAGGAAAACAAGGGCCGCGCCCTGAACTGGGCCGTAGCGCGGCTATTGCAAGCGCCTTGGCTGACGGGCCAAGACCTGAGTCAGCATGTGTTGGTGGTATTAGACGCCGATGGCCGCGTCAGCAGCGATTTTGCTCCCCAAGTGCGCGGGGCTTTTCAGAATCCCGACGTGATGGCCGGGCAAGGCTGGATGCGCTTCCGGCCCGTAGAAGTCAAAGACGGCGGCGTGCGTGGGCTGATTTCCAAAATGCTGATTTTTCAGCAAGACTTGGAAACGTTCATCGTGGGCCATATTCAGCGGTTGCGGGCCAGTGGCGGCGTGGCCTCGCTGACGGGCAACGGCCAGTGCATGCGCCTCAGCTACCTCAGCCATCAGCTTGGGCAGGGCAACACCCCTTGGCCCGACGTGCTGCTGGAAGACTTTGGCAGCGTCATGGAAATCGTGTTGGACAACCCCCGGCACAGGGTGGCGCTGTTGCCCGCCCACATCATGCAGCAGGGCATTCTCGATCCCCGCGCCTTTATCAAACAGCGTGCCCGCTGGACGCAGGGCGCGTTGCAATGTCTGCCGTACCTCACACGCCTCTGGAAGTCGGGCGCGAGTCCGCTCACGCGGCTGGATTTCACCTACTTCATCCTGTCGCCTTGGCTGAATATCATCTTGATTCTGAGTATCGTCAGTCAAATTCTTCGCCGCGTCTTCGGCTGGCAAGGGCTGATGCTGCCCGACTGGATGGGCCTTCTCTTGACTGTCGTGCCGTTGATGATTCAACTGAACTGGGCCGTGCGCTTCCGCAACGAAAAGGGACTGTCGTGGTGGAGCCTGCCCTACGCGCTGGTCAGCCTGCCGGTGTACGGCGCGGCCCTGCTGTGTAGCCTGCCGCTGGCCTACTCCAACTACCTGCGCCGCCAAAATACCTGGTTTAAAGGCACGCGCTATGTGGAGCAGGAGCCGACGCCGCATATCAGCAGCAGGCCACACTACCCAGCCCCCCACACGTCAGAGCAGCCCCAGCGGAGCCTGAGTTCCGGCGACTGACGGCAGATTGGGAAATGCGGAAGGCGGGCCGGAGTAGATTCTCTGGCCCGCCTTGAGTTTGCTCTGAACGCATACATATGACTGATCTTTGGGACGCTGAGAAGCTATCAGACAAACTCTGCCTCAGAACATGTCCGGGGAACTATCCCTCCAGCGCATAGAAACCGGAGCGGCAGGCCACCTCGCCCACCGCTCCAGATTATTACTGCTCTAGCTGCTAGCTCAGGCCCATTTAATCAGGCCCAGCTCCAGTTCGTTGCTCAGGCCCGCGATTTCGGGCACCATCCGCACGCCGATGGAATACAGGCCGCTGTCTTTCAGGGGCACCTGCGCCGTGTAGGTGTTGTTCTGGTTGTAGGTCAGCGGCACGCGAATGCGGTGTTCGCCCCGCGACAGCACGGCCTCTACCTTCAGTTCTTCGGGGTGAATGCCTGCCGGGTTCACGTGGGCCGTGACGGTCACGGCTTGGCCGGGCTGCGCGGTGGTGGGCAGGTCGGCGTTGGCCGTGATCTGGGTGTAGGGCCACTGCTGGCGCACCCATGTTTTCCATCCGGCGATCTGGCGGGCGCTGGCGCTGTCGTCAGCGGCCACGGCCTCGCCGCGCACGCTGAGGGGAATGTAGTATTGGCGCACATAATCGATGACCTGACGCTGCATAGAAAAGCGCGGGCTACAGGTTTCGATGGCGCGGCGAACGGTGTGCGCCCAGGAGTCGGCTCCGGCCAGCGTGCCGTAATAGCGGGGCACGATGTCGTGTTCCAAGTGGCTGTACAGGCTGTAGGCGTCGGCGTCGTCTTGCAGGTTCAGGTCGGCGTATTCGCGCTCGTCACCGATGGGCCAACCGTTGGTGTTGTCGTAGCCTTCGCGCCACCACCCGTCCAGCACACTGAAATTGGGGCTGCCGTTGAAGCTGGCCTTCATGCCGCTGGTGCCCGATGCTTCCAGAGGGCGGCGTGGATTGTTGAGCCAGATGTCTACGCCCTGTACCAGATGGCGGGCCACGTTCATGTCGTAGTTTTCCAGAATCACGATCTTGCCCCGGAATTCGGGTTCCTGCGACATGCGGTAGATTTCCTGAATAAAGGCCTTGCCAGGGTTGTCGGCGGGGTGCGCCTTGCCCGCGAACACGAACTGCACGGGCCGCTCCGGGTTGTTGATGATGGCGTTCAGGCGTGCGCGGTCACGGAACAGCAGCGTGGCCCGCTTGTAGGTGGCAAAGCGGCGGGCAAAGCCGATGGTCAGGGCGTTTTCGGAGAGCAGGGTGTCGGTGGCAGCCACGTCTGCGGCACTCGCCCCGTTCCTCAGCATCTGCTCGCGCTGGCTGCTCCGCACAAAATCGATCATTTCGCGCTTCATGGTGCGCTGCACGTCGCTGAGCTGGCCGTCGCTGAGCTTGTCTACGGGCTTCCACATCTCCTCGTCTTCCAGACGCTCCGTCCAGTCGGCAGGCAGCACTGTGCTCAGCAGGTCGCGCATGGCCTGAGAGGTGAAGGTCAAGTTGTGCGCCCCGTTGGTCACGTGGCCGATGGGCACTTCTTCGGGGGTGGCTCCCTCGTACAGGAAGTTCCACATCTTGCGGCTGACCTCGCCGTGCAGTTCCGAGACCCCGTTGGCGGCGCGGGTCATGTTCAGGGCAAACACGGTCATAGAGAAACTGGGCACCCAGTGGCCGTCCCAGAACTGATCGTGGCGGGCCAAGCCGTACAGGTCATCGCGGGTGGCATTCAACAGTGCGGGCCACTTGCTGATGTATTTGTCCATCAGTTCGTAGGTAAAGGCGTCGTTTCCGGCAGGCACGGGCGTATGCGTGGTAAACAGCGTGCTGCTGGCCACCGTCTCTACGGCGCTGCGGAAATCTAGACCACTGGCCACGTACTCGCGCACGCGCTCCAGACCCATCAGTGCGGCGTGGCCCTCGTTCATGTGGTACACGCTGCCGGGGATATTCAGTACGCGCAGGGCGCGGATTCCGGCTACGCCCAGCAACACGTACTGCTGCACGCGCAGTTCCTGATTGCCGCCGTACAGGCGGGCCGTCAGCTTGCGGTCTTCTTCGCTGTTGTCGGGCACGTTGGCGTCCAGCAAAATCACGCGGATTCGGCCAATTTGCAGGTTCCAGAGGCGCACATGCACGTCACGGGTGCCGATTCGCACCTTCACGCGGGCCTGTGTGCCGTCACTGCCCAGCGCGGGCGTGATGGGCAGCGTGGTCAGGTCAAGCTCGTCGTAGGCTTCTTCCTGCCAGCCGTCCTTATTGAAGAGTTGCCGGAAATAGCCCTGATGAAACAGCATGCCCACCGCCGTAAAGGGCAGGCCCAGATCGGAGGCACTCTTGCAGTGGTCGCCCGCCAGCACGCCCAGACCGCCCGAATAGATCGGCAGCGACTCGTGGTAGGCGTACTCCATGCTGAAGTAGGCTACAGGCTTCAGGTTCGTGGCATTCTTGCTGGCCCACGTGTCTTTTTTGTTCATGTAGGCATCGAAGTCGGCCATGACCTGCGTGTAGCGGGCCACGTAGGCGGGGTCGGCAGCCACCGCCAGCAGGCGCTCCTGCGGCACTTCCAGCAGGGTACGCACCGGGTTGCGTTGGAAGCGTTCCCAAGTGGGGGCGTCCAGTTCGGAATACAGGGCCTGAGCGTGCGGCGTCCATGACCAGTACAGGTTATAGGCGAGTTCTGAAAGCCGTGCGATGGCCTCCGGCAGTTGAGGCAAGACGGTCACTTTCCCGATAACGTTCATACCTTCTGAGCTTACACCATTCCCGCCCCTGCACCTGTTTGGACAAAGCCCGTTTCAGACGCATAAAATAGCCGCTGTCCAGACATCTTGGGCTACGTGAGCGACTCAAACGGGTGTGAATATTGTCACACGGGCGCGGTGGACTGTTCAGGCGGCTGATCAATCCAGCCCAGTGGTGTGCCCAACTGTAGGGGCAGCTTGCCTCTGCCAACCGCGACGGCCCACTTTGCTACGCTGAACAGAATGCCGCGTTTTGTGACCACCAAAGGCCAGAGCAGGACGGCGCATGGCTCCTGATCCACAGGCCGCCCTGATGCAGGAGGGTGACCGCTTGGCGCAGCACTTGGCGCAGACGCTGCGAATTCAGAACGGCGATCAGGAACGGGTGCTACTGCTGGGGCGCAGCATTGCGGTGAACCTGATTCAGTCTCTCATTCCGACCATCGAGCAGATTACGCGCCATGCGGGAAAGCCGCTGCACGCCGTACTGACCACCGATGAACGGGGCCGGGCGATAGTGCAGACCGTGACCCCCGACGGCGAAATCCGCGCCCGCTTGCCCGCCGAAGACCTCTTGGAAGACTTGCTGTACACGCGGGGCCGCCTGCATCCGGTGGTGCAGGCCCACCTGCAAGACGCCCTGACGGGGAGCGAGCATCACGCCACCCGCGCCCTTGCCGACGCCCTAAGGAGCAAAGTGGTGTTGGAGGCGCTTCGGCGCACCTTGACCCGGCTGATGCGGTGAGTGGAGCGGTCCAAGGGTCTAGGAGCTAGAGTCTAAAGGCAGATCGAGGGCGATGCCGTTGGCCCGGTTCTAACATGCCAAAAAGGGGGCGGAGGCCTAAGCCCCCGCCCCTTTCAACAAATAAAGCTCAGTTCAGGCGCGTAATACGGCCCACTGCCGGAGCGCTGATGGTGCTGCTCTGGAGGTAGGTGCGGAAGGCGTCGATGTCGAGGTCGCCGCCGATCAGGTCTTTGCCCTGACGGAAGGTGGTAAAGCCGTCGCCGCCATCGGCGAGGAAGTTGTTGACGGCGATGCGGTAGTTGGCGGCGGGGTCGATCGGCGTGCCGTTCAGCACCAACGCACTGACTTTTTCGCCCTTGGGCTTGCTGTTGTCCCACGTGTAGGTGAAGCCTTGGCTGACCTGCAAAATCCGGTTCTGTCCGGCGGCGGGGTTGTCGAACTGCTGCTCCAGCACGGCCTTAAGTTGCGCGCCCGTGAGGGTCAGCACCGACAGGATGTTGCCGAAGGGCTGCACCGTGAAGGCGTCGCCGTAGGTCACTTTCTTGTCGGGGTTGGGGACGTTCACAGGCAGGTCGGCGCGGATGCCGCCGGGGTTCATCAGAGCCAAGACGGCCCCGCCCTTGTCGGCGGCGCGGGTGGCGGCCAGTTGCGAATCGGCAATGACGTTACCCAGTGCGCTCTCTCCGGCGGTGTTCTGGACGCGCGTAATCTGCTCCACGCCCAAGGTGCCCACCGGCTGCTGCGCCAGCGGATCGGTCAGGGTCTTGGCCTTCTGCACGATGGCAGTCATGGCGGCGTCTTTGGGGGTGGTGGCGGCGTTGACCACCACGTTGCTGGATTTCAGGGCCAGCACTTTATTGGCACGGGTGTCGATGGTCAGGTCGAGGCGCTGCAGCAGGTGGCCGTAAGCGTCGCCCTGAATGACCGTGCGGTTGACACCGTCGGGGCCGGGAACGAGGCAGTTGTAACCCCGGTGGGTGTGTCCCGTCATGACGGCGGAAATCGAGGAATCCAGCTTCTTGGCAATGTCCACGATGGGGCCGGTCAGGGTCTTGCAGTCCACGATATCGAAGGCGTCGGGGCTGGCTCCGCCCTGATGAACAAGGGCGATGATGGCGTCGGCCCCAGCGCGCTTGATGGCCGGAATCGCGGCGTTGATGGACGCCACTTCATCTTCGAAACGCAGGCCCGCCACGCCTGCCGGAGTGACCACCGTGGGGGTTTCTTTGAGGACTGCGCCCACGAAGGCGATCTTCGCGCCGCCCACCGTGATCATCTTGTAGGCGGGCAATACGGTTTTGCCGGTCTTTTCGTCCACCACGTTGGCGGCGATGTACGTAAAGTTCGCGCCCGCGAAGGTGTTGTTGTATTTGCAGGCTTTGGCCGCGTCGTTGCTGTTGCAGCCGCCCTTCTGGTAGCGCTGCAATTCGGCGAAGCCGTAGTCGAACTCGTGGTTGCCCACCACGTTCACGGCCATGCCCAGTTTGTTCAGGGCGTCGATGGAAGGCTCGTCGCGCAGCAGGCCGCTGATGAGGGGGCTGGCTCCGGTCATGTCGCCCACACCCACGAATACGGTGTTGGGATTGGCCTTGCGGGCCTCGGTCAGCACGCCGCCGATGGACTCGATGCCGCCTGCCTGCACGGTCAGCGTCTTGGTGCGGTCAGCAGGGTCAGGTACACGGAAGCTGGTGGGCAAGATATTGCCGTGAAAGTCGTTCACGCCAATGATGGTCACACTGGTTTGGGCCGGGCCGGACAGCAAGGAACAGCTGCTCAGGGTGAGGGCTGCGCCGATCAACATCAGGTTCGTTTTCATTCGCTGCCCAGAATACCCCGTTTTGGGTCAGTGGGCGGTCAGGTTTCGGGAGCGTCCAGCCTCTCCGAACCCCGCAGCGGCCTTTCTCGGATAACCGGAACACTGAGGAGGCCTGCTCCTTGATCGGGTTGACCGCCAAAGCTTGCGGGGCCGAGTCTGAATCTCTACTACACCCGCTGCCCACCGCTGCTGCCCCGTGTCACGCCGCCCGCGATCAGGTGGGCGGCCCGCAAGGGTTCGGGAATGCAGCCTGTAAAGGTCAGTGCGCCCAGCGCGGCTTCGGCTTCCGGCAAGCTCAGGCCCACACGCTGCACCTGCACGCCCCGGCAAGGTTCCATCGGGCCGAGGGCGTCTATCAGCCGCCATTTGCGTGCGCCCCCCGGCACTTGGGTCAGCAGGGCGGCGCGAATGCGGGTCAAATCGGGCGGTTTGCGGGCCACGATCAGCACGGGCAACCCGGTGGCGGCGTGCAGGGCGGGTGCGTCTACCACGTTAAATCCGGCCAGTGCCACGCCTTGCAGCAAGATCAGGTGCAGATGTTCCGCAGCGCCGCTGACCGCCACCAACCGCGCCAGTTCGGAGGTGCTGTTGCGTCCATCGCGCCGCACCTGCCCACTGACTACCGCGTGCAAGTCACGGCGAGCGAACACCGTGCCGAACACGGCCACGTTTCCCCGGTGGCTCCGTTCAAAGGGAGCATCATCGAAGCCGATGGCGTGCGAGAACTGCCTTATGCCTGCGTCTCCTATGTCTGGCCCCCGTCCAGCGCGAATTCTAGGTCGCCCAACAAATCCCCGATGTCTTCTATGCCGATGCTCAGGCGCAGCAGATTGGGCGTAATCCCGAGGCGGCGGCGTTCGGGTTCGGGCAGGGCGCGGTGCGAGGTGCCCCAAGGCCAAGACAGGGTGGTGATCACGTCGGCCAAGCTGGGGGCCAGCGGAATCCGGCCCGCCAGCGAACGCACGAAGGCCGGGGCGTCGTCTATGTCGGCGCTGAGCATGCCGCCGAAGCCATCGGGGTACAAATCCATAGCCAAGTGAAACTGGGGGTGATCCGATAGGCCGGGATGATATACGGCCCGCACACGGGGATGATTGACCAGCACGTCGGCCACCGCCTGCGCGTTGCCGCTGTGGGCACGCATCCGCAGGCCCAAGGTTTTCAGGCCTTGCAGCGTCATCCACGCATCGAAGGCGCTCATGCTGCCGCCGTAGCGCAGCAACCGGGTGCGGGCGGCGGCCACCAAGTCGGCACGGCCACACACCACCCCGCCCATCGCGTTGCTGTGCCCACTCAGGTATTTGCTGACGCTGTGCGTGATCAGGTCTGCGCCGTGCTGGGCGGGCCGGAACACGGCGGGGCTGGCAAAGGTGTTGTCGACGCTGAGGAGTGCGCCGCGTGCGTGTGCGAGGCGTGCCAGTGCGGGCACATCAGGCACGGTCATCAGGGGATTGGTCAGGCTTTCTACGTGCAGCAGGCGTGTTTCGGGCCGGAAGGCGGCTTCCACTTCCTCCAGATTGCAGGCGTCCACGAACGAAACGGCAATGCCGAGGCGCGGGAATTCTTCGGCCAGCAGCGCGTAAGTAACGCCGTACACGCGAGAATCGGTGATCACATGGTCGCCCGTTTTCAGCACACCCAAGAATGCCGAGCTGATGGCCGCCATGCCGCTGGCCGCCACCAAGGCCGCTTCGGTGCCTTCCAGCATTGCCAAAGCCCGCTCCAGCGTGGCTCCGTTGGGCGTGCCGTTGCGGTAGTAGAACGCGCTGGGCTGTGCGCCGCTCATGGACGCTTCCAGCGCCTCTAGGTCGGGGTAGGCGTACACGGTGGACTGGTAGATGGGTTCCACCAGCGCCGTACTTCCGTTGGGCTGCGCCACCTCTCCCGCTCGGGCGGCCAGCGTGGTGGTGTCGTAGGTGGGATGCGGAGCTGGCGGCTGGGCGGGGTCGGTCATGGCAGTGAGGATAGGGGATTGTGGTGGGTGGATCGTAGAACGCGGGAAAAGCGCGTGCGGACATGGGGGCTGTCGGTTGTGGGGTGTGGGGAAACCCTAGAGTTCATTTCACATCGCCACGATCTACGATCCACGCGCTGTTGACCTTCCCACTGACTACTACCCACTCACCACTGACGGCGCGAAGTGCCCTATCTGGGCCACAGCCGGTTCATCCACCCCGACGGATTGGTCGCCTCGCCGCGCACCCGGACTTCAAGGTGTAGGTGCGGCCCGGCGCTAAGGCCTGTGGTTCCCACTTCGCCAATTTTCTGGCCTCGTGTGACTTTCTGGCCGACTTTTGCCAGCACCCGACTCTGGTGAAAGTACATGCTGACTACGCCCGCCCCGTGATCGATGACCACCAGACCACCCCGCACCGGATACTTTCCGGCCACGACGACTGTGCCGTCATTGACGGCCAGAATAGGAGTGCCGGTGGGAGCCGGGAAATCGGTGCCGTAATGGTAGGCCACCGGGCCGCCCGCCTTGTAGGTGCGCGGCTGCCCAAAGCCCGAACTCGTGCCGCGCGCCGCTGCCAAGGCCGGAGCGAAAGGCCGTGACCAGACTTGCGGCGTGCGCCGGGCATACGCCTTTTCTACGGCGGCTTCCTCTGCGGCGCGGGCGGGGTCTTGCAGCTTGTTGGTCACGCTGCCCGGCAAGTTCAGGTGCTGAATCGGCTGATCCAGAGCCGTGACCGGAATCTGCCCGCGCACGAGGTCGCCGCCTACGCTGACCTCATAGACCACAGGTGTGGTTTTGCCCAGCACCACGCGCCCCGGCACCACGAATTCACCCGCCGCCCCCACAGGTTTCAGCACCTCGGCAGGACGGCGCACATCTTCACCGAGTTCGCTGGGAAAGCGCACGGTGGCCTGCCCCGCCCGCGCCCCACTCAGCCGCAGCGTAAAGCCTTCGCCCATTTTCAGGTTGGCTGGAACCCGCACCGTGACCCCTTGCAGGCTGGATGTTCCGGTGCTGGGCACGGTGGGCGCAGGCGTGATCTGGGCAGGCGTGACGACTGCGGGCGCACTGGCCGCACTGCCCGGCAGCATCAGCACTTGCCCGACTTCCAGCGTGGTTCCGCTCAGGCGGTTTACGCGGGTCAGTTCGGCCACTGTGGTGGTGTTGGCGCGGGCCACCGAATACAGCGTATCGCCCGCTTTCACGGTGTAGGAGGCGGCCCCGGCAGCGCCGAGCAGCAGCAGGGAAACGAGGAGGGCGCGGCGAAACACACGGCGGGTCATGCCTGCATGTTAGGGGGCGAGGGTGAGTGCGGTGTGGAAAATGTGAGAGCCGTCAGAACCGGCGATCAACTCAGCCAATCTGCCGTATCCAGAATCAGGGTCACCGGGCCGTCGTTGGTCAGGTCAAGCACCATGTGCGCCCCGAAGACGCCCTCCTGCACGTCTACGCCGCAGCTGCGCAGAGCCGCGTTGAACTCGGCGTAGAGGGTGCGGGCGTGGTCAGGCGCGGCGGCCCCACTGAAGCCCGGACGGTTGCCCCGGCGTGTGTCGGCGTACAGCGTGAATTGACTGATACTCAGGACTGAACCCCCTCCACTGGGGCCGCCCGCATCGGCCAACGCCAGATTCATCTTGCCCGCCGCGTCGTTGAAGACCCGGAGTTTCACGATTTTCTGGGCCAACGCCGCCGCCGTAGCCGCCGTATCGCCGGGGGCCACGCCCAGCAGCACCATGAATCCGGCCCCGATGGCCCCCGTGATCTGGCCGTCTACCGTGCAGGTCGCCCGCGTGACCCGTTGCAGAACGGCCCGCATCAGTTCCCGCTATTCGGGCCGCCGAACATCGGCAATTCGGTGGGCGGCGCGGGTTGCTCATCCAATCGGGCGCGCAGGCTGCCAATCGCTCCAGTCAGCAGGTCTGCTTCGGTGAAATCCAGATTGCCACGGGTTTTTTCGGCCAGCATAGTCAGCAGTTTCAGGCTGCGTTCGGCGGTCTGTCGGGCGCGGCTCTGGTCAAGCAGGCCGTCGCGGGCGGCGCTGGCTGTGGCCGCATTCAGGTCGCCCAGCGCGGCTTCGGCGGTGGCCTGCAAGGTATTCACGAGACCGACAAATTCGGGGTGAGGCATAGCGGGCAGTGTAGAGCATGGGGGAAAGTGGGTTTTGGTCTGGAAGGTGGGTGGGGAGGGCCAGTAGAGCCGCGTGCGAACCCCTCCGTTGCTTTGCAACGCCCCCCTTAGAGGGGAGGACAAGTGCTGTTGCGCTCACCTCTCCTACGGAGCTTTGCAAGTCAAGGGGGGCTGGCTGCGGACTGGCACAGCTGCGGAGCAGAGCAGACTGGGGGGTTCACCTTCCAGCGCGAACTGCCCACCCCACCTCCCTCTCCCGACTAGGCAAAAAGACTGAACCAAGCGTAAGCCTGTGCCTGTGCGGGCGGGCGGGGCGAGAAGTATCGTAGGAGGTATGCCGGATACGAGCCGCCCTCCCACTTCTTCCTCGCTGACCGGATCGGCTGCCGACGTGTCCTCCAGTGAGGAGTCAACGCCGTTGGGAACGGTATCTATCGCCCCGGTGTCCATTGCCACGGTGTCTGTTGCCAAAACCGCCCACCACGTCGCGGCGGCGTCTGCGCCTGTGCGGGTGGCCCTCCTGATCATCAGCGATACGCGCACGCCCGACACCGACACCAGCGGTCAATACCTGCTGGCCGAGTTGCAGGCGCAGGGGCATCAGGTCACGTCGTACCGGATCGTGAAAGACGACGCCGTGGAAATCCGCGCCGCATTGGTGGCCTTTGTGCGCGAGGCAACCATCGTCATCAGCAGTGGCGGCACGGGCATCACCGGGCGCGACGTGACCATTCCGGTGGTGGAGTCGCTGATTACCAAGCCTATTCCGGGCTTCGGGGAACTGTTCCGGATGCTGTCTTATGCACAGGTGGGCGGCGCGGCCATGCTGTCGCGGGCGGTGGCGGGCCTGTGCCGGGGCGCGGTTATCTTCGCCCTGCCCGGCAGCCTGAACGCCGTGACCACCGCTTGGGAGGGCCTGCTGAAATCCGAACTCTCGCACCTCGCCTTCGAAGTGACGCGGCACGGGCAACCGGGCGTGGCCGATCTGGGCGGGGCGAGGCCTGCGGGCAATCTTTTCTCCCCTCCGGCGGCCACTCCCGCTGGAACCCTGAACAATCTGACGGGCAAACCCGCTGCGGCCAAAGCGCCCGAACTGGGCAGACACAAACCGGGGAGCGGCAATGGCAGCTGAATGGGGCGGATTTTTGACGGGCCTGACGCCTATTACGCGGGTATCCGGGGCGTTTGCGGTCATGATCGGGGTGCTGGCCGCCTACTGGCTGCTGCGGGTGGGACGAGAAGCACGGCTGGGCTGGGTGCCCCGCGTAGCGTGGTGGAGCGTGCCGGGGCTGGCGCTGCTGCTGTACGCGCCTGTGCTGGACGTACCCGCGCTGTTCGGCATAGGCGCGGCCCTGCTGCTGATTGCCGAATTCTGGCCCGGCGCGTTTGCCCCGGCCCGCCAGAAACCCAGCCCGGCTTGGCCGCTGGTGGGCGTGGCCCTCGGCGCGGTACTGACGGTGGGCGTCGTGCGTGCTGCGCCGGATGTGAGCAGCGTGGTGGTGGGCACGGCCCTGATCTTGCTGCTGCTGGGCACAGGCGGCCTGCTGGCTTCCGTTCTGTATCCGGTGGCCACGCGGCTTCCCGGCTTCGGCGTACGCTGGCAAACCGCGCAGTCGCCCGAACTGCCTGACCTGACCGTGACCCTCACCGAACACGGCGCACAGCTGAGAAACGTGTCGCGCCGCACGCTGAATCTGGCCGGATGGTCGCCCGCCAGCGTCAACGGATGGCTGCGCCTGCGCGACGAAACCGGGCAGCCCCTGAATACGCTGCGGGCAGGCCAGACCGCCTTCCTGCCGCTGGACGGGCAAGAGTCGGGGGTGCGGGTCTGGTATGTGGCGGGCAGCACCCCGGCCACACCCCTGCTGTTCCGCGCCGACTGGACCCCTAGGGTGCATGCCAATTACAGGGTGCTGAACTGAGGGTGTGGGCAGGGGGCGAATGGTGCAACCGAACCACCCGCATCAGGCCATCAAGCTCCGCCGTACAAAGCGTGCCAACCGGGATTTCTCACAGGGTGGCCCCCAGAATTCCCGGCCACTGCCCCCACCGTTCTCATAACTGCACGCGGGGTGGCGCGTATGGTGGCGTATCGTGAGTTTGGTGTTTGACTGGTCGGCGCTCGCTGCTTCTACGGCAGGGCAAGGCACGGGGGGGACGCTCCGCCGCGTGCCAGAGGACTTCCGTGTTGATGAAGTCCCCGCTTATCTGCCTTCGGGCGAGGGCGAGCATCTGTTTGTGAGGCTGGAAAAAACGGGCCACACCACCTCTCACATGCTGCGTGAGTTGACGGCCCATCTGGGCGTGCGTGACCGAGATGTGGGCGTGGCCGGACTTAAAGACCGCCACGCCGTGACCTCGCAGTGGATCAGCCTGCCGGGAAAAGTGGAGCGGCGGCTGGAATCGTTTGCGATGGACGGCGTGCGGGTGCTGGAAACGGCGCGGCACGGCAATAAACTGGCGATGGGCCATCTCCATGGCAACCGATTTGTGGTGCGGGTACGGGACGCAGTGGGCACGGCAGCCGAGGCCGAAGCCACGCTGAATCAGTTGGCGCGGGTAGGCGTGCCCAATTATTTTGGCCCGCAACGCTTTGGGCTGGGCGGCCTGAACGCGGAAGAAGGCTTATTGGTGCTGCGCGGTGAGTCCAAGATCAAAGACCCCCGCGTGCGCCGTTTTCTGACCACCAGCGTGCAGAGCATGGTCTTCAACCGTTTTCTGAGTTTGCGGTTGGAGCGTGGGCTGTTTGCGGCCCTGATCGCGGGCGATATGGCTAAAAAGCATGACACGGGCGGCGTGTTCTTGGTGGAAGACGCCGACGCCGAGAGGGGCCGTGCCGAGGCAGGCGAAGTGAGCGCCACCGGAACCCTGTTCGGCAAAAAAGTGAAACCGCTGACGCTCGCCGCCGGGGAATTGGAAGCCGAAGCCTTGGCCGCCTTCGCCCTCACGCCCGACGTGTTCGCCTCGCGCCGGGGAGACCGCCGCCTCACACGGATTTTTCTGCAAGAACCCCAACTGACTCCCGAAGATGACGGCTTCACGGTGTCGTTCACACTTCCCAAAGGCAGTTTTGCCACCAGTGTGCTGCGCGAAATGATGAAGGTGGACATCGATACGTCCGAGTTGCCTGAAGACACTCCGGACGAAGCGGGTTTAGAAAGTGGCCCGGCGCACGAGGGAGACGCATGAAACTTGCCCTGTGGATGTGGATGGTGTTGCTCGGCTCCGCGCTGGCCCTGCAACTGCCCAACGCCACCCTCGGCCTGCGCCCCTCGTTTGCTGGGGCAGTACTGGAAGGCCGGATCAACTCGGCCCGCGCTGATGAACTGCTGGGCGTGTGGAGCGGCGCAGGCCGGGGCCGACTGCTGAAATGCACCCCGCGCTGCATGGTTGTGACCACCATTCCGGTCAGCGGCACGGTCATCATGAACGCCGATTCTGCCTACCGGGTGGCCCTCGGCGGCTCCTTCAAGCCGGGGCAGAAACTCATTTTGGTACTCAAGTTCCGTGACCAAAAGATTCTGAATGTGAATGCCACCGTCGCGCGGCCATGAGCGAAAAATTCCGGCCCATCAAGTTCTTGGCCCCCGAACCAGATCAGGCGCTCAGGGCAGCTTTTTTGGGTACCACCTACGGCCCGGTCTGGCACAGGTTTCACCTCGGCACCGAGCTACAGCGCCGCCCCGAAGATGAGCCTTCGGAGGAGTTGGGGCCAGAGTGGGCCATCGGTCTGCGGTCTTGGGTCATCGTGACGGCGTGGAATCCGCGTGGGCAGCCTCAATCACAAGTGGACAACGCCGACGCCCACCAACGCTTGCTGGCCCGCGTGAGCCGCGCTGGGTTGGTGCCCACGTTGGCCCTGAACGGCGACGGCCAGTGGCGCGAAACGGCCCTGATCTTGCCGGGAGCCAGCCTGCGCGACGGCATCCGTCTGGGCCGCGAATTTGCTCAGGCGGCGGTGCTGTACGGCGTGGGCAGGCGCGTGGCGTTGGTGTGGCTGACTGTAGACCGCAGAAAAGTAGACCGGGGCGGCGTGGATAGGCGGAGTGGGGAACGCTGCCGGGTGGAGAGGTACTGGGTGCAGGACGTGAAGCAGGTCTGAACAGCCAGTGTCCTTAGCGTCGGCCTCAACCCTGCCCCGCCGCCGCGTATACTCTGCGTTTGTGACTGCCAACAGCGGGGCCGAGCAAGCCCAACATGCCATTTCTCCGCTTGGAGTGCTGCCCCCGCCGGGGCCGTCTTGCGTGCATCTGCCGCTGAATGTGACGCCGCAGGAGTTGGCGCGGTATGCGGTGGGCCTCGCCAATGCGCGGGGCGGCACGCTGCTGGTGGGCGTGGACGCGCTGAGTGGCGGAGAATCCGTTCGGGATGCGGGCGAACTGCACCCCCTGATGGTCACGCACGCGATTTTTGAACTGTCGGGCGGGCGGCTGACGGTGAACGTGCAGCATCACCGCTTGCCGGGTGGGGCGCGGGTGCTGGCCGTGTTCGTGCCGCAAGCGCCGTATGTGCTGGCCGCGCCCGATGGGGCCGTGATCGCGTGGGACGGCGCACATCTGGTGCCCGTGACCCCTGCCGAAGCCGAACCGGTGGCCGATCAGGATTACACCGCCACCGTGCCGCCCGATGCCAGCCTTGCAGACCTTGACCCGGCAGAAGTGGCCCGCCTGCGGGGGCTGGGACGGCGGGGCAGCGCCTCCAACCTGCCCGATCTGGACTTTTTGCAGGAGCTGGGTTTGCTGATTCCCAGCGGTGGAGCGCTGCGGCCCACGCTGGCCGGAATCCTGTTGGCAGGCACTCCGGCAGCGCTGCGGGCGCACATGCCGCAGGCCGAGGTGTGCTTTTACCATCACGCCACCACCGACGTCGAATTTCAGTTTCGGGAAGATTTGTTGCGGCCCATTCCATCTCTGCTGACCCGGCTGGCCGAGCTGATTCAGGCCCGCAACCGCTTTACGCCCGTGCAGGTGGGCTTGTTCCGAATAGAAGTGTGGGATCAGGACGAATCGGTGTACCGCGAGGCGCTGCTGAACGCCCTGACCCACCGCGACTACACCCTGCGCGACGCCGTGCATGTGCATCATTACCCAGACCGACTGGAGATCATGAATCCGGGCGGGCTGCCGGGGGGCATTACACCGGGCAATATCTTGCGACATCAGCCCAAGCGCCGCAATCCGCTGTTGGCCGAGGTCTTGGCGAAACTGGGCCTGGTGGAGCGGGCGGGCGTGGGCGTGGACAAGATGTACGGCCTGATGCTGCGGCACGGCAAAGAGCCGCCAGAGTTCACGACCTACCCCGATTCGGTCACGTTGGCGCTGCACTCACCGGGTTTCGACGCCGATTTTGTACGTTTTGTGGCCCGCAAGCAAGAAGACATGCAAACCCTGTCGCTGGATATGCTGATCGTGCTGAGCCTGCTGGCCCGCGAAGGCGAGGCGACCCGCGCCACACTGGCCCGCGCCCTGCAACTGGCCGAAGACCGCACGCCGAGGCTGCTGCGCGGCATGGAAGAACACACCCTGATCGAGCGGGCGGGCGTGGGGCGCGGCATCGCGTATACCCTGAGTGCCGAGGTGCGGGCGGCGCTGGGGAAGGCTGTGCTGGTTCAAACTGCACCCGGTAGAGAAGTCACCCAGCCTGAAGTGGCAACGGTTGAACCTCAAGTTGGGCAAGATGAGGCCTTGGCTGAGGCTCCAGCCCTACCTGTTCAACCACCAGAACGAGAAGGCCAGCCTCTCCCCCATTCTCCCGCTGCCACACGCCCACCCCGCGTACCCAAACCCGCCCAGACCGACGGCCCTTCCGCTGCCGAAGTGCGGGCCGTGGCCCTCGCGTTGGCCCGCGAACAGGGCAGCGTGCGAAATGCGGAACTCCGTGCTGCCTGCGCCCTGACGCCGCAGCAATCTTGGCGGGTGCTGCGGCGCTTGGTGCAAGACGGCCTCCTGCTGAAGCGCGGCGTGGGCAAGCGGGACGCGGCTTACGTGCTGGCCTGAAGTCAGGGTTAACCCGAACGCTGCGCCACCACGAAGACCCGCCGGAAGGGGAAAGGCGTGCCGTACTGCTGAGCCGGATAAGCCCGCGCCAGTTCCGCCCCGTATTCTGCCAAAAATTCAGCACTGTCAGCATCATCAAGCTGCGCCAGCACAGGCCGCAGCGCCGTTCCTTTCACCCATTCCAACACCGCGTTTCCGCCCTCTGTTGTGGGAAGGAGATGCAAATAGGTGGTCTCCCACGCATTGACCGAGAAGCCGAGCGGGGCCAGAAGCGCGGCGTATTCGGCAGGGCCAAACGCGCCCAAGGTGGCCTTGTCGCGGGATTCGGCCTGAAGCTTTGCCCAGCGCGGACGGGTCACTACTTCGGCCAGTAGGGTATGACTGGGCGCGTCGAAATTGCCCGGCACCTGAAAGGCGAACACACCGCCCGCCGCCACGAATCCGGCCAGACGCGGAATGAGTTGGGCGTGACCGTCCACCCATTGCAAGGCCGCGTTGCTGATCAGCAAATCCAGCGGCGCGGCGGGCTGCCACTGGCGCAAGTCGGCCTGCCGAAAGGTCAGATTCGAGCGAGCGTAAGCAGCGCCCTTGCTGAGCATTTCCGCGCTGCTGTCGAGGCCCAGCACGTCTGCTCCCGGCCAGCGTTCGGCCAAAGCAGCGGTCAGGTGGCCCGTACCGCAGCCCAAGTCGGCCACCGTGTTTGGCTGCCCCTGCACCTGTGCCAGCAGGTCAAAAAAGGGCCGATCCCGCTCCTGCTGAAACTGAAGGTATTGCTGCGGATTCCACATGGCCTGAGCTTAGGATTCTGGGCGAGAAGGCATGTGTACTACGCTGGAGACAACACAAGTCTGACCGCTGCCAGTTATCTTGCGCCGTAAACTATCCACCATGCTCAACTCAACGAACGTTTGTTCTTCTGTCGTGGAAATCCCATGAATCCGGCGCTGACCCGCCCCCGCAGCGTGCTGTTCGCGCCCGGCAACCGCGCCGATCTCATGGCGAAACTGCCCCGCAGCACCCCCGACGCCGTAGTGCTTGATCTTGAAGACGCCGTACCCAACACACCGGAAGCCAAGGCCGAGGCCCGGATTATCACGCGGGATGCGGCGCGGGAGTTGGTGGCGGCCCACCCCAAGCTGAATGTGTTCGTGCGGATCAACGCGCCCCACTCGCCTTATTTTGCCGATGACCTGCACGCTCTGACGCCCGAACTGGCAGGCGTGGTGGTGCCCAAACTGGAATCGGGAGCCGATACTCTGGCGGTGGCGGCGGCATTGGCGGGGCGCGGGCTGAGCTTGCCCATCATGGCGGGGCTGGAAACCGCTTTGGGCGTGTGGCACGCGCACGACATCATGGCCGTGCCTGCGGTGGCGTGGGCCTACTTCGGGGCGGAGGACTACACCACCGACTTAGGCGGCACGCGGCTGTCGGAGCCGTCTGGAACGCCCAATTTGGGAGTGCCTAATTTGGAAGTCTTGTATGCCCGCTCACGGGTGGCGCTGGCGGCACGGGTGGCAGGCGTTCCGGCGCTGGACATCGTGGTGACGCGCCTGAACGACGACGCGGCCTTTCTGGTGGACGCCGCGCAGGGCAGAGCATTGGGCTACGCGGGCAAACTGTGCATTCATCCGGCGCAAGTGGCCTTATCTCACAGCACTTTTGGCCCCACCCCAGCCGACACTGCCCGCGCCCGCCGCCTGCTGGACGCCGCCCACGCCGCTGCCGAAGCTGGACGGGGCGTCATAACCTTCGAGGGCCAGATGATCGACGAACCGATGCTGGCTAAAGCGAGGGCTTTAATCGCACAGGCCGACGCTGAGTCTGCGCAAGCGGAAGTTGGGGCAGAATCAGGCCACCATGAATGAAGACCTGAACCGTCCTCAAGGCCGATATTTCGAGGAACTGACCCCCGGCACCCTGATTCGGCACCGCGTCACGCGCACCATTACCGAGGCCGACAACGTGTTTTTTACGACGATGACGATGAATCCGCAGCCGCTCCACTTGGATCACGAGTACGCGGCGGGCACGGAATTCGGGCGGCCCCTCGTCAACAGCCTGCTGACGCTGAGCCTGCTGGTGGGCCTGAGCGTGCATGAGCTGACGCTGGGCACTTTGGTTGCCAATCTGGGCCTGACCGACGTGGTGTTTCCGCGTCCGGTGTTTCACGGAGACACCATCCACGCCGAGTCAGAGGTTCTGGAAGCCCGCGCCAGTGGCAGCCGCCCCGACGCCGGAATCGTGACGGTAGAACACCGGGCCATGAACCAGCGGGGCGAAGTGGTGGCGCGGTGCAAACGGACGGCGTTGATGCAGCGGAAGGGCGTTTGAGGGTTTAGGCCTACGAAGCTCAGCGACGTGTAAGGGCGTCTAAGGGTCTAGGGTCTGAGGGTCTCAGGAAGGGCAAAGGCAATCGCTGGCGCTCATTCACCCCCTCAGCTTCGCAGCTCTGCGAGTCCCCAGACCTCCCCCCTCTCCTGCGGAGCTGTACCAGCCAAAGCGGAGGGAGCCAAACCAAGCTCTTTTGTCTTGCCCTTCGCCCTCGCCCCTTGTGGGACTTGTAAAGCTCGAAGAGAGGGGCGCTACGCCAGTAGCGGGGTGAGGGGGACACCCAGTAACCGTCCCCGCCCCAACACCTTAGACCCTCGACCCTTAGACACAGCACCCGTAGACCCGCCCCCGCCACCCCAACCAACACGCCCGGACGCCGCCCCCTGCTACCCTGCCTCTAATGTCCGTCCCGTCTTTCCCCCCTTCCCGCCCGCTGAACTTCACGCTGATTTCCACCAGCCTTGACCCCGACAGCCGCAGTGCTTGGATGATCGGGCTGGCGGCGGCACAGCTTTGGCAGCAAGGCCACGCCGTCACGCAGCTCGATTTGCGCGAAACGCCCCTGCCGATGTTCGACAATGCCAGTAGTTACACGCATCCCAACGCGGCGCTGTATCACGCGGCCATTGCGGGGGCCGATGGCGTGCTGCTGGGCGTTCCCGTGTACAACTGGGGGATTGGGGCGGGGGCCAAATCATTGGTAGAGCTGACGGGCAGCACCGACGAAGCGCGTGGGCTGCACGGCGCGTGGTTCGACAAGCCCGTTACGTTTCTGGTGTCGGGCGGGCTGGCACACGGCTACCTCAGTCACGGCGCGTTTGCCTTTGGCCTGATGGTGGACTTCAAATGCGTGGTGAACCCGCATTTCGTGTATGCCACCGGCGCGGAGTGGGCCGCAGATGGCGCTCCCGGCGAATGGCTGGCAACGCGGCTGGCCCGCACGGTAGACCGGGCCGTGGATTTGTCGGCACGCTTAGCAGACCGTCCATACAAGAGCGTCTGGGAAGTATGACCGCGCCCCTGCTCACCTCCACCGAAAAGCCCCGCATCGTCGTCGAGCATCCTGATTTTTATGTGATTCACAAGCCCGCGCTGTGGCTGACGCATGCGGTGCGGGCGCGGGTAGAAGTGCCCGATGTGCTGACCTATATGCAGGCGGCCACTGGTGAAAGCATGCTCGCGCCGCCGCACCGCCTTGACCGCGAAACCAGCGGGGCGCAACTGCTGACCCGGGATACCGACGCTGCCCGCAAATTTTTTACGCTGTTCAAAACGCATCTGGTGGGCAAAACCTACCTTGCCATCGTACACGGCACGCCCGATTGGGAACGGCGAACGTTGGACGCCCCGCTGGGCGAACTGGGGCTGGGAGGCCGAAATAAAATCGTGATTCGGCAGGGGGTGATCCCCGACGGACGGCCCGCCATCACCGATTTCCGGGTGGTGGGGCAGCGCGGCGGCCACAGCCTGATCGAAGCCTATCCGCGTTCGGGGCGACTGCACCAGATCCGGGCGCACCTGTCCCATCTGGGCCTGCCGATGGTGGGCGACAAAATCTATGGCCGCGATCCAGACGCCTTTTTGGAGTTTATGGAAACCGGTCAAACGCCAGAGCTGACGGCACGGCTAGGGCTGGCCCGACAAGCCTTGCACGCAGCCCGCATCGCCTTTCCGTGGGATGGAGCGCAGTTCAGCGCCGACGTCCCGCTGGCCGCCGCCTTGCAGGCCTACTGGAATGGGCTGCCCAACTCCGGCTCTAAATCATTTGACATCGAATAACCCTCTGGACAGCTTGACCTTCACTTGAGGAGGTGTGAAGCGGGCATTGGGTGGGGCAACAGGCTTCCTTGAACCTCGGCAATAGGCGTGGGGAGCAGTTCTAGAGTGCGTCCATACCAACGGAGGTACTCCTATGAACCGGAAGATCAAAACCATGCTCGCGTTAACGACTGCCCTTGCCATTGCTGCCCCCGCCGGAGCGCAGACGATTCCTGACCGGGGAACCGTGAACGTAAATGGGGCAAAAGTGTTTTACAAAGCCACCGGGAGCGGCCAACCTCTGATCCTGATTCACGGCTACCCCCTCAGCGGCGAACTGTTCAAGAACAACCGCGCTGCTCTGGCTCAAAACTTCCGCGTGATTACGGTAGACCTGCCCGGATTCGGCGGCAGCACCACTCCCAGCCGAACCGCCAGCATCGAGAATTACGCCACCACCATGCTGGCTTTTATGGACGCCGTGAAGATAGACAAAGCGATTGTGGGCGGCATGAGCATGGGCGGCATGACGCTGCTGCAAATGTACAAACAGGCCCCCGAACGCTTCAAGGGCCTGATTTTTATTGACACCACCGCCGACGCCGCCGCACCCGCCGAGGCTGGCAACTGGCGCGGCACCGCCCAGCAAGCCGAAATGATGGGCGTGTCCAGCCTCGTGCCTGCCCTGCTGCCCCGCATGCTGACGGGCAAGAGCCGCATGGAAATGCCCAATCAGGTGGAATTCCTGAGCAACTTGGTCAAGCAGGCCAGCCTAAACGGAGCCATCGGTGGGGCCAATGCACTGGCCGCCCGCCCCGACGCCAACCCCATTTTGCCCACCATCGGCGTGCCCACACTGCTGGTGTTTGGCGTAGAAGACAACGTGACACCTATAGAGCTGGCGATGAAGATGCAAAAAGGCATCGTGGGCAGCAAGCTGGTGCTGATTCCCGGTGCAGGGCACGCCGCCACCTTTGAGAAGGCCGCTGCCGCCTCTGCCGCGATGCTGGACTGGGCCAAGACCATTCGCTAAAAGAGTTGTGCTGGAAGGGCTGGGGTGCTGAGGCGCTCTGGCTCTTTTTTGGTTGAGGTTGCGTGTAAACCCCCCCCCGTTGCTGGCGCAACGCCCCCCCTTAGAGGGGAGGACTAAAGCTATTGCGCTCCCCTTTAAGGGGGGCTGGCCCGCAGGGACTGGGGGGTTTACACGCAGCCCCAATTCACACCGCATTCACATTCGCTCCGCCTGCCGTTCACGCGCTCAGCCGTACCTTCTATGTACGCAAGGGGATAGGCCCCACGCACCGCACAGAAGGACGCGCACAGGCGCACAGGAGCAACCCACATGGACGTCATCATCAACAACGCTACGCCCGCACAAATCACCGCACAGCCCGCCCAGACCTACGCCCCCATTCAAGGCGTGCCTTACGGCTACGGCCCCCAGTTTGCCCCCTACCGAGACCACGATGGCCCCGGCTTCGGCTTCTTCGCCTTGCTGGGCCTCGGCATCTTCTTGTTTGCCAAAGCCCGCCGCAAGCGCCAGATGTGGCGGCACCGCATGGGCAGAAACGGGATGGGCATGGGTGGCCCGCAGGCCCTAGCCGGAGCGGGCGCAGACTGGGGCAAGCCCGACATGGACAAGTCCGAAATGGCCGACGAATGGCGCGAGAACTTCCGGCGCGGCAAGCAGAAGTTTTTCAGCGACGGCGCACTGAGTATTGCCCGCGAACGCTACGCCAAGGGCGAAATCAACGCCGACGAGTACCAGCAGCTCACCAAAACCCTGATGGGCGACGGCGGCGCGGCAGACAAAGGGGCCGATTCTAAGGCCGATGCAGATAAGCTGATCTGAGGACGACGGGCGGGGCAAGGAGACGGAGCGCAACAGGTCTAAGGGGCGAGGGTCTAAGGGTCTAAGAACCCAAAGGCCCTTGGCCCCTCTAGGCTGAGGGGATTCAATGAGCCCCAGCGATTGCCCTTGCCCTTCTTAGACCCTTGACGCTTAGACCCTTAGACCGCCCCCAAGTACACTGCCTTCACACGCCGCAAAGGAGCCGCCCCATGTCGAGCACCATATTGATCGTCGAAGATGAAGTGCGGCTGGCCGACATTTTGGAGGAATACTTGCGGCGGGAGGGCTTTCATACCGAACGGGCAGCGACGGGGCCGCGTGCGCTGGAACTGTGGCGTTCGGCGCGGCCTGCCCTCATGCTGCTTGACCTGATGCTGCCGGGCATGGACGGCCTAGAAGTGGCGCGGCGGGTGCGGGCCGAGTCAAACTTACCTATCATCATGCTCACGGCGCGGGACGAGGAAGTAGACCGACTGGTGGGGCTGGGTATCGGCGCAGACGACTACGTGGTCAAACCGTACAGCCCGCGTGAAGTGGTGGCGCGGGTGCGGGCCGTGCTGCGGCGGGCCGGGGGCGGCGTGGACGCGCCTACACTGCTGCACGCTGGCCCCCTCAGTGTAGACACGGCGGCCTTTGAAGTCCGGTTGGACGGCACGCCGCTGGAAGTCACGGTGGCCGAAGTGCGCTTGCTGGCAGCGTTGGCGCGGGAACCGGGCGTGGTCAGGTCTCGCACGGAACTGTTGGCGGCGCTGGGCGGCTTAGACCGGGGCACCGACGAGCGGGCCGTAGATGCCCACGTGAAGAATCTGCGGCGCAAGCTTGGGGAACGCGAACACTTGCTGGACACCGTGCGCGGCGTGGGCTACCGCCTGAAATCGGAAGGGTAGGCGGAGCATGAGGCGTGAGGAACAGCAGACCACACAGCAACGCGGGCCGGATGGGTTACAGATGCAGCGCCACCCGGTTCGGATGCGCCCACGCGACTGGGACAAACAGAAGGCCAAAAAACGCCGACGCAATAAAAGCGGACTCCGCGCCCGACTCACCCGCAGTTTTGCGATGGTGGCGGTGCTGGCTGTCATGCTGACCACCTTTGCCACCGTAGACGCGGCCTTCAAGGTCATCGCCAAGCTGAATCCGGAACTGGGCCTGATGTCGGCAGATCAGGGCGGCGATCCCATCGGGTTCGAGTGGTCTTGGCCCGAAGTTGACCCGGCCACCGCCACAACTGGCCTGGCCGATGCAGAGGCTTCCACGCTGGCCCAGCGGCGGGAACTCGTTCGCGAGGCATCCGCCGAAATCACGCGGAGTGCCGTCAGGTCTGCGTTTTTAAGTGCGCTGCTGGCGGTGATCGTGGCGGCCCTCGTTACGCGGCAATTGACCCGGCCACTGGGGAGGCTGGTGGTGGGCGCACAGCGGCTTCAAGCAGGAGAGCGCGACTTGCAATTGCCCGTGCCGCGCCGCCAAGACGAACTGCGTGACCTGACGGCGGCGTTTAATGACTTGACCACCAGCCTTGCCCGCCAAGAAGCATGGCGGCGCGGCCTGATTGCCGACGTGGCCCACGATCTCCGCACCCCGTTGGCTGTGTTGCGCTCTGAAATAGAAGCCATGCAGGACGGCGTGCAGCCCACCGACGCCGCCGCCCTGACCCGGTTGCACAGCGAAGTCTTGTTGCTGGCCCGGCTGGTAACCGACCTGCGCCTGCTGTCTCTGGCCGAAAGCGGGGCGCTGAGCCTGAAACCCGCACCGCTGGACGGGGGCCACATGCTGCACGCGCTGGCCGATGCTTACGCCACCCGTGCGGCGGGCGCGGGCATAGCGCTGGAGGTGGTGGCCCCGCGCCCTGCCCCGCTGCTGGCCGATCCTGACCGCCTGACCCAGACCCTCCGCAACATTCTGGACAACGCCCTGCGGTACGCCGCGCCCGGCGCAGTCACCCTCAGCGCCGTGCAGGACGGGCCACACACCCGCCTGACCATCCGCGATCATGGCCCCGGCTTTCGCCCCGATGACCTGTCGCGGGCCTTCGAACGTTTTTACCGGGCCGATGCCAGCCGCACCCGCGATCCGCAGGGCCGCGCCAGCAGCGGCTTGGGCCTTGCCATCGCCCGCGCCCTCACCGAAGCACAAGGGGGGCAGATCGAGGCACGCAATCATCCGGGGGGAGGCGCGGAGTTTACATTGACTTTTCCGACGTGACGGGTTTGACCTACCCCCCTTCCGGCATCGTCCCTTCCACCCACACCGTCTTCTGATCGGTGTAATGCACCTGTCCGGCGGGCGCACCTTTGGGCCGCCACACGTACTTGATGCGGGTGTAATCCACCGCTACATTGCCGCCGCCACGTGCTTTGCTGTGTGCGGCGGCGAGGCGGGCGGCATACAGAATGTCGGGCAAATCCAGTTCGCGCCCGCCACTTCTGACCAACACATGGCTGCCGGGGTAGCCCTGCACATGAAACCAGAAATCCATGCTGCGGCCCAGGCGGTGCGTCAGGGCGGCGTTTTCTTTGTTGTTGCGGCCAATCAGGACTTCCAGGCCGCTGGGGGTGGTGTAGCGCGAACCGTAGGGGCTGCGTTCGGGTTTTTCGCTTTGCAGGGTGGCGCTCAGGGCTTCCAACTCTTCCAGCGACGCGCCGTCCAATTGGGCCACCCGCTCCTGTGCGGCTTCAAGCTCGGCCCGCAATACGGGTTCGCGTTCGGCCAAGCGTTCGTACACATCCTCGCGGCGGCGGGCGCGGGTGTAGCGTTTTTCGGCGTTTTGCACGGCACTCAGTTGGGGTTCAAGGGCCACTGGAACCTCACCGCTGCCATCAAAAGCGGGCAGCAGGGCGCTGGCGGTACCTACTGGCACGGTATGGGCATAAGCCATCAGCAGGTCGGCCTCGGTGCGGTCTTGGGCGGCCACCTCCAGCCCAGCTTCAGCGCGGGTCACGTCGGCCAGTTGATGGGTCAGCAGGGTCACGCGCTTGTCCAGCGGTTCGCGCAACACCTTGCGAAGGGCCGCTGCCTTGTCGCTGCGTGCCGCCTCGCGTGCGCCGTCCTGCATCACGCCCTCGCTGACGGTAGGATCGGCCACGATAGAGGCCAGCGCTGCCAACGCTCCTGCCAACCCCTGTTCACCGGGAGCCTGATTCAGCGGCAAGTCGGCGCGGCGGGCCAGTTCTGCACCCAACAGCAGGCCCAAGCCGTCTATCTTGTCTCGCCATTTGCCGATGGGCACAGCGACTAAACTCGCGGCATCTTCGGGCGACAGGGCACGCGGATCAAGTTTTTGGTACGGAGGCGGCGGCGTATACGTGCCCCCAGTCCGTACCGTGCGGAAGCGGTTGCGGCTGTTGGTGATCTCGCGGGCGGCCAGCACGATCCGGCCCTCAAACGGCTGTCTCACTTGGGTCTGTCCCTCTTCTGGCATGGCGTCCAGCACCAGCAGGTTGGCATTGCGGCCCGTGACTTCAAAGAGCAGGCGGCTGGGCACCTGATCGACAAAGCCCGATTCGCCCGAAAAATGCAGCACCAGCACGCGGTCTAGTTTCAGTTGCTCTGCGCCCAACAAGTCGCCACGCACACGGTTCGCCAAAAAGCGCTGAAAGCCGTTGCGGGGATCGCCGCGCAAGCGTTCTTTGCTGATGAATACCACTGGCTGCGGCGGGCGATACGACAGCACCAGATTGCCCACACCTTCCAATAGGAGGGCCGCCGTCGTTTCGTCGGGAAAGGCCCAGCCCAGCGTCCTCAACGGCAAGTTGGGCGCAAGCTCACGCAGCACCCGCGCCAGCATCAGCCCTTCCATTGGGGGCACCTCCAGCGGTACGGCAGGCAAAAAAAGACCGGGGAAAGAATCATGGGGGCCATGCTAGCGCCCAGCACGCGGGGAACCTATCGGCAAAGAGGCTGAGTGGGGAAGCGGTGGGGAGGCATGAAAAGAGGCACAAGCCGGAGCCTGTGCCTGATGGAATTGGCGTTGGAAGGTGAACCCCCCCGTTGCTGTGCAACGCCCCCCCTTGAGGGGAGGACTAAAAGCTATTGCACTCCCCTCAAGGGGGGCTGCCTGCGAACTGGTACAGCTCCGCAGGAGAGCAGACTGGGGGGGGGGGTTGCCGTTTAGAAGAAGTTCCCGATGCGGAAGTAGAACTGGCCTCTGTTGTTCTGGGGGCTGTAACCGTAATCGAAGCGGAGGTTGGCGAGGCGTGCGCCGTTGAACCCTAGGTTGACCTGCACACCCGCGCCGATGCCGTACTTCAGGCTGAAGGGTTCGCTCGAATTCCAAGCGTCGCCCGCGTCGGCAAACAGCACGCCGTAGACGCCCTCGGTCACGGCGGTATTCAGGTTGAAATCGTAACGGTACTCGGTGCTGGCCGTGAAGTAGTTGGCCCCGAACTCCGAGCTGTCGGCAATGCCGCGAATCTGCTTAGAGGCAATCGGGGTGCTGCCGCCACCCACCGAAAAGCCTGTGCCTGCCGGAGTATTGCCAAAAATCGTGCCTGCGTTGGCCCGGACAGCCACCACCGAGCGGGCCGCCGTGTTGCCGTTGCCCTTGTCTATGGTGCCGCCCACGCCGAAGTAGGTGCTGGCCCCGGTTTCCACGTCTGTCCAGTTCACCGGATTGTCGCCGGAACGCCCAAAGGAGTAGGCGGGGTCTAGGTTGGCCCGCACGCCGCTGCTGGGGAATTCGGGGTTGTTGGTGGTGTCGTAGCGCAGGCCTAGGTTCACGCGGGTGGTCAGGTTGGTGGGCGTCAGCAGGGCCTTGGCGGCGTCGTCGGAATAGGTGCTGGCCTCGCTACTTTGCAGCGGCTCTAGGAAGTAGGTGCGGTAGTTCAGGCCCACGCCCGCGCTGATGCCCAAGTTGCGGGTGATGCTGCGGCCCGCCGAGACGCTGAAGCCCGTGGTACGCACGGTGTAGTCACGCAGCGTATCGCCGCTGGTCAGGGCGGTATTCGCCTTGTCGACGAGGGTATTGTTGCCCGCCACACTGGTGCCCACGTTGGCCGAAACACTGGTGCGGTTGGTACGGAAGTCGGCGAAGTCCAGATCGAGCCAGGGGATGGTGTACGACAGGTTGCCGATCAGGTTTTGTCCGGCTTGGTTTTGCTGCGCGCCCACAGTGGCGCTGAAGTTGTGGCCCAGTCCGAACACGTTGGGGTTGCTGTACCCGCCCTCGCCCGCCAGACCCGACACCGTGTCGTAGGCGAGGCCGAGGTTCACCGGGATGCCCGCACTCGCTTCGGCCAGAGTCAGCACATAAGTGATGTTCTCGGGCGTTTGGGGGTCGCTGGTGGCCGATTCGCCCACGATGGTCACGTAGCCCAGACGGCTGATGCTGCCCAGTGCGGTGCGAATTTCCGGCAGAGAGAAAGGACGGTTCACGGCGGGCAGTTCGCGCAGGATCACGCGGTCTTGGGTGCGCTTGTTGCCCTGCCACTTCAGTTCGTAGCCCACGATTTTCACTTCGCGGGTATTGAAGGTCAGGGTGCCGTTTTCGAAGGTCACGGCGTCGCGGGTACTGATTTCGTAGCCTGCCTTGCGGTAGGCGTCGCGCAGGGCCAAGAAATCCTGCTGGGCCAGTTGCGGGCTGTACACGTCGCCCACTTTGGTGCTGATGGCCGCCTGAAGCGTGGCGGTAGGCACCAGCGTATTGCCCGCGAACGCGATGGCTTTCACGGGGCCACTGGCGATATCGGCAGCGCCGAACAGTACGGTCACGCGGGAAGGGTCGGCGGGATCAGGTTGCAGGCCGAAGCCTACCGGCTTGCCCGTTTGGTTAGACAGGGTACGCACATCGGCCTGAATGCCCGCCAGCGTCAGGGGCTGGCCCACTCGGGACTGAAGCGTCACTTTCGGGTCGCCCAGATCGCTGAGGTCAAGAGCGGAAATGCGGCCTTCCAGAGCGCGAATCTTCAGCACGCCGTTCTCTAGGCTGCTGCCCTGCACGTCCGCGCCTGCTTGCAGGTATCCGGCGTCGTCGTAGGCCTGCTGAAGCTGCTGAATGGCCGCAAAGTAGGCGGCAGGCGTAAAGCGCTTGGCGTCGAACAGGGGCTTGAAGATAGCGGTGACGGTGGCGGCGGGCAGCAGCGACACGTTTTCCACTTCCACACGGGTGATCGGCGCGGTTTCGTCCACGACAAAGGTCAGGGCCACCGTGTTGTCGGCGTTCACCTTCTGGGTCACGCTGATGCTGGGCGCAAAGGGGTAGCCTTCGCTGCTGTAGTTCTGCGCCAGCGCTTCCTTGGCCTGATCGATGCGTTGAGAGTTCAGCGTTGCGCCGGGGGCCACGTTCAGCAGGTCGGCCACGCTGGCCTTGAAGCCGTCGGCGGGCAGGAAGGTCAGGCCGGTGGTTTCCACAGTAGAGATGGTGGGGTTGGGCGTCACGGTAATGGAGAGCGTGTCGCGCCCGCCCACGGTGCGGAGTTCGGCCACCGCAGACTTGAAATAGCCGCTGGCAACCACTTCTTGCTCTACCTGACGCAGATTGACGCTGGACAGGGCCGCGCCGGGCTGCACGGTCAGGGTGGCCCGCAGGAAGTTGGCGAGCAGTTCGGTGGTGCCCGCTACCGTGATGTCCTGCACGGTTCCGGCCCGTTGGGTGGGTGCAGTTGGGGCGGGGGTTTGGCTCGGTGTGGCGGGCGCTTGTTGGGCCTGCGCCAGTGCCGGAGCAGCCAGCAGCAGTGTGGTCACGGCAAGGGTCATGGGGTGTCGCATTCTTCTCCTAGTGTCGCACAGGCCCGCTAGAGTCCGCCCCGAACAATGAGAATCCTCTGAACAGATCGTTCAGAACATCTCTCGTTGCCGTGGGGCATCGGCCTGACGACGCACTGAGCTACACCTTCCCGGTTGCGGCCCTGAGAAGCGTGAAGATTCCTTGACGGGAAGATCAGAGAAGCGGGGCAACTGCACCCGCCGGGACGAAGCAGGCTTGAGCGGGCGGCCCGAACAGGCCAGAATACGCGTGTGAAACAAATGAAGTTGAAGTTCACCCGGTCAGGAAGGGCATGAGCGTTCCAGAAGTGCTGGCCCATCTGCGGGCGCTGGAGGCCGAAACCGGACGGCAACCGGGCAGCGTGCGCCTCGTGGCCGTGACCAAAGGGCAGCCGCCGGAAGCTATTCGGGAGCGGGTGCTGGCTTACGGCGAACACGCGCTGGGAGAGGGCCGCGCTCAGGAACTCCGCGACAAGGCGGCGCTGATGACCGGGCCAGAGATAGAGTGGCCCAGAATTGAATGGCACTTCATCGGCACGTTGCAGCGCAACAAAATCAAGTACCTGAAACCCGTGACGCTGGTACACGGCATAGAGGAAGTCTGGCAGGCCGAGGCCATCGCGCAGGCGGCGCAGGGCTGGGGCCGCGCTCCCGATCTGCTGCTGCAACTTCATAATGGAGAGGAACAGAAACACGGTGTCAGGCCGGAGCAATTGCGCGACGTTTACCATCAGGTGATGCACACTGGACTGAAGGTACGCGGCCTGATGGTGATGGCCCCGGACGACGCCGACGAGGGGGCCACCCTGCGGCTGTTTGAAGACACGGCCCGCCGCGCCCATGACCTTGGCCTGCCGGAACTCAGCATGGGCATGAGCAGCGATTATCCGTTGGCCGTGCGGGCCGGAGCCACATTGGTTCGGGTGGGCAGGCGGTTATTTCTATGACAGGTTTACTCTCTATGATGAGGCTACACCTATGAAACTTTCACCCCTCGATATCCGTCACCATGAGTTTCCGGGCAAATTCGGGGGCTATGACCGCCCCAGCGTGCGTCAGTTCCTGACCGATGTGGCCGAGGAATTAGAAGAATTGTTGCAGGAACGTCAGGCCATGCAGGAGCGCACGCAGGAGCTGGAACGGCGCATAGAAGAGATGAAGACCCAAGAAGACGAGATTCGCCGGACGCTGGTGGCCGCCGAACGCATGGGCCATGACCTGCGCGAGACGGCGGCCCGTGAAAGCGAGGTGATCTTGGCGCAGGCCAACGTATTCCGCGACGCCATTCACAACGACGCGCAGGCCCGCAGCACCGAACTGGAAGCTGCCCACCAGAGCCGCATCAGTGCGCTGGAACTGGCCTTCCGGGGGCGCTTTGCCGATTTGGAGAGGGAACAGCATCAACTGATCTTGGAGCGCGAGCGGGCACAGGCCGAACGAATGGCCGATCTGGAACGCATCTTCTCGGATCGGCACAGCGACCTGACGGCGCGGCTGGCGAGCGCCCGGCAGGAATACGCCCAGTTTCTCAGCGGCTACCGCGCCCTCGTGTCGTCTTTTGGAGAACTTTCGGCCCGCCACATCCTGCCCGAAGAATCGGCCCCGCTGGAGCGCCCGACACTGCCCACGACGCCGCTGCCGACCATCGAACCCGGCCTGCCCGAACTGCCTGCCGCACCGGAAGCGCGGGGGCCGGACGTGCAAGGGCCAGACGCACAGGTGCCGCCGCGCATAGAGGAGCAGCAGTTTCTGTAAGGGGCGGGGAAGGGCGTCTTGGTGTCGAAGGTCTAAGAAAGCAATTGCTGGCGCTCAGTCATGCCCTGTGTTGGCGCATAGGGAGGCTGCGGCACAAAGACCCAGCAAACACCCCCCCATATACCTCACACCCGCTACCCTGACACCCATGCCCCTGCCCACATTGGCGCTCCCGCTCACCGACGCCGGATTCGTGCGCGACCCGTACCCCCTGCTGGCCGAGGTGCGCGAGCAGACGCCCGCCTTCCGTGACCCGCACCTGAACCGCGTGTTCCTGACCCGGCACGCCGACATTTCGGCGGTGCTGAGGGACAAACGCTTTGGCCGCAGCGTGCTGCACCGCTATTCCCGTGACGAGTTGGGCTGGCCCCTGCCCGACCCCAAGCAGGCCCATTTTGACGCCTTCAACAGCAACCATATGCTGGACAGCGAGGGCGAAAAACACGCCCGCCTGCGTTCGTTGGTGGGGATGGCTTTTACTCCCCGGCGTGTGGAAAGCCTGACGGGGCGCATAGAAACGCTGCTGGCCGCGCAACTGGAAGGACTGCGGGAAGGCGGGGCGTTCGATCTGGTGTCGGCCTACGCGGAGCCGCTGCCCGTGACCGTGATCGCCGAACTGTTGGGCGTGCCGGAAGCGGAGCGCGGCGGCCTGCGCCCTTGGTCTGCGGCCATCGTGCGGCTGTACGAACCCACCCACACGCCGGAAGATCAGGCGGGGGCAGAGCGGGCCGTGCTGGAATTCGGGGCTTTGCTACGCGATCTGGCTGCCCAGCGCCGCCGCGAACCGCAGGACGATCTGATTACCGCGCTGGTGCAGGCCGAACAAGACGGTGACCGCCTGACCGAGCAAGAACTGATCGACACCTGCATTTTGCTGCTGAACGCGGGCCATGAGGCCAGTGTGAACGGCCTCTCGGCGGGGGTGCTGGCGCTGCTCAGAGACCAAGAAGCGGGCGGCAGCCTCTGGCAAACGCTGGTGCAGGCCGCCCCACACGTGGAAAGCCTCCCCCTCTTCCGGCGGGCCATAGAAGAACTGTTGCGCTATGACACACCGCTGCCCCTGTTCGAGCGGTTTGCGCTGGAAGACACCGTACTGCACGGCGAATCTCTGAAAGCGGGCGACAAGGTGGCGCTGCTGTACGCCAGCGGCAACCGCGACCCCCGGCGCTTCGACGCCCCCGACAGCCTGAACCTGAACCGCGACCCGAATCCGCACCTGACCTTCGGGCTGGGCAGCCACTATTGTCTGGGTGCGCCGCTGGCCCGGCTGGAACTGGCCCTGAGCCTGCGTGCCCTATGCCGCGCCTTGCCGGGGCTGCGTCTGGCCGATGCTGCCGCGCCCGCCGAGTATGTGGGGGGCTTCGTTATTCGCGGGCTAGCGCGGCTGGACGTGGTGGCAGACTAAACGGCAAAAGCCAGCGCTCGTCTAATTCACCTGCTGAGGCTTCAGCGTAAGCCCCCTCTGGTTGCCCCAACGCCAAGAGCGCCACCACACGGGCCGGACTGCGCGGCGCAGCGCGGGCGAGGGCTTTCTCGGCGGTGCGGCGGGCTTTTTCGGCTCCCCCCACGGCGGCCTGTACGTGCGCCAACACCGCCAGCAAATGCGCGTCGGCGGCCTCGCCTGCCATCTCCGCCACCTTCAAACCTTCGGCCAATGTTCTCAGGGCGGCGCGGGGATCGGTGGGCAGCAGGAGTTCTCCCAGCAACGTCGCGGCGGCGACAAGTGCGGCGGCATCACCCTCCGCACGGGCCAGAGCGCGGGCATGGGTGGCCTGTGCCCTAGCTTGGCCCACAGCATCAGCCTGATTTTCCAGCGCCAGCAACCGGGCCAGAAGCAGGGCCACACGGGGCGAATCAGGCAGCGGGGAGAGGGTTTCACGGGCCGCTTCGGTGTGACCCAATCGCAGCAGGGCCGCCGCACGGGTCAGAGAATCTGCGGCCCACTGCGCCGCCAGACTGGGCCGCCCCACATGCAGCGCCAATGCCGCGCAGGCTTGGGCTTCGGCTGGGGCGGGCTGGAAACCGGACAACAGGGCCAAGGCCGCCGCGTCATCACCCACATTCACCGCTGCTTGCAGTGCGGCCAGCGTCACGCCTCTCCCCCATTGGCACAAGTCCAAAAAGCATCCAGCACGGCGGGAAGGTGGGAGGCCCAAGTGTTTTCGTGGTGAATCCCACCGGGTAGAATACTGAGTGTCGCCTGTGCCCCCGCTCCCACCAACGCTGCGTGCAGGGCGCGAGTTTCGGCCACCTGCGCCGCGCTGCCCTCCTGCACCCGGCCCTCCTGATCGCCTGTGCTGACGGCGTAGTGCTGCTCCGAATGCAAGGAAATCGCGGCGACATCACGCAATACGGCGCGGTCTGCCCACCACATGCTGGGCGACAGCACCCCCAGAAAGCCGAAGGTGTGCGGCTGCTGCATGCCGCCGTACAGCGCCAGCAATCCGCCGAGGCTGCTGCCGATCAGGGCCGTACCTGCCGCGTCGGTTCGGGTATCGTAGCGGGATTCGATCAGGGGTTTGAGGGTGTGGGTCAGGCGGGCTAACGTGGCCGCACCGTCTCCGCCGCCGTGTTCCGGGTCTGGCTGCATGGTGTATTCGGCAATCCGGTCTGCGCCGTGTGGAACGGCCACCAACACCAGTCGCTTGCCCTGCGCGGCCAACGCCGAGGCCGCCTCCACTCCTTTCCAAGACCCCGGCCAGCCCCGCTCCGGTACGTCTTCGTCTCGCAAGAACACGTTTTGGCCGTCCAGCAAATAGGCGACGGGCAACCGCTCGGACGGCTGGAAGTCAGGCGGCGTCCAGATCAGGGCGTGATCGAACCCGCCCGCACCAACAGGCAGGGGCAGCACTTCGGGCAGAGGAAGGGGCGACATCGTCGGGCCAGAATAGCCGCGCAGATGGACGCCGCCCCTCAATAGAGTTTTTTGGAACGTTCGGCTACAAATTCAAGGCGCAGGTTAGACGGCCCCTACGCCTCGGTCACCACTGAACCTGTTAGGCGCTCAGGGCCAGATCCAGTCCCAAGAACCGCCACAGGGCGCGGCGCGACACCCGCAGGCCGCTCGGATGTTCCAGCGCCACCAATCGTCCGTCCCGAATCCAGCGGCGCACGGTGCGCTCGTGGGTACTCGTAAAGTCGGCCACTTCACTGATCTTCAGGAGCTTGGGCAGGTTCTCGAACTGGTCAGAGAGAGTCAAGGTACGCCTCCAAAAAGCAGGCGGGGCCACTCAGAGGCAGCCCCGCACAACGATGTATGAATTTGAATTCCTGCACGCCTACTTCACCGGAGTCGGCAGCCTCGTTTATCAGGCCCGCCGCGCCGCCCGCGCTCCAACCGCTCCCCTTTATGGGTGCAGTGGGCTTAGGCCCAAGCCAACGAACAGGAATCCGTTTCAACTTGCGGGAACTTTACCACAGGCCATGTCAGGGTCGCGTCAATGTTCAGCGAATTTAAAGGGGCCACCTGATGGGGGCATGGGCGGGGGCCAGCTCAGGCCCTCAGAGGCGTGCTGGAAGTGCCCGGCGACGTCCCGGCCAAATGCTCTACAGTGCAGCCGAATGTCTCTCTTTTCTCAACTGTCCGGCACTTTTATCAACGTGGGCGCGGTGCTGCTGGGCACGCTGCTGGGGCTGCTGCTGGGGGGCCGCTTGCCAGAACGCACCCAGCGCACGCTGCTGCAAACGCTGAGCTTGGTCACGCTGTTTATTGCGCTGGACATGGCGGGCAGCCTGAACCGGGTCACGGGCGGGGCCGTGCCGGGCGTCATTCTGGCGCTGGTCAGCTTGGCGGTGGGCGTGGTTGTGGGCGAAGCACTGGGCATAGAAGAGCGGCTGGCGCAGTTGGGAGACACTCTCAAGCGCAGATTCAAGGGCGGCGGGCGCTTTACCGAAGGCTTCGTGGCGGCCAGTCTGCTGTTTTGCATCGGCCCGATGACGGTGGTGGGCGGCCTTCAAAACGGCTTGACGGGCGACAACTCCACGTATGTCCTTAAAAGCACGCTGGACGGCATCGCGGCCTTGGCCTTGGCGGGCGCTTACGGCATCGGCGTCGGCTTTTCGGCCATCACGGTGCTGCTGCTTCAGGGCGGCCTAAGCCTTGCGGCGGGCGGATTTGCCGCCGGACTGCTGGGCGGGGCCAGTCCAGAGATTTTGAAAACCAACCCCTACGTGCTGCTGATTACGGGCGCGGGCGGCTTGATGATCGCAGGTATTTCTTGGAACCTGATGCTGGCCGGGCTGGGTTGGGAAGACCGCCGCGTGCGTGTGGGCAGCATGTTGCCCGCCCTGCTGATCGCGCCGCTGGTGCTGTGGCTGGCAACTCGGCTGGGATAAGAGTTGGGGTGAAGGTGGTGGGGGTCAGGGGGCGGAAAAGCGTCTTAGAGTCTAGGGTCTAAGCAACAGCGTTCGGTACGTTGGGCGCTGGGCAGAGTAATCCCTCATGGCTTGGCAACGCCCCCATCAGAGGGGAGGACAACTACGCTCCTACGTTCCCATTTGAGGGAGATGTCTGACGTGAACCGACCCTGTGGCAATACTGAATTACCGCGCCGCGCTGACTTCCCCCTTCCACCATCCCCTGACCCACACCCGAAAACCGCTGTATTTGCTTCCTAAACTCTGGCGCACTTTGCGGTCTTTCTCGGCAGACAAGCGGGCAATCTTGGCATTCAGGGCAGTGGCTTCGTCTCGCCCGAAGACTCGGCGGCCAGCTTGGGCTGCTTGTGCCTCGCTGCGGGCTAGGCGGCGAAGTTCGGCGATTTGGGCGGGGGTCAGGCGCAGTTCACTGATCAGGCGTTGCCCATCGGCACGGCCAGAGGGCAGCGCGAATAGCCGCGTGAGGACGGCGCTGCTGGGCCAAGGATCAGCGGGGCGGGTCGCGGCGGCCTGCGCGTGGGCGGGCGTGCCGAGGCCAAGGGCGGCCACAGCCAGCCAGAGATGCAAACGGTTCATGGCAGCAGCCTAACCGCACTTGATGTTGAGCTTCTACAGCGCAGATGTGCAGACCGTCACGTTTGCATCAGGCCCGTCTCATGCGGCGGCCACATGGGGCGATTGGCCTTGAGATCACATTCATAGGCGGCTGGCACACCGTTTAGGGTCGCCGAAGGTCAGTGCTTCGTCAGGTTCACGCCCTACCTTGCCCACACCAGAAGGCCAACCCCAGCGCCCATTCATTCCGCCCACTCATTTCGGAGGTTCCCCCATGAACACCAAAACCATGACCATGATGACCCTACTGCTCGGCCTCGGCGCGGCCACCATTGCCAGTGCCAGCCCCGCCAAAATCAGCGCCCAGAGCATCATCGTGAATCCGGTAGAAACGAAACTGGATGTCCAGGTCTGGGTGAATAAGGACGCCAGCGGCAACCAGAACCCGGTGTACCGCAAGGGTGAAAAAGTCAGCGTGGGCATCAAGACCAACGGCGACGCCTACGTGTACCTGTTCAACGTGAACGCTAACGGTCAAATCGACCTGTTTTTCCCCAACAATTACGAAGAAAGCAACTTCGTACAGGCAGGCGTGACGCGGGTGTTTCCCGCACAGGCCGCCAAATACACCCTGACAGTGGCTGGCCCCAACGGACAAGACCGCCTGTTGGCCCTCGCCAGCAAAAAAGAACTGAATTTGGACGACATTGCCCGCTTCGTAGGCGACGAGGGCTTTGCACAGGTGCGCGTACAGGGGCAGGAAAACTTGGCCCGTGCGCTGAGCATCGTGGTCAATCCGCTGCCCGCCGATGCGTGGGTCACGGACGTTGCGACCTTCCGCGTGGGTGCAGGCGGGCAAGGCGGCAACGGACAAACGGGCGGCACAGGCAACACGGGCGGCGCAACCGGAACCGTAACGGTCACGCCCGGCACTCCTGCTCAGCCCAACCCACAACCCACACCACAACCTCAGCCCACCGCCCAAATTCAGCCCGGACAAAAGCAGGACGGCTCCTTCGATCAGGCGATGGTCGAAGCCTATGACCGCCTCAAGGGCAGCGAGTCTTTGGGCGACGCGACCACCTACGCCGGAGCTTGGGGTGACGGTTTGTGGCAAAAATTCAACGGTGTAGGCGCATACGGAGACGCCGTTTTGCTGCACGCCAACGGCAGCAGCCGCTCCTACGCAGTGCATGGCCGCATTCTGGATCGCTACTTGGCCCTCGCCACCGCCGAAAACGGCGCGACTCGCCCGCCCACGCGCCTCGGCTGGGCGGCAGGCGACGAAAAAGTCATTCCCCGCAATCCCTACGGCACCAACGGCCTGTACGGATTCTTCCAAAACGGCGCACTGTACAGCACCGAAAAATACGGCACCTTCTGGCTGGTGGGCAACGTCCTGAAAACCTATCAGGGCCTCGGCGGCAGCGGCTCGTTCCTCGGCTTTCCCACCCGTGACCAGTACCTCATCGGCGGCGCGTGGGCAGCAGATTTCGAAGGCGGCACGATCCGCACGGTCAACGGTGTGGTGAAGGTCTACCGCAAATAAGGCATTTCGGGCTGAAGGCTGTGCAACTTGCCCGTTGGCCCGACTGACAAGAGAAGGAACCTCCCCCCTGCACTCTCCCGGAACCGGGCAGGACTGATTGCCAATGCCCCACACTCGGCGTCCCCTGTTCGGTCACCCTTCTCCCGTTTTTCCGGTAGCTCCGAACCGCCGGAACGGGTCTGAATGACGGCGCTGGCGCGGGCTGAACACCCCGCCTCGGCACAGGCTCTCCGCCCCTCATAAGCAGTAGAACAGCACCCGCGTTGAGATCAGAAGACGCGCCCGCACCGGAAGTGGTGTCGGGCGCTTTTCTGTGGGATGGCCCGTTGAGATCGGGGCGTCTAAGGGTCTAGGGTCAAAGGGTCTGAGGTAGGGCGAAAGCTTTATACCCGTGCGGCCAATTACTGCCGCTTCAGCTCAGTTTCGCCTTGAATTCTTCGTAGCCAAACGTCTTGACCACTTCGTAGCGCCCGCCTTCCCGCAAAATGCCGATGTCGGGGTGCTTGACGCCGTTGAAGAATGACGTTTTGACCATCGTGTAGTGAATCATATCGTCGAAGACCACGCGGTCACCCACCTTCAGCGCGTATGGGAAGGCGTATTCCCCGATCACGTCGCCCGCTAAGCAAGTCGTGCCGCCGATGATGTATTCCTGCCCCAGACCATCAGCAGTGGCGTGGCCGGGATCGCCTGCACCCAGAATGCGGGGGCGGTAGGGCATTTCCAACACATCGGGCATATGGGCGCTGACCGAAATATCGAGCAGGGCGGCCTGTTTCACGTTCTGTACCACGTCCAGCACGCTGCTGACCAGCCAACCCGTTTGCCAGCCAAAGGCGCTGCCGGGTTCCAAGATCACGTGCAGCCCGTAGCGTTCGCGGAAGGAGCGGATCACGCGGATGAGGCGGGGGATGTCATAGCCTTCGCGGGTCATCAGGTGGCCGCCGCCAAAGTTGACCCATTTCATGCGCGGCAGGAATTCGCCAAATTTTTCCTCGAAGGCTTCCAGCGTGCGCTCTAGCGTGCCAGAGTCGTTTTCGCAGAGGCTATGAAAATGCAGGCCGTCTACACCGTCCAGCAGGTCTTCGCGGAACTCGCGGCGGGTGACGCCTAAGCGGGAAAAGGGGCCAGCCGGGTTGTACAAATCGGTTTCGACTTCGCCGTATTCGTGGTTGACGCGGATGCC
Organism: Deinococcus puniceus; assembly: GCF_001644565.1. Classification (NCBI taxonomy): domain Bacteria; kingdom Thermotogati; phylum Deinococcota; class Deinococci; order Deinococcales; family Deinococcaceae; genus Deinococcus; species Deinococcus puniceus. The sequence goes on along the minus strand of NZ_CP011387.1, from coordinate 1,347,629 downwards.
CACATGCACCACCTGTCCGGCGGCGCGGGCGGCCTGCACCTGCGGCCTGTAGCGCTCCCACTGCGAAAAGGAATTGAACACCAGATGATCGGCCAGCGCCAAAATCTGGGGAAATTCGCTGTCGCTGTAGGCGGGCGCGTAGACATGCACCTCGCCCTTCATTTCCTCGGACGCCAACCGCGCTTCGTTCAGGCTGCTGGCGGTGGCTCCGGTAATGCCGTATTCGCGCAGCATGGGGAAAGCACTCCACATAGAAAAGCCCTTGAAGGCCACGATGATCTGAGCGCCGCTTTCTTGCTGCACCCGCGAAATCAGGGTCAGGTTGCGCCGCAGCCGCGATTCGTCCAGCACGAAGGCGGGGCTGGGAATGGCCGCCCAGTCCACAGAGTCTACGGGCGTCACGTCAGGCAGGGCAAAGGGCAGGGAGAGGGAATCTGGGGCCGTCATGGGGAACAGGGTAGCGGGTCTGGGGGCGGGGAAGGGTCAGCAGGCCCTCAGTCCTCTTTAGCTCGACACAAGGTTCAACGTTCAGCCCGCCACGAACCGCAGCGCACCAGCCACGTCGCTGCTGTCGGCCAATGTAGGCACCAGCGTACTGGTACTGAGTTGCGCGGCGTAGCGCACGTCTTCGCCTAAGCCGAGGCTGGCGAGCCGCGCTCCGTGTCCGGCACTGCCTAAAGCCTCGATAGGGTTTCCGGCGTTGCGGCGCATGGTCAGAGCGATGCGTGCGCCGTCGTCAATGGTGAATTCGCCCATAGCCAGCAGATATTCGGCCAGTACACCCGCCGCGTACACGTCTTCTAGGCTCACGCGCTCATCGGTTCCGGCGCACACCAGCGCAATTTCCTCGGTGGCAATGGCGCGGGCGCGGCGGGCAGCAGCGTGGGCATTGGTCAGGGCGGCCAGCAAGATGTGCTTGCCCGTTTGGGCGGCGGTGTGGGCGGCTCCGGTGCCGTTGGTGGTGTTCATGACCACCGTTTTGCCCGTAAAGTTCTGCGCCGCTGCTTCTACGGGGCTGTTGCCGAAATCGAAGCCGGGAATAGGCAAGCCGCCGCGTTCGCCGCCCAGCAGCAGGCCAGACTCTGCATTGTCGGAACGCAAATTCAGGGCCACTTCGGGAGAGGAGGTGAGCAGCAAGGCATCCGCGCCGCGCTCCAAATAAGCGACGGCAGTGGTGGTGGCCCGCAGCACGTCGATGACCAGCACCACATCGGGGTAATTGCCGTGTGGCAACAGGTCTACGCGCAGCCTCATACGAGCGCCGCCCGCAGGCGTTCTAGGCCCGCCGCGCCGCCGTCTGACCCAAACACAGCGCTTCCGGCCACCAGCACGGTTGCGCCCGCATCGGCCAGAGCGCGGGCATTGGCCGGGGTCACGCCGCCGTCCACTTCTATTTCGGCGTCGCTGCCCAGTTCATCCAGCCAACGGCGCAAGGTTCGCACCCTCTCTAGGCTGGCTGGAAGGAACTTCTGACCGCCGAAGCCGGGATTCACGCTCATGACCAACACCAGATCCACGTCGGCCAGTACGGGGCGCACAGCCTCCAGCGGCGTGCCGGGGTTGAGGGTCACGCCCGCCCGCTTGCCCAACTCGCGGATAGATTGCAGGGTGCGGTGAATGTGCTGGGTGGCCTCCACATGCACCGTAATTCCGTCGGCCCCCGCTTCGGCAAAGTCGCGCAGATAGCGTTCAGGACGCTCGATCATCAGGTGGACATCCATAAACAGCGGGCTGGCACGCCGTGCCGCCGCCAAAATAGGCAGGCCGAAGCTGATGTTGGGCACGAACGCGCCGTCCATCACGTCCACATGGGCATAATCGGCCCCGGCAATGGCCGACAGTTCCTCTCCCAGCCGCGCAAAATCGCAGGAGAGGATGCTGGGGGCCAGCTTCACAGGACGAGAACCGGAATCAGGAGCGGCAGGTTGGGCGGGAACACTCACGCCGCCTAGTCTAACATTCCTCACGTTGTTGGGGAACAGAACAGCCAGTCTGAATTAGATTCGGGCAGAATATCAGGCTATCAGGCGGCCCCTCCCAACGCCGGAAGGGGCCGAAGTCAAGTCTGTTTAGCGGCTGTAAAAAGCAGTGAGACTCGTCTTGGCCAGCGTAATCCCGTTCAGGTTGAAGCCGAGGAAAGCGGGGCTGGCGGTGGCGGGCACATCCAGCGTTTTGCTGAGGGCGTACAGCGTGAACACGTAACGGTGGGGCTTGTCGCCTACAGGCGGGCAGGCTCCCACGAAGCCGGGTGCGCCGCCGTCGTGATTCAGTTGCAAGGCTCCGGCAGGCAGCGTGCCGCCCGTGTTGCCCGCGCCCGCCGCGAGTCCGGTGGCGGTGGCCGGAATGTTGTACACGCTCCAGTGCCAAAAGCCGCTGCCCGTCGGCGCGTCGGGGTCATATTTGGTCAGCACGAGGCTCTGGGTTCCGGCAGGCACACCCGTCCAGTTCAGGGCGGGGCTGGTGTTGGGGCCAGTGCAGCCAAAGCCGTTGGCGACATGCTCGCCGGGGTACACGCCTCCGTTGGTAAACGTTGGGCTGGTCAGGGTGAGGCCGTTAGAGACGGAGGTGGGACTGGGTTGAGCAACCGTGAGGCGCTGCAAACTGTTCAGACCCGCATTCACATCAGTCACGGGCACGGGCGTGCCCACCATGGAGGGAGCGCAACTGGCAAGAGTGAGGGAAACGGTGGCGAGGGCAGCGAAACGCAGAGCATTGAACATAGGAAAACCTCCGAAGTGGGCAGTCAGCCGCGCGATTCATCCTGCTTACGAACGCGAGCGCCAGACTGAATCATCTGCCATTAACCGGTGCAGCGTGGGCAACAGCCTGATGAAATCCCACAATGTGAATGCTTGAACAATGAAGAGGGCAGCTTCTCCCCTGTTCCGCGCCCCAACCCAAACGCCCGTTAGGTTTTGCGTGGCATCATGTCGGCATACGGAGGCATCCACCATGACCACCCCCACTGACATCACCGCCGACCTGAGCGCGTGGAAGGCGATGGCCCGCAAGGATTTGCGCGGCGCTGACCCGGAGACGCTGAACCGCACCACCGCCGAAGGCTTGGTTCTTAAACCGATGTATACGCGGGCCGACTTGCCGCCGCAGGCCGACACTTTGCCCGGACTGCCGCCCTACACGCGTGGCCCCCGCGCCACCATGTACGCCCAGCGCCCGTGGACGATTCGGCAATACGCGGGCTTTTCAACCGCCGAGGAATCCAACGCCTTTTACCGCCGCAACCTCGCTGCCGGGCAAAAAGGCCTGAGCGTGGCCTTCGACTTGGCGACCCACCGGGGCTACGACTCCGACCACCCGCGCGTGGTGGGCGACGTGGGCAAGGCGGGCGTGGCCATCGACAGCGTGGAAGACATGAAGATTTTGTTCGACGGCATTCCGCTGAATGAAATGTCGGTCAGCATGACCATGAACGGGGCCGTGTTGCCTGTGCTGGCCGCCTATATCGTGGCGGGCGAGGAACAAGGCGTGCCGCGTGCCCAGTTGTCGGGCACCATTCAGAACGACATTCTCAAAGAATTTATGGTGCGGAATACCTACATTTATCCGCCCACGCCCTCCATGCGAATCGTGGCCGATATCATCGCATTTACGGCCCGCGAGATGCCCAAATTCAACTCTATTTCCATCAGTGGCTACCACTTGCAGGAAGCCGGGGCAAATGCCGCGCTGGAACTGGCCTACACGCTGGCCGATGGGCTGGAATACGTGCGGGCGGCCCTAGCAAAAGGGCTGGACGTGGACGAATTTGCGCCGCGCCTGAGCTTCTTTTTTGCGATTGGCATGAATTTTTATGTGGAGGTGGCGAAGCTGCGGGCCGCCCGCCTGCTCTGGGATGAAATTATGGCCGGATTTGCGCCCAACAACCCCATGAGCCGCGCCCTGCGAACCCACTGCCAGACCAGCGGCTGGAGCCTCAGCGAGCAAGACCCGTACAACAACGTGGTTCGCACGACGATAGAGGCGATGGCGGCGGTATTTGGCGGCACCCAGAGCCTTCACACCAATGCCTTTGATGAAGCGATTGGCCTGCCCACCGACTTCAGCGCCCGCATTGCCCGCAATACGCAACTGGTCTTGCAGGAAGAAACGGGCATTCCAGACGTGGTTGACCCTTGGGGCGGGAGTTACCTGATGGAGCGTCTGACGGTGGACTTGGCCGACAAAGCGCGGGAACTGATGCGCGAGGTGGAGGAACTGGGCGGCATGGCGAAGGCCATCGAATCGGGCGTGCCTAAGCTGAGAATTGAGGAGTCGGCGGCCCGCAAACAGGCGCGCATAGACCGGGGCGAGGACGTGATCGTGGGCGTGAACAAGTACCGCCCCAGCGAACCCACCCCGGTAGACGTGCTGAACATAGACAACGCTGCCGTGCGCCTGTCTCAGATTGCGCGGCTGGAGCGCGTGCGGGCAGAGCGAGACACCGGGAAAGTTCAGGCCGCGCTGGACGCACTAGAAGACGCCGCACGAACAGGAGAGGGCAACTTGCTGGCCCTGAGTGTGGCCGCCATGCAGGCCCGCGCCACCGTAGGCGAGGTCAGTGACGCACTGGAGCGGGTCTGGGGCCGTCACGCCGCCGAGGTTCGTACCCTGTCGGGCGTGTACGCACAGGGCTACTCCGGAGATGAGGGTTTTGCCGCCCTACAAGCCGAAATCGAAGCCTTTGCCGAAGCCGAAGGCCGCCGCCCCCGCATGCTGGTGGTCAAAATGGGGCAGGACGGCCATGACCGGGGCGCGAAGGTGATCGCCACGGGCTTTGCCGACTTGGGCTTTGACGTAGACGTCGGCCCGCTGTTTCAGACGCCGGAAGAAGCCGCGCGGCAAGCGATTGAAAACGACGTGCATGTGGTGGGCGTCAGTTCTCAGGCGGCGGGCCACCTGACGCTCATTCCGCACCTGATCGCCGCACTGAAGGCCGAGGGCGCGGGCGAGATTCAGGTCATCGCGGGCGGCGTGATTCCCCAGCAGGATTACGCGGCGCTGCGGGCGGCGGGCGTGGCAGGTATCTTCGGCCCCGGCACCCCCATTCTGACCAGTGCGCGGGAAGTCTTGCGCCTGATTCGGGACGCGGAAAGTGGGGCTGAGGGTGCCTCCCCCTGAGCTAAACCCCCCCTCAGCCATCTTCAGCCTTTCCCTCACCCCGGCGGGATACAACCGGAGCATGACCCGCCCCCATGCCCTCACGTTCACGGCTTGCCTGTTGGTCTGTTCGGGGCTGGCCCAGACCACACGCCCACCCACCACCCAACAGGCGGCCCAGAACGCGGCGCGGGTGGCGGTGGCGCGCGAAACGGCGCAGGTGCGGAGCCTTCAGCGGAGCGGCGGCCTCAAAGCGGTGAAGGTGACCGGAAGCTGCGCCGGACGCGACAATATCCCGTTGCTGAAAGTCTGGGCGGACGCCAAAGGGACGCCGAGGCTGGTGCAGTACCAGCGCCTGTTTCCCGACAATGCCCGGAGTTTTACCGGCTACTACGACGCGGCTGGGCGGCTGCGGTATGCCAAAGCCAGCGCCTCCGGGTTTATCGGCCTGCTGTACAACGTGACCACCGAATACGACGCGGCGGGCCGTCAGGTGGCCGAATCCGGCACGCGCCGCCCCGGTTGGGGTCAGGATGTGCGGCGGATGCCGGGGCTGAATCCCGATTTGTTGAAACGGGGAATTTGCACGAGGTAAGTGCCGCCTTTCCGCGCTGATTCCAGCCGTCCCACACGCTCTATACTCTGTCCCTATGCCGCCCGCCGCACACCCCCTCACCGCGCCCTTGCTGGCCGGAAACCGCCGGGCGCTGGCGCAGGCGATTACGCTGGCCGAAAGCACCCGGCCTGACCATGAGGCGCAGGCGCAACAGCTTTTGGCCGAAGTGGGTGGACAGCGAAAACAGACCGTGCGCGTGGGCCTGACCGGGGTTCCGGGCGTGGGCAAAAGCACGTTTATAGAGGCGCTGGGCGTGCAATTGGCCGATGCAGGCCACAGAGTCGCGGTGCTGGCCGTAGACCCCAGCAGCGCGCGAACAGGCGGCAGCATCATGGGCGACAAGACCCGGATGCCGCGCCTGACGGTGCATCCCAATGCTTTTATTCGGCCCAGTCCGAGTGGCGGCACACTGGGCGGGGTGGCGCGGCGCACGCGGGAAGCCCTGCTGCTGTGCGAGGCGGCAGGTTACGGCGTGGTGTTGGTAGAAACCGTGGGCGTGGGCCAATCCGAGACCCAGGTGGCCGCTATGACCGACCTGTTCGTGCTGTTGACGCTGCACGGCGCGGGCGACGAATTACAGGGAATCAAGCGCGGCATTATGGAACTGGCCGACGTATGCGTGGTGAACAAGGCCGACACCGACCCAGCCGCCGCCAACCGCGCCCAGTCGGAATTGACGGCGGCCCTGAGTCTGCTGACGCCGCACAGCGCCGTGTGGCACCCCCGTGTACTGCAAGTTTCATCGGTGTCTGGGGCAGGCGTGGACAGCGTGTGGGAAGCGGTGCAGGCGTATACAGCTACGGTGGATCTTCCCGCCAAGCGCCGCACCCAGACCGCCGCGTGGTTTGACGACCTGCTGCGCGAAGTGGCGTGGCGCAACTTTTTGCAGCAGACAGATGCGGCAGCGTTGGCACGGTTGCGGGCCGAAGTCTTGGGCGGAACGCTGACGCCTGTGCAGGGTGTCAGTAGGCTGCGGCCTCCAGAAAGCGGCCCAGAATAACGTGGTGATCCTCAAAAAAGCGGCGGGGGCGGGCCAAAGCGGTGGTCAAGAGAACCGGGCGCGAGGCGGCGTAGCGGGGTTCGGGCGGCGGATCGGCCCGGTAGACGTGGGCAGTAGTGTGCGCCACCAGTGACCGGGCCGGGTGGTCGAACACGGTGTCGGCCACGGCCCCTGGCTGCACCCCCGGCGCAAGCACCCGCCCCGGCAACTCCCACAAGCCCCGTCCAATCGCCTGTGTGCGGGTCTGAAGCCAGATGTGCTGGGCGGTCAGGCGCACCCAGCGTTCCTCCTGCAAGTGCGCCCCGGCTGGCAGGGCCGCCTGAAGTCGCCGGACGGCGTGCCATTCGGCCTGCAACCGGGCAAAAGCGGGGGTCAGAGCAAACTGTGTCAAGAAAGCCCGCACCGATTCGGGAAGACCGGGGGGCAGAGGCAAGCCCTCAAACAGCGCGGCGCGAGTATCGGTGGCGTTCAGGCCCGGCGCTTCGGGCACAGGCAGACGCGACCAACCGGGAAACCAGCGCAGATAAGCGGTGCTGGCATCCTTTTCGAAGCCGACCAACGCCACCGCCTGAGCCGGGCCGAACACCTGCGCGGCCTGCCAGCGCACATCGGCGGCCCAGCGGTTTGCATCAAAGTGGTCTGACAAAGCGCGGAACCTGACCTGACGAACATCGGCTCCCGCTTCCTGGAGGGCGGCGCGCAACATCCGGGCGCGTTCGGGAGCGCTGAAGGGGTTGCGGATGCTGCGCGCCAGATTGGCGCTGCCCACCAACACCAGCACTCGCGGCGCTCGCCCCAGAGCCTGAATGATGGTGGCGACATGTGCGGCGTGCGGCGGCTGAAACCGGCCCACGAAGACGGCGGGCACTCCTGCATTTACCTTGCTGATGACACGCGGGCCACCGGGACTCATTGGCCCAGATGACCGCGCAGGCCTTCCGCGACCTGATCCCGCAGGGCCGCCACATCGCCCCCCAGGCTGACGCGGTAGGTGTGTGGATTCAGCGGGCGGCGCGTGCCCGCAGGCAGACAGGCCAGTTCGGCCTTGGCCCGCGCCTGCACGTCCCGCAATGACTCGGGGGCAGAGGTGCGCTGGCCGCCCTGCATGACCACCTCGCGGGCGTTGGCCCACTGCATGCTGGCTTCCAGCACCGTTGACCGCAGTGGATTGGTAGGATCGCTGACCCGCTGCCCCGCCTGCGGCCTGTCTCCAAGTGTCAGGACATCCAGCATGAGGGTGCCCGCCTCATCGGTGGCCCGCCAGACGTGCTTCGATCCCGGCAGACTGGACTTGGCCGGATCGCCCGTCAGCTTCATTTTGGGAACGCCTTGCAGCGCCGCCAGTTTGAATACGCCGCCCAGCGCGCCGCCGCCTGTGCCGCCCGCCGTCGTCAGTTGCGTGCCCACGCCGTACACATCGATTCGGCCCCCCTCGGCAATGACTCCAGCGATCACCGATTCCGACAGATCGTTGCTGGCGACAATCTGCACCCCTCCAAACCCTGCCTCATCCAGCGCCGCCCGAATATGGCGCGACAAATACGCCAGATCGCCGCTGTCCAGCCGCACGCCGCGCAACTCATGGCCCTGTTCGCGCAGTTCACGGGCCACAGTCAGGGCGTTGGGCAGGCCACTCCGCAGGGTATCCACCGTATCGAGCAGCAGGGTAGTGCTGTCGGGATAAAGGCTGGCGTAGGCGCGGAAAGCATGGAGCTCGGTGGGAAAGCTTTCGACCCAGGCATGGGCATGGGTACCCGTGACAGGCAGCCCGAATTGCCGCCCCGCTTCCACGTTGCTGGTTCCGGTTGCGCCGCCCACAAAAGCCGCCCGCGCCGCGCTGACCGCACCATCTGGCCCCTGCGCCCGCCTCGCGCCGAATTCCACCACCTGACCACCGTAAGGGCTGGCCTGCGCCGCCTGCACGCAGCGGGCCGCCTTGGTCGCCACCAACGTCTGAAAATTCAGCGTGTTCAGCAGCAGGGTTTCGATCAATTGCGCTTCCCAGAGCGGCGCGGTCACGGTCAGCAGAGGCTCGTGGGCAAACACCACCCGGCCCTCGCGGAAGGCCTCGATCTGCCCACTGAAGCGCCAGCCCCGCAGCGCCTCCAGAAAAGCGGGGGAAAACAGGTTCAGCGTGTCCAGATAGGCCAGATCCGCTTCGGCAAAATGCAGGCCCTCTAGGCTGTCCAGCAGGGGTTCCAATCCAGCCCAGACCGCATACCCGCCCTCGAAAGGCAGGCGGCGAAAATACAGATCGAACACCGCCTCGTGGGTGTGCAGCCCGTGATGGTGGTAGCCCTGCATCATGGTCAGCTGGTACAGGTCGGTCAGCAGCGGCGACAAGGAAGGCATGACAGAACCCATCATGACAGGCCCTCCTTTCTGGGGCGTTTTGGGGCTACGCGGCGGTTTGTGGTCATACGACTTTTGGTCATACCACGGCTTCCGGCAGGCGCTGGCCCCGCGTTTCTATCCCGATGGCCCAGGCACACGCGGCAGCCAGCGCAAAACAGACGGCGAACAGGGTCAGGGCCACGCTCAGATGTCCGGTCAGAAGCATGGCCCCCACGCTGGGCGACAGCACACTGGCCAAGCGGGCCATGCCACTGACAAACCCCATACCCGTCGTTCGCAGCGGCGTGGGAAACAGTTCCGGGGTGTAGGCGTACAGCGCCCCCCAAGCGCCCAGCAGCGAAAACGACAAGGCCGCAGAAGTCGCCAGCACCGCGCCCGGCGTGCCTGCCAGCAAAAACAGGTAAGCTCCCACCGCACTGGCGGCCAGATAGCCGACCAGGGTGGCCCGGCGGCCAATCCGCTCGACCAAGTAGGCGGCCAGCACATACCCCGGAATCTGGGCCAGGGCCAGCAGCAGCGATGTGCGGTAGACCGCGCCCAGATCGAGGCCCTGTGCCCGCAGAACACTGGGCAGCCACGAAAAAATTCCGTAATACCCCAGACTCAGGCCAAACCAGACCAGCGCCAGCAGGACGGTGCGGCGGCGCATGGCCCCCCGGAACAGCGCGGCAGGCGTGACCGGGGGCGCAGGAGGTGGAACCAGCAGCGGCACATCGGGGAGCGTGGTGCGGTTCACTTGGGCCACCCGCAGCAGCGCGGCGCGGGCTTCGGCGGGTTGGCCCCGGCTCAGCAGCGAGCGCGGGGAATCGGGGATGCCGAAGCGGGCCACCAGACCGATCAACCCCGGCAGGGCGGCGGCGGCCAACAGCCAGCGCCACGCCTCCTCAGGAGGAAACACGGTGCTGAGCCACCACGCCAGCGCCGCCACCAGCACCGTGCCCAGCGCCCAGAACGACTCCAGATACACCAGGAATCGCCCGCGCCAGGCCGTCGGCACAAATTCAGCCATCATCGAATAGTCCACGGGCAGCGTGCCGCCGATGGCGAATCCGGTGAGGAAGCGGGCCACGACCAGCAGGGCCACAGTGGGCGACACCGCGCCGAGTAGTCCGAAGACCACGCCCAGCATGACCGTGATCAAGAAGACGGTGCGCCGCCCGATCCGGTCTGCCAGCCAGCCCCAGAACAGTGCGCCCACCAGCATTCCCGCGAAGGTGGCAGTCAGCAACACCGTGGCGTCTGCCGAACCCCGCGCCAACCCGAATTCCGCACTGATGCCAGGCAGCGCGAAGCCCATCAGCAGCACTTCCATGGCGTCGGCGGCCCAAGTCAGGCCACAGATGAGCAGCAGCCGCCACTGGAATCGGCCCAGGCCAAGCTGGTCTATTGCGGCATCTACCGCCAGAGCCGGGGGAGCGGCCACAGGCGAACGAGCTGAGGGTTGAGTCATAGCCTGAAAAGTGTAAGGGGCGAGCCGGGCAAATTGTGACTCTTTTCCCAATCTTTTGTTTATCTGCCCTGTGTCTGGAGCAGGAACAGGGGGAGGAGTGAAGCAGCGTGGGATGCCCAGATTCAGTCGGAACTATTGAAATGTTCCCGTTCAATCTCGCGCCCAGAACCCCAACTCCCACGATTTGCTCAACCCTCGGTAGGCCAGAAATCTGCCTGACATGGCATACTCCGCCCATGCCCGACACCCTGTCCCGGCAACGCCGCATTGCGCGTGAACTTCACGTTCAGTCCGGCATCGACCCCGCTGCGGAAGTGCAGCGCCGTGTGAATTTTCTAACCGCCTACCTGAACCGTTCCGGGGCGGCTGGCTTCGTGCTGGGGATCAGTGGTGGGCAGGACAGCACCCTCGCGGGCCGTCTGTGCCAACTGGCCGCCGAACAGGTGCGGGCGGCGGGCGGCACCTGCTCTTTTTTGGCTGTGCGGCTGCCCCACGGCGTGCAGGCCGACGAAGCCGACGCCCAGACCTCGCTGGATTTTATTCGGCCTGACCGCTGCGTGACCGTGAATATCCAGCCCGCCGCAGAGGCCAGCGCTCAGGCCGCCGCCGCCGCTCTGGGGCTGCCGCTGCGCGACTTTGTGCGCGGCAACATCAAGGCCCGCGAACGCATGACCGCGCAGTACGCGCTGGCCGGGCAGGAAGGACTGCTGGTGGTGGGCACCGACCACGCCGCCGAAGCCGTGACCGGGTTTTTTACCAAATACGGCGACGGCGGCGTAGACCTGACGCCCCTCACCGGGCTGACCAAACGGCAGGGAGCCGCGCTGCTTCGGCATCTGGGGGCACCGGAAAGCACCTGGCGCAAGGTGCCGACGGCGGATTTAGAGGATGACCGCCCCGGCCTGCCGGACGAGGTGGCCTTGGGCCTCACCTACACCCAGATCGATGATTATCTGGAGGGCCGCGATGTGGACGGCGACGTGTCAGCCACACTGGAGCGCCTGTATACCCAGACCCGTCACAAGCGCACCGTACCCGTGACCCCCTTTGACGACTGGTGGCAAGCACAGGAGCAACAGGGTTGAGGACAGAGAGCCAGAGCTTCGGCCCAGACGGCTCTCCCCTACTCGTTAAATTCCGCTTCCGCCGCCCGCTTGATCGGGTTCTTCTGGGTAATCGGGCTTTCGGCGTTTTTGCCTATAACTCCTCGGTCACTGGGCGTGGGCCGGGGCAGGAAGCGGTTGCCCAGCGCCATCAGATCGGCGGTGAGTTGCGGGGCGATGGCCTGCGCGGTTCGCAGCAGCACGGCTGGCCCGCCGATCATGGCCTCGGCGTCGCCGCGCACGGTGGCATTCACCATACGGCGGGCGGCTTCCGGTGCGGCCATAGAAATCACGGGCAAGTTGTCCAGCGTGGCAAACAACGCGTATTCGCGGGCGTGCTGACCCTTCACGGTGGCGTTGCGGGCGCTTCCAGTCTGCATCAGGCCGGGGCAAACGGTGGTCACGGTGATGCCTTCTTGCGCCAACTCTGCCCGCAACACTTGCCCCAAGCCCACCAGCGCGAACTTGCTGACCGAGTACGGCGCGAGGTGAGGAATGCCCACCTTGCCGCCCACCGACGCCACCAGCAGCACCCGCCCCCGCACAGCCCGCAGGAGGGGCAGCGCGGCGCGGGTCATCTTCAGCGGGCCAAACGTATTGATTTCCATGATGTCGCGGAAATCGGCTTCGGTCATGTTCGCCAGCGGCCCGGTCTGAATAATGCCAGCCACGTTCGCCAGCACGTCCAGCCGTCCGTATTCAGCTTCGGCAGCGTCAAGGACACGAGCAATGTCGGCGTCTACAGTTACGTCTCCGGCCACCGTGAGGACACGTGCGCCCCGGCCTCGCAGGTCGGCAGCAGCCCGCTCCAGTTCGGCGGCGTCGCGGGCCATCAGGGTCAGGTGTGCGCCCCGTGCGGCAAATTCGCGGCCCAGCGCCAGCCCCAGCCCCCGCGAACCACCGGTAATCAGCACCGATTTGCCAGTCAAGTCTGTGGGCGTGTTCAGGGCGCGGCGGCCCACCAAGGCAGCCAAGCCCGCAGCCACCAGCAAGCGCTTGGGCAAGAGTCGTGTCAGAGAAGTCTTCTTGCGGCTCATGCCCTGAGTTTGCCGTGAATGGGCCGGGACAGGGCGGCGCATGAGGGAAGTGCAAAGGCGGGAGCGCGCAAGCAGACGGCGGGCCGCCCCAGTGATGGAACGGCCCGAATTTGGCAAATTTGGTTTGGGTTTTGTTGCTGTTGACAGGATGTTGGAGAGATTGAGGTGGAAGGTGAACCCCCCCGTTGCTTCGCAACGCCCCCCTCAGAAGGGAGGACAAGGGCTGTTACGCTCCCCTTACTTGATGCTGCCGTTCAGACCGTTGGGGAAGAAGCCACCCCTGCTGGCGTTGGGCGCGAGGTACACGATGTTCAGCACTTCGCGGGTGCTGCGGGCATAGGCCACCGCGTTCTTATCGGTGGGCGCGATGATGGCTCCTCTCGCGTCGCTGAGGCCCGCATCCTTGCTGCCGCCGACCTTGCCGCGCAGGTTGCTGATGGCCCCCACGACTTGGCCCACGTACAGGCCCGCCGCCGCCGTGACCTGACGCTGTTGGTACAACAAGGTGCGAATGGCTCCGGCGTGGTAAGCCTCCACCGCCAAGATTCCGGCAGCGGCTTGCAGGTAGGCAGGACTGGTAATCAGCGTGGCTGCGCCGTTATAGGCCGTGACACCCACATCTTCAAAAATAAACGCGCCGTGCAGGAAAAACAGCTCGTTGGCGTAAGGGTTGAAGCCCTTGATGGCTCCACCACTCGCGGCCTGCCCAGCGGCATTGAAGGCGGCGCTCAGGTCAAGCACCGGGCGGCGGGCGGCCCCCTTGCCCAACGCGCCGTACAGCAGCTTCACGTGGGCCAGTTCGTCTTCGGCAATGTCTTTCACGAAGGCCTGCACAGTGGAATCCTTGAACTGCATGCCGGTGGTGCGGTCTAGGCCAGCGGGCAGGCGGATTTCGGCGTCGCCACCGATGGCGCGGAGTTCGTTGATGCGGCCCACGGCGGCCAGATAAAACGCCGCTTCCAAGTATTCGAGGTTCAGCGCAAAGTTCAGCACGTCGGCGTCGATGTTTTTGGCGGGTGCGGCAAGGCTGGTAGACCCCAGCGCCCCGAATGCGGCTGCGCCCAGTCCCGCCTTGCCCAACGCTCCGAGCAAGCTGCGGCGGTTCATAGAGGTCTGGTCGGCGGCGGGAGTTTCCATCTGAGTGTCAAGGTTGGTCATGGCAGGTTCTCCTAGAAAGGGGCGCAACAACACCTGCTGGACGCTGCCTGAGCGATGAGGCTCGGAGCGTTCAGAATGTGGGGTTTGCGGGAAAGGGGCTGTCCACCGGGGGTGGCGTTCTGTTCTCGTAGGGTTATATGCGCTTGGGCCGTTTTTGGATCACTCCGGGACAGCTTCGGCTCCGGCCCGCTAAGCTACGCGCATGACCGCCAACCGGGGCCGCACCATTTTCGAACGCATCATTGACCGCGAGATTCCCGCGCAGATCGTGTTCGAGGACGACGATTTCATTGCCATCCGCGATATCGCGCCCAAAGCGCCGATTCATCTGCTGGTGATTCCCAAGCGGCACACCGAGCGCGTAGACGAGATTACCGACGCCGCCGAAATGGGCCGCCTGTGGCTGACGGCAGTGAAAGTAGCCCGCGAACAGGCCGCCGATTACCGCCTCGTGGTCAACTGCGGCGAAGGCGGCGGGCAAGTGGTGTTTCATACCCACATTCACATTCTGGCGGGCTGGGAAAAAGGCCCAGAGAGTGACACGGAATGAGATCAGAATTTGACGCGGTGCTGTTCGACTTAGACGGCGTGCTGGTAGACAGTGAACTGTTGGCCGCCAACGTCTGGGTAGACCTGCTGGCCGAGCATGGCCTGACCATGAACCGCGAGAACTTTATGGCGCGGGCGGTGGGCAGCACGCATGTGGCCCTCTTCGAATGGCTGTCTACCGATCACGGTTGGCAACGTCCCGACACCTTTACGGACGTGATGGACACGCGGTTGGCGGCGGCGTTTCAGGCCGTACCCGCCATAGAGGGAGCGCGGAAAACGCTGAACGCTCTACACGCGGCGGGGCTGCCTTTTGCTGTTGCCAGCAACAGTGAGCGCACCCGCCTGCACCTGAAATTGGCCTCGGCGGGATTGGCAGAATTGGTGGGCCAGCACGCCTATGACCCAGCCAGCGTAGGCGGGCGCGGCAAGCCTAAGCCTGACTTGTACCTGCACGCCGCCGCACAGTTGGGCGTCACCGCTGAACGCTGCGTGGTGATAGAAGACAGCGCCACAGGTGTACTGGCCGGAGTCGCGGCGGGCGCGGCAGTGTGGGGACTCTTGGCTGGCGGTCACGCCCACCCCAGCGGCGCGGCGGCCCTGATTGCGGCAGGTGCAAGCAGGATTCTGCACACACATGAGGAACTGCGGGCGGCGTTGGGGTTGGAAGTCTCCGTCTAAAAATTATTTGCGGGCAGACAGAAACACCAAGGTTTTGGACACTCGCCAGCCGCCCGCTTGCAGCAGGGGCCGCAGCACTTGGCCCACCGCCGCCCACCCGCGCTCCTGCTCTGGCCCAGATAGGTTTTGCCATGACGGAAGCGAGGCCAAGTAATCCAGTACAGGCTGAGAGTCTGGAAACACCAGCGCACTCTGCAAGAAGCTGACCTCGACATTCCCGAACACATCGCGCACCACCCCTTCCCCGTTCAGTTCCGAAAAGGCCGCCGCGAAACTGCCCCGGCTGGCTCGCACCGCGTCTAACGACGGCTCCAGAGTAGCGGCCTCAGCCACCGCCGCCCACAATTCGGACATGTAAGTGCTGGCGTTAGTGACGGCCAGAAAGCGGCCACCCGGCTTCAGCACTCGCCTGAATTCTGTCAGGGCAGCCGTGACATCCGGCACGTGGTAGAGCATGTGGCGGGCCGTGACCACATCAAAAGTTGCGTCAGCAAAGGGCAACGCATCGGCGCTGGCCTGCAAAAATTCCACACCGGGCTGATGGGCGCGGGCCTGTTCCACCATGCCCGCCGACAAATCCACGCCCACCAACCGCCCTGTATGTCCCTGCGCCCGCAATCGCCCCGGAAACTCGCCCGGCCCTGTGCCTACATCTAGCAAGGTTTCTTGCCCGGTCAGCCGCAGCAATTCATCCAAGCTGGCTTCCAGATCGGGGCCGACAGTGTACCGCCGATGGGTTCCTATTCGAGTCCGCAAATGCTGCTCGGTGGCGTAGTGGGCGGCGACTTCGGCGGGGTGGTTGGCGGTCATGCTGGGTACTGTAGAGCAGTAGGCAGCCCAAGATGACCAAATGTTCAGCCCCTTGACTTTAAACTCTACATATGTTGATATATGGCATGCCCCGATCTCCCAACTCCAGCCCGCACACCCGCGCCGTCCTGCGAACGCTGCTGCACACGCACCCAGCGTCCATGCACGGCTACGACCTCAGCAAAGCCACCGACCTGAAAAGTGGCACGCTGTATCCGATCCTGAAACGGCTGCACGAGCAGGGCCACCTGAACGCCGAGTGGGAAGCCTCGCCGCATCCCGGCAAACCGCCCCGGCACATCTACACCCTCACCGCCAGCGGCATAACCCTTGCGCGGGAGAAGCCGGAGCAGGCGGCGGGGGCCATGAAGGGGGCGCTGATATGAATGGCGAGGACTGGACAACAGGCATCGAACATGAAGCGCAGAGTGTGAATGATCCCGTCTGGGCGGCACAAGCCCGGCAACTGGCTCGGCGGCAACGCTTCTGGGCATCGGCAGGCCGCGTCGCGCTGGCAGTCCTCGTGGTGGAAGCCGTACTGTTGCTCCTCAATGCGTTAACCGTGCAACAAGGTCTCAGCGCCATGCAAAGCCGCCCTTGGTTTACCACCGAAGTGGCGTGGTCGGTGTTTAGCGGTTTAGTGATGGTAATTGCCTTTTTGTGCGTCGGCGTCATTCTGGGTCTGTCCCGGGTCAGCCCTCGTCTCAGCGTCCCTCTAGCTGTGGCTTTTCCACTGTTTCAGATCATCAACGGTGCGCTCGTTCCCCGTCCCGGCAAACCCTTTCCCGGCTCGCCATTGGAAGCCGCAGACCTCTATCCCCGCCCTAGCTGGACTGATCTTGGCCCTTGGATGGCCCATCCTTGGTTCTGGATTCAAGTAGTAATCATCAGCCTCAGTATCTGGGCGGGCATTCGTCTGGTGACCCGTTGGCGGGCCACAAGGACGCTGGCCCTCGCATGACCCCTCTACCCGCTCGCCAAGACTGGGAACAGGCCATGCACAACGAGGCCGATGCTGCCCCAGATGTGGAATGGGCCGAGCAGACCCAGCGGGCCGCCGAGCGCCTGCGGATTCTAGGCGGCTTCGGGCAAAGTGCGGCGGCGTTTGCGGCATTGGCCGCCGTGCAAGTGCTGGGCGTTCAATTTTTGGCAGGCACGCCCCCAGATTGGCTGTGGCAAACGGTCATGGTTCTGACTGCGCCTCTGGCCTTCATCCTCACTTGGCGCGGCCTTGATCCCATGCCCGTCGGTTCGGCGGCCATTGTGTACTTTCCCGCTGCCGAAGCCACCCGCGCCGTGCTGCACGCGCTGATGCCACAGCAAGAGCTAGGTTCGTCGGGGCTGGAAACAATGAGCGCCGCCGTTATTTTAGTTCTTGCCCTATGCGGGGCCTCGTTCGCGTTCAACCTGCGAACCTCTCCTGCTAAGCCCAAAGGAAGGTTGACATGAAGCCCAAAGATTGGAAGGACGCCATGCACAACGAAGCCGAAGCTGTGAGTGATACGGGGTGGGCGCACGAGACGAACCAGGCGGCGCGGTTGTTTGGCTGGCGGGATCATGTGCCGGGATTTTTGGTGGCGCTAGTGTGTTCTCTAACTCTATCTATGACATCCAATCTATTTTATTCAACTCCAACTGGAGAGGACTGGTTGGAAACTTCTCTAGCCTTTCGAGTTCCGATCTATCTTATTTTCGCCTCCATTCTATTGATCTCAACTGGAATATTTTTAGGCCGCCTCAAATTCTCTCCGAGGGCTGTTGGTTCAGGCTTCATCCTTCTGCCGCTAATTGATAGTGGTATCAATATAATCGCATCGTTCATTACCTTAAGCAGCAGCCAAGGCTTCAGGACAAATCTATTTGATTTCGCCGCTTCAGTGCAAATCAGCTCAGGCATGCAATTTTGGATCGCTCTAATGATGGTAGGTTGCGCCGCCCTCACCTACGCCGGAGCTGTCCTCGGCCAACGCTCAAGCCGCCGCGCCCGCACCGCTTAGCCTTGTTTCCACTCAACCCTCTCCCCTACGCCATCGGGAGTTCGATCATGCCGCCACCCTCGTCAGGTTGGCGGCCTTCCATTCGGGCGGTCACGGCCAGTCCGGTGGGCGTCTGGGCCAAGCCACCTTCCGCCGTTTCGCGCAGTTGGGCGGGCATCATGCGGCCAACTTGGGCCATTGCGCCCAGCACCTCATCGGGCGGAATGAAGGATTCCAGTTGCGCCAACGCCAACTGCGCCGCACTGACGGCGTGAACGGCAAAAAAGGCATTCCGGCTCACGCACGGCACTTCTACGTAGCCGCCCACCGGGTCGCACACGAGACCGATGGTATTCATCAGAGCGAGGCTGGCCGCCTGAATGCAGGCGCGGGGACTGCCGCCCAAGAGTTCGGTGACTGCCGCCGCTGCCATCGCCGCGCTAGAGCCGATTTCGGCCTGACACCCGCCCGCCGCGCCCGAAATGAACATGCGTTTGCTGATGGCCTTGCCCACGCCCGCCGCCAAAATCATCGGGTCTACCAGCCGCTCATCGGGAATGCCCAAATGATCGGCCACGCCCAGCAGCGCACCGGGAATGGTTCCGGCACTTCCGGCGGTGGGGGCGGCCACGATGCGGCCCATGCGGGCGTTTTCCTCGTTCACGGCCATCGCGTAAGCCTGCACCCGGCGAATCAGGGGGGCATTCAGGGCGTCGGGCGCGTCCCACAGACCCTTGGCATTCCAGCCCACCATGCCCGTAATGCTTTTGGCGTCGCTACTTAGCCCCCGCTCGATGCTGGCCCGCATTTCTCCAATCCGCCGCGCCATTTCCGCACGAATATCAGCCGGGTCAAGCCCCGTTTCCTCGCAGTCTTGGGCCAGCACCCAGCCGGAAGCGGGGGCCGGGGCGTTCATCAGGTCGGTGAGGGTCAACATTTTGGGGAACTCCTTCGGAGAGTAAGTGGGAAGGGGTGAGTGGTCAGTGGGTCGGGGTGAGATAAGTGGAGATCAGGGCGAACCAAGCAAGCAGGAGGCTGATTTTTATGCTTTTGACCTTCCCACTCAGCACTCACCGCTTTTATCCATCCATCAATTTCGGCAGCATTCGCGTCCAAGCCATTCCTGCCCATGCCCGCACAAAATTCAGGGCAGGTTCACTGAGAGGCTGATCGAGTTCGATAGCTAAGAGTGCGTCCCCGCCGCGTTTTTCACGGGCGCAGGTGAGGGCGGCGATGTTGGCTCCATCGGCAGCGAGGGTGGTAGCAACGCGGGCAATCACGCCGATGGTGTCTACGTAGCGCAGCAGGAGCGTGGGCTGAGAAGCATCGAAATCCACCCGGAAGCCCTGCACGTTGCCCACCCGGATGATGCCGCCGCCCGTGCTGCTGCCGATCACGGTTACGCTCCCGGTGTCGCCCTTCAGGTCTATCTGGGCCGTATTGGGATGCACGTCGCCCAAATCCACGTCATGAAACTCGGCCTTCAGCTCCGCTTTCTCGGCCTCGGCAAAGGCGTCGGGCAGGCGAGAATCGTCGGGCAAATAGCCCAGCAGACCCGCCACCAACGCCAAGTGCGTACCATGCCCA
Organism: Deinococcus puniceus; assembly: GCF_001644565.1. Taxonomy (NCBI): domain Bacteria; kingdom Thermotogati; phylum Deinococcota; class Deinococci; order Deinococcales; family Deinococcaceae; genus Deinococcus; species Deinococcus puniceus. The sequence goes on along the minus strand of NZ_CP011387.1, from coordinate 1,328,210 downwards.
CGACCCGTTTTGGCAAAGCTGGCGTGCAGGCCGATGCTGGCGGTGCGCGGTGCTTCACCCAACAGGTGGTGCGCCACCAAGCCCAGGCGGCACGCGCCAGCGGTATGGCTGCTGCTCGGCCCGATCATCACGGGGCCGATCATGTCAAGGAGGGACATACGGGCAGTATAGGCAACTTGGGGCGCGGCTGTCCGTGAGGTGGGGACGGGGAGAGGGCGGTCTAAGGGTCAAAGGGATGGGCAGTGCTATTTCCGGTAGGAGGGGTGGTCAAAGCAGCGTTGAGGACAGCCCTTGTCTTACAGCAAACCGTTGGACGCTCTTCGCGCTCTCCCCCACCCAGCGCATCACCGTCCCAACCGCTTCTTTTCCGCCCGCACCAGCGTCACGAATTGGGCCAACCGGGGCGCACGGTTCCAGCGTTTGCGGTCTCCCACCACGCGCCAGATCCATTCCACGCCCATTCGGCGCGTCCAAGCCGGGGCCAAGTCAGCGGTTCCGGCCAGCACATCTATCACACCGCCGCAGCCGATCAGCACAGGCGCGTTCAGCACTTGCCGCCAGTACTGGTTGAAGGTTTCTTGCCGCCCGCCGCCCATCGCCGTCAGGACTAGGTGGGCGTTGCTGGCCCCCACCAAGTCGGCCACACGCTGGTCTTCGGGCAAGTCGAAATAGCCGTGATGCACGCCTGCCACCGTAATCCCGTAGTCGCGGGCGGCGTTCTGGGCGGCTACCTCTGCCACACCGGGTTTTGCACCAAGGAAAAACACCCGCAAGTCGGCCCCGTGCCGCTTCATCAGCCCCGCTACGATGTCGAAACCGGGCGCACGCGGCACTTCTAACCCGTGCAGTTGGCGGGCGGCGTACACGATGCCCACGCCGTCTGCCGTGACCAAATCGGCCACTTGCACGGCATTGGCAAATTCCGGGTGGCTGCGCGACTGCACGATCAGTTCGGGATTCAGCGTGACCACCGTGTGCGGGGCGCGGGACTGCGTGAACATCCAGCCGCCCAACAAGTCTAGGGTGGCGTCCAGAGAAATCACGTCCAGCGGCAACCCAAACAGTTCCAGACGTGCGGAATCTGCGGGGGGCGCGGGGGGGTGGGCGGGGCGGGCGTTGGTCATGCTGGGCCGATTGTAAGGGGCGGGGGCCAGTTTGGGCCATACAGTGCGCCGCCCCCTATCCCCCGCCCAGATACCCCCGGCAACTTCCGGCCCCGCTTGCGTCATACTGCGGGGCATGTTGCCCGGTGTTTTTGGAGTTTTGCCCGCAGACGCTCAGGCGCAGATGGTGGCCGCAGGACGGGTGGGGCGCTGGGCGCGGGGCGGGTTGCTGTTTCATCCCGAAGACCCCGCCGAAACGCTGCACCTGCTGACGCGCGGCACGGTCAGGCTGTACCGCCTCGGCTCCGGCGCACGCGAAGTCACGCTGGACGTGCACGGCGCGGGCGCACTGCTCGGAGCCTCCACTCTGCTGCATAACGAACGCTACGGCGTGTATGCCGAGGCTATGGACGACACCGAAACCCTGATGATCGGCCAAGAAACCCTCTCGCGCCTGACCCGCACCTATCCGCCTGTAGGCGTGGCCCTCACCGAACAGGTGACCCGCCAGACGAGGGGCGTGCAGGAACGCTTGGCCGGACTGGTGTTTTTGGAAGTGTCGCAGCGGTTGGCGCTCGCCCTCCTGAACCTGGCCGAACGCGAAGGCCCGTGGCCTGAAGGCGGCACGCTGGCGCTGCGGGAGCGCGTGTCTCACCAGGATTTGGCCCATGTGGTGGGCAGCACCCGCGAAACGATTACCAAGCTGCTGGGAGACTTCCGCACACGCGGACTGCTGGACTTGGGCTACCGCCGCATTATTTTGACCGACAGAACAGGCTTGCAGCAGGCCACGCGGGAGCCGTTGCGTTAGGCCACGTCAAGGATTCCAAAATGAAGAATTCAGGCTCTTCACTTCGCTCCGTGGATAGATTCTGCTTCCTCACGTCAACGCCGCTCCCTTACACCCTGACCTAACACAAATCAAGCTCCTGCCGTTGTTGCTTTAAGTTTTGCGGTGCTTTACCGTGCAGGGGTTGACCTGATACCGCCGCGTGTGGTGCCGGGTCTAAATTCAAGACTTTTCCGTCTGGCACGCACCACACAGGCCCGAACGGTGAAAAAGAAGAGGCAGAGCGGATGGCGGCAGACTTGGCAACAGCTTACCGGGCAGGCGAATTGGCAGACTTTATCCGGCTGCGGGGGGGGGATACGGCGGCGGCACTGGCAGAGGCGCGGCCTGAGCTAGACCGTGCGGCACTGGCGTCGGCGCTGCGGGCCTATCACCAAGATTTAGGCACGCTGGACGCCCACGCGGAGGCGGCCCTAATGCACTTGGCGCACCCGGCTTCCCGCGTGGTGGTCACAGGGCAGCAAGCCGGACTGCTGACCGGGCCAGCCTACAGCGTGCATAAGGGCGCAGACGCGGCACTCTTGGCCCGCGAGTTGCACACCGAAGCCGTGCCTGTGGTGGCGGTGTACTGGATCGCCAGCCAAGACCACGACGCGGCAGAAGTGGCGTCTACGACGCTGCTGGATCACTCCGAATACCTGCATCGCCTGACGTTGGATGTGCCGGAAGGCGTGCCCGTAGGCCGGATTGCGTGGCGGGCCGAATGGACAGCGCAGGTGATGGCCCTGCTGGATGCCTTCGACGCGCCGCAAGAATATGTGGCCGCCGTGCGGGGCAGAATCGGGCGGGCCATTGCTGCTGGCGGCAGTTACGCCGATGTCTTTGCCCGCCTGATTCATGGGCTGCTCGCCCCCGCTGGCCTGCTGGTGCTTGATCCCCTTCATCCCGCGTTGGCCCGCCTGATGGCCCCCACGCTGGCACAGGAGTTGGAGCGCCCGCTGGAAAGCTCGGCCCGCATAGAGGCCGCCGCCGCCGCGCTGGAACGCCGAGGCTTTGTGCCGCAGTTGCGCCGCCCAGCCGGGGCCACCAATCTGTTTATCGAGGAAGATGACGGCCAACGCCGCCTCCTGAAGCTGGAAGGTAAAACCTTCTCTACCGACACCCGCAGCTATTCCAAAGCCGACTTGCTGGCCGTACTGGACGCCGATCCGTCGCGCCTGACGCCCGCTGCTGGCCTACGCCCCACAGTGCAGGACGCGCTGCTGCCCACTGCCGCCTTTGTCGTCGGCCCCGGCGAAATCGCGTATGGGGCACAACTAAAAGATGTGTATCCGCTGCATGGGCTTCAGCAACCGCTGCTGTGGCCCCGCCTGAGCGTGACGTGGTTGGAACCCAATGTGGCGCGGCTGCTGCGCCGTCTGAACGCCCCTGCCGCGCAGGTGCAGGCTGACCCGGAAGGCGTGTTGGGCCGCTCTTTGGCCTTAGAGCGCCAAGCCGGGGCCGTCACCGCCGAACGCCTCAGCGCCTTAGACGCCGATCTGCACGCCTTAGCCGCCGAAATCGCGGCCCTCGATCCCACACTGGAGGGAGCCGCTGAACGCACCCGCACCCGCACCACCGCCCGGATTGCCCACCTGCAAACGCTGGCGACCCGCGCCCTAGCACGCCAAGAAAATGACCGCAGCGGCCAACTCACCCGCCTCAAAGCACATCTGCTGCCCAACGGGACGCCGCAGGAACGCGAAATGAATTTCTTGACCTATTTGCTGAAGCACGGCGAAACCCCGCTGAAGCTGCTGCTGGAGCGGCCTGCGGGGTGGCGTGGGGAAGTGGAGATTCCGTAAGAAGGGCGGTGGCAAGCCACAAAATTCAAGTCAAGTTGCCTTCTACGCATTCCGTATGGTGGCCGCACAGCCGCAACTGCACCACTTATCCATCCACACCGCATCAGTCCGGACGTGTTTTCACTCGCTCCGCTCCGATTAAAAGTCGTACTCTTGGTTTTCAATCGGAATACGTATTACTGCGTGCAACGCACATCCTGAGTGAAATATTTTTTGCTCAGGGTGGCGTAAACGCCGTTGCTTTGAAGCTTGTTCAGTGCCTTATTGATGGCAGCCGTGACCTCTTTTTTAGGATCAGTACTGACGACAACATACATAGGCTGGCTCCACAAGAGAGGACTGACCTGCAACTTTTCAGGGCCGACTTTTTTGTACATTTTGAGAGCATCGAATCGGTCTAAAAGCACGACATCCACCGAACCCAACAAAAAACCCAACAGGCCTTCGTCGGCAGAGGGAAACACGTTGACTTTCTTTGGGAAAGGAAGGTTGCGGATATAGTTGAAATAGGGGTGATCTGTAGTCATGGCAATGCTTTTTCCTTGAAGGCCCGCCTGTGTGCTGGGGCCACCGGGACGGGCGAACAACACGCCCCCGGTGCAGCCTAGCGGCGCACTCTGATCAATGTCACTGATAACTTGTGGCAACCGTGCATCAAACACCGCATCGAAGGTTCCGGCACCCAAATCTTTAAGCAACACATCTTGCGTTGCCACTTTCTTCCATGTCACAGACTTGACCTTCATCTCTTTCCCAATCAAAGACATGAGTTCCACAGCAAAACCCGTGATTTTTCCGCTCTCTGAGGTGATTAGACCCGGAGTATTGGTGGAAAACCCAAGCTTCAATGTGCCACTGCTCTGAATCTTGCTGAGGCTGGCGGCCTCTACCTGACCCGAACACGTAACAGCAAAGCAGAGCAGGCCAAAGGATACAAACGACGATACGCGGTGTAAACGGGCTGAATGCATGGCAAATCCTCCTTGACTCGGCTGCGACTTCTGTGAAATATGAGATTAATCATTGAGTCCGAGGTCTGTGTTAGTTACTCGCTCATATCTGCCAAGCAATATGATGAACAGGTTAAAGATTCGAGACCGTCTAGGAAGAAGAGGAGAGCATTGTGGAGGATGGTACGGAGGCGACAGATTCGCCCTAAGCTTGCAATGGACTCGTGGCCATTAGTGAAGCATAGGTGTCCTTCGATGTCTATCCCCCCTCCCCTACGCCCATGCCCAGAGGTATATTCTCCCCGACCATCTCCCAGAAGCCGTATCAACGTGCGAGTCAAAAAAGAGCCGACGAAAATCTATCCTCGTCGGCCCAAAGTAGATTGAAGTAGTCGTCGAGAGAGTTGTTCGCCTTGACCGAAGTCAATAGACCTCTTGCGAAAGTCAGGCGGGACGTGCGCGGGTCAGGTTGCAGAGCGCAGCGATCAGCTGAACTCGAAGGGCAAACCGACGCCGCCGATGGCGATAGATGCCCTTCAGGACACGAAAGATTTTCATCCGGCGAATGACATGCTCAATGCCCTGCCGGGTATAGGCGAGCACGCGGTTTTCTTGGCGCTGATCCGCGGATAGGGGCGACGCACGCGTCGCCTTATGGGTGGTGATGGCCTGCCCGTGGCTCCGCCAGAGTCCCTGGTACCCGGCATCCCCGATCAGGGCGGTATCGTTGGGCAGTCGCACGCCCGACTGACGGAACAGTTTCAGGTCATGAACGGCCCCCGCGCTCGTGGCGGTGCCCAGAATGCGCTGAGTCACGGTGCAGATCAGCAGCTGAAATTTCAGGGTATGGCGTTTTTTCTTGCCGCTGTACCAGCGGCGCTGTTTTTTTTGGGCCGTTCACACGGCACTTCAGAAGCATCGACGGCGACGATGCTGTAGACGAGCTGCGCTTCCTGAAATACGCGTTTCCTGGGCATCTGGAACCGCGCACTGCCAATCAAGGCCGCTTCCACGCGTTCCACCGTGCGGTGCACGGTGGTTTCATGCACGCCCCAGTCGTCACCCAGGTGTGCGAAGGTACGGTACTCACGCCAGAATTCCAGCGTCATCAGGAGTTGTTCAGCCACGCTGAGCGCGGCTGGGCGGCCAGATTTCTTTTTCCGTTCTTCCCGTTGTGCAAGCACCGTTTCCATCTCGGCAAAGGTTTCCGGGTAAACCCCGGTGCGTCGACGAAACTGCTTGCGATTCATCTTCAGCGTGCGTGTCAGACGGTCTCGCTCCACGCTGCCAGTTTAGACCACCACTTTCGCAAGAGGTCTAATGAATCTCAACAAGTAGTTGGGGGAATGGAAGCGTCAGAGGTCTTCTAGCTGACACTAGACCTCGGACAATTCCTTTAACAACCCTCTTTCATGCAGTCGGTTGCGGCGGGCTATGCTCCGAATGCCTCTACAAACCGTTCCTGCACCGCCGTCTCAATCGCGTGGCGGCTCCTCGTGGCCCGTACCAGCGCAATAGCTTCCCTCGGCGGCATTCCGCCCTGCACCACCAGGCACGCGGCCACCAGTCCGGCCCGGCCCAATCCGCCCCGGCAATGCACGACAACGCTGCGGCCATCCAGCAGGTAATACGAATTCCGATTAATTCTGACACAAAGGCCACCAGTGGAAGAGGGTGTGTTGGGTGATGAGGTCAGGTTGGGTTTCGAGCCACGCACACTGCTCTCCGAGCACAGTTTCCAAAGCGGCGAGGTTTTGCGGACAGGTGTTGGCGATGGTGGCATCGGTGAGGTGCCAGACGCGTTCGACAGGTTGGAGTTCTGGCGAGTACGGTGGTAGGCGCACAATCTCGATGCCTGGGGGATGTCCCTGCAGGGCAGGGACATGGAAGCCACCGTTGTCTTCCACCACCACGACATGATGATCTTGGCCCGCCCCCACACTCTGAGCAAAGGCGGCCATGACCAGCCCATAGGCCTGCTGATTGAGCGTTGGCATGATCCAGAAGCGACTTTCGCCGGTCTCTGGGTTGACAAAGGCGTACACATAGAGCCATTCGTAACGGGGGTGCACCGGGCAAATGAACGGCTGCCCGGTGGGTGCCCACGCGGTGCGAAGGATGGGCTGGAGGCCCAAACGATGTTCGTCCATCGCCCACAGCGAGACCCGAGGATGGAGACGCTCCGCACGGCGGAGCGCCTCCCCTAGCTCTTTGTTGTAAACGCTTCTTTCGCTGCCGGATCGCCTTTGACATGCTGTGGGCGGGGTTTTTGTGGGGAAAACCCTGCGGCACGCATAAATTCATAGGTGCGACCCAAATACACCTCTTTGCCAAACTGCTCTTTGATCCACTCTTGAACCCGCTTGCCTTCCCACACCACGCCCTGCTCGAAATCGGCGTGCAGCTGAGCCGCAAGTGCTTGTTGCTCTTCGGCAGTCAAGACGCGTGGCGCACCCCGGTTGTCCCGCCGTCCATCTGACAAGCCCTTCAGACCCAAGCGGTGGTATCGGTCAATCACGTAGCGAGCCGAGCGCACTCCATATTGGGTGATGTCCATGACATCACCTTCACTTCGACCTTCCGCCAGCAGCGCGAAGAATTGCGCCCGTCGTCGCTCCACCGCACAAGTACTCACGCGGTAAATCGCCCAGAATTCGTCAGCCTGATGCTGAAACTTCACCGGAGAATAGAACTTGTTGATCTCCCAGTCTGGCATCTTTATTCGGAGTCCGTATAAGTCATCAATTCGTCGATGTAGGCGGCAAAGCCAGCGCGGTCTGTGGGCGCTTGCTGATCCTCGATGGGACAGGCGGCGATCAGGATGCTGCGGGCTTCGGCTTCGGCGTGGTAGCCGTCCATCCCTAGCATGTCAAATTCAAAATCCTCGATCAGCGGGGCCAAGACCTGCACGCCGTCACGGGCCAGCGTGTGCATGTCTTCGGCCACGTCGCGGGCGTGTACAACTCCATTTTGGTAGATGCTGCCGCCTTTTTTACCCGGCGCAAAAGTCAGGCCGAGGCGTCCGGGCCAGATTCCGGTAGAAATCCAGTCCACACGAATCGGGTCGTTGATGCTGTTCTGCTCTTTGGTGGCCTGAATCATGCTTATTCTCCCGCCAGCCAACGGGCGGCGTCCAGTGCGTGATAGGTGATGATGGCGTCGGCCCCGGCGCGGCGCATTCCGGTCAGGGTTTCGAGCACGGTGCGGCGTTCGTCCATAAAGCCCAGTTGGGCAGCGGCCTTGATCAGCGCGTATTCGCCGCTGACATTATAGGTGACCAGAGGGAGATCAAAGTTGTCGCGCAAGAGCTTAATGACATCGAGGTACGCCAGCGCGGGCTTGACCATCAGGTAATCCGCGCCCTGAGCCACGTCCAATTTCGCTTCACGCAGCGCCTCGCGGTAGCCGCCCGCCGGATCCATCTGGTAGGTGGCCCGGTCTCCTACGCTGGGTGTGCTGCCCGCCGCCTCCCGGAAGGGGCCATAGTAGGCGCTGGCGTACTTCACGGCGTAGCTCATAACTGGCACGTGCGAAAAGCCCGCCGCGTCCAGCGCCGCCCGAATTGCCCCCACTTGGCCGTCCATCATGGCACTGGGAGCCACCACATCGGCCCCCGCCCGCGCCTGAGACACCGCCGTTTGAGCCAACAATTCCAGCGAGGGATCGTTGTCTACCGTCCATTCGCCGCCCTGAATCTCGCACAGCGGGCCGCAGTGTCCGTGATCGGTGTATTCGCACAGGCAGGTATCGGCAATGACGGTCAAGGCAGGATGAGCCGACTTGATGGCCCGCGCCGCCCGCTGAATGATGCCCTCATCGGCATACGCTTGCGTGCCCAGCGCGTCTTTGTGGGCCGGAATGCCGAACAGGATGACCGAGCGAATGCCCAATGCCAACGCTTCTCCCGCCTGAGCGACGGCGCTCTCTAGGCTGTGGCGGCTCACACCGGGCATGGTGGTAATGGGCGTATCAAAAGCTTCCTCATGCACGAACATGGGGTGGATCAGGTGCGCCGGGGCCAGCGTAATTTCACGGGTCAGTGCCCGCAACGCCGGAGTGCGCCGCAGTCGGCGGGGGCGGTCTGTGGGAATGGGGAGGGTGGAATCAGGCATGGGACTAGGCTAGCGCGGGGCAACGGGACAAACAGGGCAAAAGTGCAGTGTGGCGCTTCACGATCAGGATGAAGACAAGAGTTCCAGCAGCGGCCCACGCAACGGCTCCAGCGACGGCTGCTGCCCGCTCAGGATAACCGAAACTGCGCCCCACATGGCCTGCAAGTGCGTGACCTGCTGCGTAGACTGGGTGTGCTGGGCGTCGGCTCTGGCCGCCCGGAACCACTCCAAAAACGGCACCACCCTGACCCAGACTTCTTCGTTTGGATCGAGATTTTGCGGCCCGACGTACTGGGCGTCTAGGCCCAAAAACGAGTGGACGCGGTTGGTGATCGTGCCTGTGCTGACAAAGCTGGACGACACCGGAATCAGCGTGGCGCAGCCGTATCCCGTTTCTTCCAACAATTCGCGGCGGGCGGCTTCGGCGGGGGCGGCAGCTTCGCCCATCTCGCTGTTCCCGCTGGGCAAACCGGACAGCACCAGACCTACGGCATGCCGGTATTCCTCGGTCAGCACGACTTCCAACTGGGGCGTCAGCGCCAGCACATTCACCCAGTCCAAGGCCTCTATGACGTGGTAGGTGGGCACGACGACTCCGGCGGGCGTCAGGCATTGGTCGGTACGGATTTTCAGAAAGCGGTCTTGGTACATCACGGTAGAGCGCGTAACTTCCCAAGGCTGAGGGGCGGCAGGATCGGCCAGAACTGGTCTATCGGTCATTCCCCGCAGTCTAACCGCTCAGCCACCCCCAAAACCTCACCGCCCCAGCACCTTAGACCCTAGACGTTTAGACCCTTAGACCGTCCCACCCCAACCGCTCCGCCGCTCCCAACGCCGCTGCTTCGCCCCACACCACCGCAGCTACGGCCAACGCCGCATACATCGCCGGGAATCCGCCCGGAGTGGTGGTCAGGTGGGCATCGGTCACAACCTCACCAGGGCGCACCTCGGCAGGGGAAAAGCCCCACAACAGATCAGTCAGGTCGGCGGGGCCACCCAGAACGCGGCCCTGCAACGTGCCTGCCTCGCCCGCCAACAGAAGGCCGCTGCCACTGGCTCCGGTGGGCAACCCGGCATGGGCCGCCAAAAAGCCGCGCAGCAACGGATCGCGGGCGGCTTTGGCAGCTCCGGGGCCACCGGGAAGCAGCAGGGCGGCGGGTTCGGGCAGGGCGGCGTACATCACATGCGGCGTGCTGACCAATCCCCCGGCAGTCAGAATGCTGACGCGCGAGCGGTGCAGTGTACGGGTCGCGCCTTCGCCCCCGCACAGGCGGCACACAGCCACCATGATCCCCAATTCCAATTCGCTGACGCCCGCGTACACGGGGATGGCGACAACGGGGCCTTCCACATTGGTTTCAAGACCTACCGAGTCGGGTTCGGTCATGTCTGAACAGACGATGGCAGCGGCAACGCCCGCACCTGATACTCGCGGCGGGCCAGCGGTGGGCCGACTTCACCCAGTTCGATCAAGTGCTGGGCGGCTTCCGGACTGAGGCGCTCCACGCGGGTCAGGTACACCAGCAAGGTTTCAGGGCTGTCAAAGCGGCGCGGGTGTCGGTCACCTTCCGCCAACAGATCAAGCCAAGCGATCATAGGCAACCCCTCACGTCACAGCTCCCGGCATCACAGCTCCCGCAGGTCTTCCCAGAGTTGCCAGCCCACCCCTTCCGGCGTGCCGTCCAGCAGGGGATTCAGCGCCTGACTGGCCGCCTCGGCGTCACCGTGCAGGGCCTCGTTGCTGGGGCGGTCATCGTAGACGCGCAACACCGTGAACTGGTAAAAGGTCTGGGCCGCTGTCGGCTCGCCGTTTTCAAAAAAGGCGAAGGGCGGCGACACCATGTCCCACAGCACATGGGCGTCGTCCTCGTCGGCAGCGCCCGGAGACTTGGGCAGGTCTAGCTCGCGGGGTAGGTAGTGCTCCAGATCTACGTCGGCGCTCTGAGGATGCCAGACGTACCCTTGCAGCAGTCGGATGGCGGCGCGGCCTCCGGCCTGCGAATCGGTGATGCTCACGCCCCCAGCATACCCGATAACCCCGCCCTCTGAATTCTTAATCCTGAAGCCCCGTCTCAGATTCCAAGACCCACAGGCGGTCACGGACGCGCAGGGCGTCGACGCGGGCCAAGCGGGCCGCCGGATAGATCCGCTGCAACTCGCCTGCTGCACCGGGATGATGGGCTTCCAGAGCGCGGCCCGCCTCGCGCCAGACGCCTGCCCGGAAGGGATGTAGGGCGGGGTCTTGCAGGGCCGTTCGCAACCACAACAGCGCCCCCGCCCCTTCCCCGATGGTGGCCCGGACTTCCAGCGCCAGCAGTTGCGCGGCCAACCCCGGATCGGCGGCATGTGTATCAGAGAGAGGGTCAGAACCGCCCACCCCCAACGCCACCCGGCGCAGCATGGTATGGGCGCGGTTGATGTCGGCCAGCGCCGAACCTGTTCGATCGGCCCGCAAGTGCGCCTCGGCACGGATGGCATGGGCCTGAGCCGCCGCGTAAGCATGATCGGTCATGGCGAGGGCACGCTCGGCAAAGTGCAAGGCGGGGGCCGGGGCGGGATCAGCCAGCGCCCGCGTCAGCAGCATGTCGAAGGTCAAGACCTGTTCACGGTCAGGTTGAGAAGAATCGACAGCAGGACGCAGCAGCCTGTCCAGCAAAGTGCGTGCCTGAGCCAAATCGGGGTGATCGCGGCGCGGGCCGCAGAACGGATAGAGATACGGGAGCCCGATGCCCCGCGTCAGGTACGCCAGCGCGAGGCGGTATTGGGTGCGGCGCAGGCGGTATTCGGCCTCGGCTTGGCGGGAACCCGACACAGTCAGCACGCCCGACAACAGGCCAAGGGCGGCGGCAGCCTGGGCCAACGCTTCATCGGGGCGGCCCAGCGCCAGCAGAATCGGCAAGCCTTCGGAGAGCAGGCGGGCGCGGGGCAGGGCGTCTTCACGGGGGCGGCTGTCCTGGGGCCGTGTTTCTTGGGGAGAAACAGGGGAAGAAATCAGCCCCAGCGCCCGCCCCAGCAACGTCAGACCCTCTTGCGGATGCCCCAGCCTGCGCTGCGCGGTGGCGGCGCGGGCCAGCACGCGGGCGGTTTCTTCAGCGCTTCCGCCCGCACGGGGCAGGCGTTCGGCGGCGTCCTCAAGGGCGCGCAGGGCAGCGGCAGGTTGGCCCAGTCTCAGGCGCAAGTCGCCCTCTTGGTAGCGGGCGCGGGCCGACAGCAGCGGGCTGGAAGGCGGCACACTTTGCAGGGCGCTCAAGGCTTCGGGCCAGTGCCCCGCGTCTTTGGCGATGAGCCCACGCCACAGCGCCGCACGCGGGCCGCCCTGCGCGGTGCGGGGATCGCCAGCAGCGCGGGTGGCGGCCTCCAAGTCTCCGCTCCAGCGGGCCAACGCCGCCTGCACCAACAGCGCATCGGCCTGCGCCGCCACCGTCCACGATGAGGCGGGCCAAGATGCAGAAGACTCCGAGAGCAGATGGGTCAGGTCGGGGTGGGCCAGTTGCCCGCGTGCGGCTTCAAAGTTTCCAGCGTCCACACTGCTTTCAGCCAGCTTGACCCGTGCCCATGCCCGCACCGGATCGCGCGGGGATTCCAGCAGGGTAAACAGCGCGTCGCGGGCGCGTGGATCGCCGTATTCGCCCCGTCCGGCATGGTGCGTCGCCAGCGCACGGGCGAGGATTTCCAGCGCTTCTGCCGAAGCCCCTGACTTGTCCCTGCTGCCCCGAATGGCGGCCCACAGCGGCGGCAAATGGCGGGCGTCGTCGGGGCGGCGGCTGATCTGTGCGGCGAGGGCGGGCCAGTCTTGCAGCAGGGTCAGGGCGGCGAGGGAGAAGCCAGAGAGTTCAGGAGCAGTTTCCTGCTCATGTCCCTCGAACACAGCTACCAGACGGCGGGCAGCGGCCTGAGCTTCAGCGGCGGGAACCAGTGGCAGAGCGGCCAGCAGCACGTCGGCAGGTGTCCAGCCCAGCGCAGGGGAACCGGACAACAGGGCGCGGGCATGGGCGGGTAGGGCGGCGGGCGGGGAACCGAGGGCGGCACAGAGGGCGGCGTCGGGAACCGCGTCAGGCAACGCCACCACCGACAGGCCTGCCAGAGCCGCTGCCAGAGCGCGAATATCAGGATCGGCCAGCAGCCGCGCCGCGCCGCTTTCGCCCTGTCCGGCCTCGCCCCGGCCCACGCTCGCCAACAGGGTCAGGCGGTCTAGGTTGCGGCCTGTTTCGCGCACCAAAGCGTCGGCGGCGGCGCGGCCAATGCCGAGGCGGGCCATCAGGTAAGCGCGGGCCTCGGCGGGCGTGGGAGGATGCAGCTCTATCAGTTCGGCCCCGCCAGCGGGCCAGTGCGCCTCCACTCCTGCGGCGTCCTCTAGGGCCAGTACCACCGCCAACCCAGCCGGAGCGCGGCGCAGCAGATGTTCGGTGGCCCACACCGCCGCCGAAACGGGCGTGCCGTCGGGCAGGCGGGGCGGCTCTGCGGCCCAGTTCAGATCGGTTGTGACGCGGGCCAGCAATACGCCCTCTCGTCCCACTAAGGCAGCGCGGGCGGCTTCGGCCTGAGCCGCCGCCAACGCCGCAAAAGAGCGGCCAGCAGCGGGGGGCGCGGGCCATTGGGCAGCCACATCGCCCGCCAGCGAGAGCCGCAGCACGGGCACCCCTTCAGCAGTCAGCGCCAACGCCAGATGATCCAGCAGCACCGTTTTGCCCGCGCCGCGCCGCCCGGTCACGATCATTCGGGGCATTCTTCCGGCCCGCACCCCGGCCAGAAACTGCTTGTAGGCCCGCTTTTTGCTGCGGCCCAACAGTTCCAGTTCATCGGGCAGGCGGGCGGGGGCGGCGGGCAGAGAAACGGTGGGCGGCGGGCGGCCTGCTTCCCGCGCCAAGTCGGTCAGGATGGCGACCAGCGCGGTTTTATCGGCGGGCGTGCCAATATCGCGGTACACGATGTTCCGCACCGACGCCGGATTCGCGCCGCGTGCCCGCATTTCTGCCTCCAGCCAGCGCAGGCTGCCGCGTACTGCTCCCGCAGCAGCCTGCGCGGGGGGCAAATGGGCACGCACATCGGCCAGAATGCCGCGCCAGTCCAGCACTCCAGCGTCAGGCCCGCCCATACCCGCCCGCATAGGAGGGAGAACGGCGGAGGCAGTCCAGAGACGACGAAATCAAGGTGGCCTGAGCCTACCACCTCGGCCCTCATTCGTTGCACCCGGTTCATAACTATCCGCGCAGACCGTTCCTGACGCGCCCATCAGACGTTCGGAGTCCGGATGTGTATACTCGGTGCAGCTTTTCAACTTGCTCTAGCTCCGGCGGTCATCCTCTGTCTGCCCGGCTGGACTCACCCCAACTTCCCCGGAGGAACCACCATGCGCCTAGCTCTCACGAACCGCCCCCTGCTGACCCTCGCCCTGACCCTGACCGCCATTTCGGGCGTGGCCCACGCGCAGTCCCAGCAAGCCGCCAAAGCCCTGTACGACTCCGGCAAATGGCAGGAAGCTGCCACCGCCGCCGCTTCCCTGAACACCAGCAACGGCTTTGCGCTGGCCGCCGAAGCCACAACGGGCGGAGCAGCCCTGAGTGCCGACAACGCCAAAAAGGCCCTGTTCGAAAAGGCCCAGAACTACGCCAGACAGGCCATCAAGCTTGACCCCAACAACGCCGAAGCCTACTTTGAACTCGCCCGCGCTCAGGGCCGTTTGGCGCAGTACAGCGGCGTGTTCCAGAGCCTGCCCCTCGGTCAGGACATGAAGAAAAATCTGGATCAGGCCGCCAAGCTGAATCCCAAACTCGCAGGCGTGTACGTCGCGTTGGGCCTGTGGCACGCCAACTTGGATGTCGGCGGCCTGAAGGGAGTGGCCGGACGCGCCATCGGCGGCAGCAAGGCGCAGATTTCGCCCAACTTCGAGAAGGCCATCGCCCTCGAACCGAACGTGGCCGTTCACCGCATCGAATTTGCCAACGCCCTGCTGAGTCAGGGCAACAAGGCCGCCGCCGCCGCGCAACTGGAAAAAGCCGTCAGCATCGAAGCCGATACCTTCTGGCAGAAGCGTGATCTGGACGCCGCCAAGGCCAAACTTGCGACGCTGAAGTAAGGCACTTCAGAACGTGGATCGTCGATCGTGGGTGAGCTGGTTCCACGTTCCACGATCCACGTTCGCTGTCTCGTCTTTTCCGGCGCACAGTCAGTGGGCCTGAGAAATCGGCAAGCATTCGGATTGTGGATCGTAGATCGTGGTTGGGCTGTTTCCACGTTCTACGATCCACATTCGCTCTTCCCTGTCTCCCCTCTACCCGTTCAGCAACGTCACCACCCCTCCCAGCACCCGCACCTGAATTTCCGTTACCTCGCCCGACAGGTCTCCGTCGAGGTGCAGATGGGTGGGCGCGGCCCAGCGGATGGTCACGGCCTGCCCGGTGGCGTGGTACACGCGGGGCTGGCCCAGATGCGTGCCGCGCAGCACCCGGCCCATCAGGCCCAGCAGTTGCGGGCGGGTCACAGGGCCGCTGGCGAGGGCGTTCAGTTGGCCGTCGTGGGCGTCGGACTGCGGGCTGATGAGGAAGCCGCCGCCGTAGCGCGTGCCGTTCATGACCGCCGACAGGCAACTGGGGCCGGAATAGACCGTCTGGCCGTCTACGGTCAGCGTCAGTTCGGTGAGCTGAAGGTCGCGCAGGGCGGCCAATGCACCCCACAAGTAGCGCCCGAATCCGGTCAGGCGGGCGGGGGCGCGGAGCATGGTGGCGGCCACCTGTGCATCGAAACCCATGCCGAGGCCGTTCAGCAGCAGCCGGGGAAGGCCCGCGCCTGCGCCTTCGGTCACGGTGGCTTCCAGCGCGTCTACCCGGCGCGGCGTGTAGCTCAGGCGGTCTAGGGCTTCCCCGAACTGGCCCGGTTTCAGGCCTAACATTCCGGCGTAGTCGTTGCCACTGCCCAGCGGCACAATCGCCAGAGGCCGCGCCCCACTCCCGATCAGCGCGGGCAGCAGTGCGCCCACCGTGCCGTCACCGCCGACCGCCAACACCGCCACATCAGGCGGGAGCGCCTGCACGCGGGCCAGAGCGTCGGCCCCCGATCCCGCCGAAATCAGCTGGAAGTCAAAGCGGCGGGCCTGCAACTCGCCTTCCAGCCGGGGCCACTCGCGCGAGGCCAGACCCCGCCCCGCATGTGGGTTGAGTATCACCGCGTATCTGCGCTGGGCGGGCGGGAAGGAAGGGGGCGGAAAAGGTGCAGAATTCACGGTTGCCTCAGGATACGGCGTGGCCGCGTTCCATGAACCATGTCTATCGGCTAGTTCTCTTGGCTAGTTATATTATCCTAGCTTATTGAGAATTATTCCTATTAAGACTAGAATGACGTATGTCCGACACCCCGTTCCCAAGTCAGCCTGTCGCCCCGCCGCCCACGCCTCCCGCCCACGATCAGGCCTTTATTTTGCAAAAGGTGCAGCCTGCCCTGCTGGGCCTGATGGACGGCAGCGTCAGCACCCTCGCGCCTATTTTTGCCACCGCCGGACTGACCGGAAATCCAATAGACGCCTTCTGGGTGGGCTTTGCTGCCAGCGTGGGTGCGGGCATCAGCATGGGCCTCGCCGAAGCCCTCAGCGACGACGGATTGGTCAGCGGGCGCGGCAAGCCCTTTGCACGCGGCGTCATCACAGGTGCGGCCACCATCTTGGGCGGCATGCTGCACACGCTTCCTTTCCTCATTCCTGACCTGCAAACGGCACTCACGCTGGCCTACGTGGTGGTCATCGTAGAGTTGCTGATCATTGCCCTGATTCGCTGGCGCTATATGCATAGCCCGCTGCGCCAAACCATTTTTCAGGTGATCGTGGGCGGCGCGGTGGTGTTCGGCGTGGGCGTGTGGCTGGGCAAATTGGGGGCGGGGGGATAGGGCTGGCCGTGCCGGAAAGCATCACCTTTAGCTGAACCCGTGTCCCGATCAGCGGCAGAATCCTTGTGTTAGCATCCCCACGAACATCACAATCTTGGGGGAAGCTATGAAGAGTGCCTTGCAGAAACGGACGTTGACTCTGGCCTTCGCTGTGGCCGCCTTGACCTTGGTGGGCGCGTCGCAGGCCGCACGCGGAAGCCTGCTGATCGTGGGAGGCGGCCTCCGAAGCGACAACCTGCCCGTGTACGACGCCTTTATCAAGGCCGCCGGGGGCAAGGACGCCGCCAACGTGGTGATCGTGCCCACTGCCAGCAGCAGCCTCAGCAGCAGCCGACGGTTCAAGGCCGAACTCGAAGCTCTAGGCCTGCCTGCCGCCCGCGTGACCGTGCTGGACATCACCAGCAAAAACGCCGCCGACGCCACCAAATCGCCCGAAATCCTGAACGCTATCGGGGCGGCCAGTGCCGTGTGGATGGTGGGCGGCGACCAGTTGCGCCTGCAAAAAGCCTTTGCCACTGCCGACGGTAGCGACACTCCAGCCCTGAAAGCCATTCGGGACGTGTGGGCGGAACGCGGCGGCGTCATCGGCGGGTCGTCGGCGGGGGCCAGCATCCAGTCGGTGCGGATGCCCTCGGCGTTCGGCATTCCGCTGGACAGCCTCGATTTCGGCGTGGCTCCGCAGGCCGACCAACGCGGCGTGTACGTGTCTCCGGGCTTCGGGCTGTTCTCGGCGGGCATCATCGATCAGCACTTCAATACCTACTCTGGCCGCCACGCCCGCATGGCCGCCTACCTGACCGCTGGCCCCGACAAAATCGGCTTCGGGCTGGATGAAAACACTGCCATGCTGGTGGCCCCGGACGGCATGGTGGACGTGCTGGGCAGCGGCGGCCTGAGCATCATGGACGCCCGCGAAGCCACCCGGCAAGATGGGCCGCTGGGCGTGCGTCTCGGCAATCTGCGCCTGCACTACCTGATGAGCGGTGACCGCCTGAACCCCCAAACACTGGCCGTCACGGTGAATGCCAAAAAGAGCCTGATCAAGCCCGGCGACGAGTACGAGACGACGCCCCGCACCAGCACCGACCTCGCCGGAAACGACGCCTACCGCACCCTGCTGACTTACGGCCTCGTGGACAACACCGCCACCCGGACTTCGGGCCTGTATTTGCGCTACCGCCCCGGCACAGGCTACGGCGCGGGCTACCGCGTGACCCTCAGCAAAGCCGCCGACACGCAAGGACATTACGGCAGTGTCACGGGCGTGGACGCTTACACCGTGCTGAACGCCCGCATGGACGTGGCTCCGGTGGGCCTGAACGGACTGGAACCGGTGGCCCCCCGCGACCTGCGCGGCCATTCCCGCGAAACAGAATTGACGGCTGTGGCTTTCCGTGGGTTGCTGCCGCCGTTGCCCAGCGGTCTGTTCGCTCCTCAGCGCAGCGTCACGCGGGCCGAACTGGCCGCCGCCCTCGCCTTCGCCAGCGGTGCCGGAGAAAAAACCGTGCCCGCCCTCAGCGACGTTCCGGCCACGCACCCCGACGCCGCCGCTATTCGGGTGGCCGCCTCACGTGGCTGGCTGACCGCGCCGGAAGGCCGCTTCGATCCTGACCGCCCCGCCACCCGGCAGGAAACGGCACTGGCCTTGGCCGGAGCCTACGACTTCGTGCAGTTACGTGCCCTGCCCGCCGCCCCCCTGACCGCCACCGACGCCGCCGCTGCCACCTCCGACGCGGCCCGCCAAGCACTAGGCGGGGCTGTGGCCGCCGGACTGCTGGAACTCCGTGCCGGAGCCGCCCGCCCCGCCGCCGACCTGACCCGCGCAGAGTTGGGCACGGCCCTTTACCGGCTGATGGGCTTCAAGTTTTGAGGGCTGTCAGAGAAGCATAGAAAAATAGGAAGTGGAACGTGGGAAGGTCAGTACCACGTTCCACTTTTTTGCCCTACGTCCTCCTCTCTACTTAAACGCCGCCCGCTCCGGTTCCGGCAACCTGTAGGCGATCAGAGCGCTGGGAATCAGCAGGCTGAGGCTGACCAACGCCGCCGTCGTCGGGCTGGTGACATCGGCCAACGCGCCCACCAGAAAGATCAGGATGCCCGCGAAGCCCCACGAGAAACCCATCATGATGGAACTGGCGACGGCCACGTGACCGGGCGCGTATTCCTGCGCCGTGACCACGCCCACCGGGATGCTCGCGTTCACGGCGGCTCCTACCACAAAGGTCAGGGGATAAAACCACCAGTTGGCCGGACTGCTCAGAATCAGGACGGCAAAAAACGGAATGGTGGTGAGAATGGCCGCCCGCAGCACGGGAACCCGCCCGCGCTTGTCGCTGATGCGCCCGCCCACGATGCCCCCGATGGCGCTGGCGACGGCGTACACCCCCAGCGTCAGGGCCACTTCCCGCGCCCCGAACCCGCGTGCCAGCAGCATAAACGGCAACATGGCGTTGTAGCCCATGCTCGCTAGAGAGCGCAGCACCGCCATGCCCCACAGCCACACGATGGGCCCCCGGAAGATTCGCAGATATTCGGCGGCCCCCACGCGCTTGCTGCTCTGTTTGCCGGACGGCGTGACCGCGAAAGTAATGGCCGCGATGACGGCCCCGATCAGGGCAAACCACGGCAGATGCGTGAGGCCCACGCCCGCGAAGACTGGCCCCAGCGCCATGCCGCCCGTCCCGCCTGCACTAAAAATGCTGGCCCACAGGCCGCGTTTGTCGGGTGGGCTGTTCTGGGCCACATACGCCGCCCCCGCCGGATGAAAAAAGCCGCTGCCGAAGCCTGCCACCGCCACCAGCAGCACCAACGCCCCGAACCACGGCACGAAGCCCATCAGGGTGAGGCCGATGCCGGTCATCAGCGGGCCGAGCGCGGCGGCGTAGCGGCGATCCAGTCGTTCCCCGACGATGCCCAGCAGGGGCTGCATCACGCTACTGGTGAGTGAAAAGACGCTGGACAACAGGGTGACGGCGGCAATACTGACCCCAAATTTGCTTTGCAAGGCCGGAGTGAGGGGCGTGAGCATGGCCCCGTAAGCGTCGTTGATGAAGTGGCCCGCGGTCACGGCCAGGGCGACGGCGGTGGCCTGCCGCGTGACCGTCTGCGTCACGTCCTGCGCTGTGGAGGGAGAGGAGGAAACGGGAGCCTGCATGGTGTGTACCCTACTCCCCTTGCTGCGGCCTGAGTGCGGCCCTCACCCGAGTCGTGTCCAGAACTGCGGGCCAGCGGTCAGAGTTGAGCTTGATGGCCACCTACTTCACCCACCCCCCATTAAATAAAGCGCTGAACTTAATTCAGGTGAAGTATTTGGTGGACAACGTTAGTTGCGGCGTACTCTAGGGATATGGCTCTGAAGTTCCGGGAAGTGATCGCAACCGCCCTGCCCTCTGAGGAAGGGGTGCGGGCACGTCTGGCAGGACTGCAAGCCCAAGACTGGACAGAACTGGCGGGCCGTTTTGGGGCACTCTTGCCCGAATTTGATGGGATCATCGCTTTGCCCGGCGCTCAGCAACTGGCCGAATTGCTGGCCTACACACGCGGCGTAGTGGCGCTGCACGCCGTCAGACATGCCACCACGGGCCACTGGACATTGCCGCAGGCCGAGCGCCTGACCGGAGACGTGGTGATTGTGACCGAACACCTGACAGACGGGCTGGCCGAGCTGGAAACGATGTTGCTGTGCGCCACCAAAGGCCTGAGGGTTCTTGCCGTGGTGGTGGCCGTGGAGCGCACCAACGCCGCTGGCCGGATTCGGCTGGAACTGCAGCGCGTCACGGTACTGTCGGCAGTGCAACTGGCCGATACCCCGGTGGGCTTGGTCTTCGAGCGCCGCACACCCCAGAGCATGGCCCGCTAAGAAAATCGTACTCGGAGTGGTGGCGGGCTATGAATCCTCACGGTGGGCCACGCGATTCAAAGTCAGTACTTGCACTCAAGCCTGTGCTGTCTGATGAACCGAGGTCTGCTACGGAGTCCGTATGATGACCGCTGTAGGCTTTGAGGGCCGCGTTTTCAGCGGGCAGGCGCACCAGCAGCAGCAGGGCGGCATTCAGAACCGTGTAGGCAATCGCGGTGCGCCACGCACCCACAGCCAGCGGTGCGGCGGCGATTTCTAGGGCCACTACCGCGTAATTGGGGTGCGGCATGAACCGGAACGGCCCGCCTGTGACGCGCTTTCCGCCTGGCACGATCAGAATGCGGGTATTCCAGTAGCGGCCCAGCGTCCGAATAACCCAGTACCGCAGCGGTTGCGCCAGCACGAACAGCGCCAGCATGGGCCACTGCACGCGCCCGCCCGCGCTCCGGCCTTCTAGGAGCAGGGCCAGCATCCAAGTGGGGTGCAGCACAAAAAACAACGGGTAATGGGCTTGGCCGTATTCCACCGCACCCTGCTGCCGCGCCCAGCGTTCGTTGGCACGGGCGAGCCGCAGTTCGAGGAGCCGCTGCACGATCAGGAACATAAAGAGGATGGGGGCGAGTTGACGATGCTTCAGGTCAATTCACCGCCAAGCAAAGCATCTGCCGCAGCATCGGCGTCCAGTTCTCCGCGTGCTACACGGGCATACAGGTCGGCGCTAGTGGCTCGGGCGCGGCGCAGCAGGCGTTCTTGCACCAAGGAGCGAACCTCGAATTCGGCGCGGCGGGTGCGGCGTTCAGTCAGCCCTTCCGCGCCGAGGTGGGCACGGTGGGCCAACACTGCCGCCACCAATTCAGCGATCCCTGTCGGCTCTAGCGTCCCCTGCCCCGCACCCGCCACCGTTTTGTGAATGGGCGCAAACCAAGTGTGTTCGTCGTGTGCGCCGAGGCCCTGCGCGGCCACCAGTTCGCGCACGGTGCGGTCTGCACCCGGCAAGTCGGCTTTGTTCACGGCAATCACGTCGGCAATTTCCATGATGCCCGCCTTGAAGGCCTGCACGCCGTCGCCGCCCGCCGGGGTCAGCACGAGCAGCGTGTGGTCGCAAGCCGAGGCCACATCGACTTCCGATTGCCCCACACCCACCGTTTCCAAGATGACCCAATCGAAGCCCGCGCCCTCCAGCAGCGCCAGCACTTGCATCGTGCGGGCAGACAGGCCGCCCAGTGCCCCCCGGCTCGCCAAAGACCGCACGAATACGCCCGCGTCGGCGTGGTGGCGCAGCATGCGAATCCGGTCTCCCAGAATCGCGCCGCCCGAATAGGGGCTGCTGGGATCGACGGCCACCACCGCCACCCGCTGCCCCAGCCCGCGCAGGTGCGAAATCAGGGCGTCGGTGAGGGTGCTTTTGCCGCTGCCGGGGCTACCCGTGATGCCCAAAACGATACTGGGTTTCTGTGCAATAAAGTTTTGGGCGGCCTGTTCGCGTGCAGCACGCAGCAGGGGCCGAGCGGCGGGCAAGCTAGCCTCGGCCAGCGTAACGGCGCGGGACAACGCACGCAGGTCGCCGGAGCGAAAGCGGGATTCTAAAGACGGGGGTGGAGTGTGGATCGTGGAGTGTGGGTCAGGGGCAGACATGGTCAGCTTCTTTGAGGGCCAGAGAGACAAATCGGATTCCGGCCCCTCACTGCGCCTGCCCCAGCACGTCGTCGGCTTCCGTCGCCTCTAGCAAATCTTCCAGATGCGCGTCGTCGTTGAAGCCCAGCAGGGTGCCGCTGTTTTCTCCCAGCAGCACGCGGGTAATGGAGGTATTGGTGACGCTGAGACGTGCCCAAGCGTTGGCAGGCACGCCCCCCAGCGCCAAGCCCACCGCCACACGCACCACGCCGCCGTGCGTAAACACCAGCACGCGCCCGCCGGGATGCCGCGCCCGCAGCCGATCAAAGGCCGCGCCGCAGCGGGCAAACAGGTCTTCCATGCTCTCGCCGCCGGGTCTGCGGGTGGCCCAAGGTTCGCGGATCAGGGTACTGAGGTAGTCGGGAAAGCGGGCGCGAATGTCGGCAATAACGAGGCCGGACAACTCGCCCACGTCAATTTCACGCAGGCCGGGATCGGCTTGTACAGGCGGATTGCCCAACAAGCGCTCAGCCACCGCGTCTGCCGTTTGCGAGGCCCGCACGAGATCGCTGGTGTACACGGCGTCGAAATGCAGTCCGGTGAGGCGCTCGGCCAGACTGGCGGCCTGCAAAATCCCGATATGACTGAGGGGCACATCGGTCTGGCCCTGATACCTACCATCGGCATTCCAAGTACTTTCGCCGTGCCGGACAACCCAAAACTCGGTGGCGGTGGCGCGGTCTGGAGGCGTAAAACCGAACGGCGCGAGGCGTTTGCGGGGGGCTTCGGAACTCAAGAACTCACCCCTTCTGGCTGGCGCGTGAACTGCACGCCGCTGCCCTCCATCATGGTGCCGATCACCCACGGCGTTTCCCCGGCGGCTCGCAGGGCACTCAGGGCCGCTTCAGCATGTGCCACTGGCACGATAAACAGGAAGCCCACGCCCATATTCAGGGCGCGGAAGCCTTCGGCGCGGGCCACGTTGCCGCGTTCCAAAATCAGTTCGAAGAGGGGCGGAACCGTCCAAGAATCGGTGTCTATCTGCATCCCCACGCCCGCCGGGAAGATGCGCGGGGGATTGTCGACCAAACCGCCGCCCGTGATGTGGGCCATGCCGCGCACGTCCACATCGGCGGCGGTGAGGGCATCGAAGGCGGGGCCATACGCACGGTGCGGAATCGGCAGCACCTCGGCCAACGACTTCCCGTCCAAGTCGGCGCGGGCTTCTTGCCAGTCCAGACCGTTCAGCGCCATCCGCGCAAGGCTGAAGCCGTTGGTGTGCAGACCGCTGCTGGGCAGGGCGATCACGGCGTCACCGGGGCAGATGCGAGAGCCGTCGATCAGCTTGGGCCGATCTACGACGCCCACAATTGTGCCCACGATGTCCAGTTCACCTTCTATATACACGCCCGGCATCTCGGCAGTTTCGCCGCCCAGCAGGGCCACGCCCAGCGCCTCACACGCCTCTGCCGCGCCCGTGACCACTTCGGCCACCGCTTCGGGCCGTAAAACCCCCATCGCCACGTAATCGAGGAAAAACAGGGGCCGTGCGCCCTGCACCAGAATATCGTTGGCGCAGTGGTTCACGATGTCTGCGCCGAGGCCCGCGAACTTGCCCGCCCGCACCGCGACTTTAGTTTTGGTGCCCACACCGTCTGTAGAGGCGACCAGCACCGGATCGGTCATCGGTTGGCCGTCTGCGCCCGTAAACTGCGCCCGGAACAGCCCGCCGAAGCCGCCGATACCGCCCAAAACAGCGGGCGTGTGCGTGCGTGCCACCGCATTTTTCATCAGGGCCACAGCCCGGTGTCCGGCGTCGATGCTCACGCCTGCCCGTTCGTATGCGGAGGCCTGTTGCCCCGCTTGCGTGTCTTCCGTCATGATCCTCCCGCCCGCGCCGCCGCCCGCTTGCCCTCAGGCTTTGGGCAGATCGGCGCAACCGTGAGGCAGTCTACCTGACAGGGGAATGACCGGGCGGTTTAGGAGTGAGGTGGGGGCGATTAGGGGCGGACTTGGAAGGTGAACCCCCCCGTTGCTCTGCAACGCCCCCCCTTAGACTTGCAAAGCTCCGCAGGAGAGGGGAGGACAAGTGCTGTTGCGCTCTCCTTTAAGGGGGGCTGGCTGCGAAGCAGACTGGGGGGTTTACACGCGACGCCGACTTCTCTCCACTCTCGCTCATCCCTCAATCCTGTTGGGACTCAGGTGCGGGTGAAGCCGACCCAGCCCGCGCCGCTCGCCGCCTGCCCAGCCAAGTGCGCCCGCCTGCCACACCCGCTACCAACAGCGACAGCACGCCCAAACCCCAGACCATGCGCGACGTAGACCCAGACAGCCAAATGACCAACAGCGTGACCGGAAACGCGCCCGCCGCCGTTGCCAACAGGAAGGGGCGAAATGGCATCCGGGCTGCGCCAGCCACCAAATTCATCACGTCGGCGCTGAGAATGGGCATCAGGCGCACCATCAGCACGCCCTGAACGCCGTGTTTGAGGGCAAAATCCTCGGCCCGTTTGCGGGTGCGCTCGCCCGCCAGCATCCTGACCAACTGGTCTCCGACACCGCGCCCCAGCCAGTAGCCCGCCGCCGCGCCCAGCAAAGTACCGATGTACACGATAAAAAAGCCTTCGACGGGGCCGTAAGCGCGGGCGGTAACGGCAGTCATGACCAAAGCGGGCAGCACTGGGATAACGGCCTGAGCCACGAACGCCGCGATCAGGGCCAGTGGGCCAGCCCAGCCGAGGCCGTTGACCCAAGCATGCGTGACCGCCGGATTGGAAGAACGCAGAGCCGCAGAACCAGCCGCGAAAAAGGCCCGGACTTCGGGGATCAGGAACAGGCTGCCCAGCAGGGCCAACACGCCGCCCAACAGCAGATACCGCAGGTAAGCAGGCGCACGGGCAGAAGTGGCAGACGACATCTGGGGCCAGTCTAGAGAAGCCGCGTGAGGAATGCGCGGGACGAAAGATGGAGACGTGTAGGAGCGGAAGGCGGCGCGTTTCTAGCGGCACAGTTCTAACAGGTCAGTCAGTAGAATGCCCCAGTCATGTCGTCGCCCCCCTCCTCCATCTTTTATGACGAACCCACTGGCCTTGCCCTAGAAACAGACGTACAAGGTCTGGTGGTGCTGACTTCCTGTCAGGGTGAACCGTACCTGCAAGACGTGCTGGAGTGCCTGCCTGCCGCGCTGATTTGCCGCCCATGCGTGCCCGATGTGAACACACTGTTAGCCGCTTTTCCCACCAGATCGGACTGCCTGCTGTATTTTGGCCCACCCCTGACCACCCACCTGACGCCCTGTGAACGCAAGGTGCTGCGCGGGCTGGCGGCGGGCCTGACCAACAAAGACATCGCCAAGCACGCGGGCAAAGGCATTCGCACCGTTGCCACCCAAGTGTCGTCGGTGCTGACCAAGTTGGGCGTTCGGAACAGACACGAAGCGGCGCAACTGTATTGGGGGTTGATAAGGCCATCTTTATCTAATGACTGAACACTTCTCCGTCAACTGACGGATAGCTTTCCATCCACCCGGTCATCTATCCTCTGGGCATGAAAAAGCTTGTGCTGCTGGGCATTCTGCTTGCATCCAATTCTGCTTTGGCCTTTACCGGGACGCCGCGCCCAGAGTGGATTGGCAAGGCAATTTCCACGACCCGCCTGCCCCATGCCGGACAGCCCACCGTGTACGTGTTCGCTCAGCCCGACTGCGCGGCGTGCAGCCTACAACTCGGCGCACTCTCGGCCTTGCAAAAAACCAACCCCAAATTGGCCGTGACGCTGGTGACAGAGCAAAACAGCCCCGCCCTGCGCGAGTACCTCAGCGGCTTTGCGCTCCGGTCTACGGTGTACGCCGACACCGCCGGAAGCAGCATCGCGGCACTGGCCTTACGCAGCATTCCCGCCGTGCTGTACGTCAATTCGCGTGGCACCATCGAGGGCTTTTATGAAGGCACGCTGACCAACGCCGAAACCCGCAGCCTCGGCACGGCGCTGCTGGCCGCCAAGCCATTGCCGCGCCTGACCGTGCCCGGTGGCGTGGGCAGCCCCGCCGCCGCCCTGCCGGGGGTGACGTGGGGCCAAAGCAAGAACCATCTGCTGATTTTCCATTCGGCCACCTGCCACTTTTGTACCGAAGAATTGCCGCACCTGCTGGCCTATGCCCGCGCCAACCCCAACGTTGCCGTGTGGATCGTGGCCCCCAATGACCTAGACGCCGTGAAAAAGCAATTCGCGGACGCGCCCAACAATCTGAGGATCGTCGAAGACGCCGCAGACAAAGATGCGGGTACAAAACTGTTTAACGCTTACCGGGCAGAAGGCACACCCACTCAAATTTTGGTGAACGGCAAGGGGAACATTACGTGGCGCGGCGCTGGCTTTGCGGTACAGGGAGCCAATCCGTTCGAGGCAGGCAAATTACCGCTGGAATAGGCAGACGCAGGACTGAAGACGGAGCCAACCGCCAGCGTGCGGCACTCAATAGGAGGCAGGAGATGAAGAACCTGTGGAGAGTAGTGTTGATGGTCATCGCATTGGTGACGACTACCGCCCAAGCACAGACGGGATGGAGCGGGGTTGAGGCAGAGAAGACGGTGTGGGGGCAAGTGAGTCAGGACGATGGTCAGCCACATCAGTTTTCTAACGATGGCGGCGAGGGTGGGGGCGGCACTTCCGCCTGTCCAGACAATGTTTACGTAGAATACCGTGACGAAAACTTTCTGGAGCGTTCCTCTTGCGTCGTTATTGCGGGCGGCGGGGGCGGCGTAATTTCGGCTGCCGTGTGCCTTGCGTCTGCCGGATGGGGCTGTGGATTGGCACTAGGCACCACTGCTGAAGCCACTCTTGCCTGTACAGAGATTTTCGCCGCACGACAGGTTCCTTACATGGTGACTGATCACCGAGAATATGATCCTATCTATAGAACATGTAGGTTTCATTGCAGGAATTCTTTTAGGATGCAGTAATGGTTAAATCAAAGCTTATTAGATTGAGCTTTATATTTTCCATCGTCTTGTCTGCAACAATATACGGCAACACACGCGATTTTGCCTTAAGTGCACTCGTTATAGCTACATCTGTCATCCTAGCTCTCATCGTAGAACGGATTAAAACTAGACGACAAGGCAAGTGAATCCGAAATCCCCAGCGCCGCCTCTCCCCTTCCGGACTAGGCGGCCTCCACTCAATGGGAGGCAAGAGATGAAGAACCTGTGGAGAGCAGTGTTGATGGTCATCGCACTGGTGGCGACGACAGCCCAAGCACAAGCAGGCTGGGGCGGGGTTGAGGCGGAGAAGACGGTGTGGGGGCAGCTCAAGCAACAGGATGACAAGTCGTCAAAGTCTGAAGAGAGTAGTACCAACTCTCAACCCTGCTATTCCGACGGTAACGGTGGCGGGTCATGCGGTTGCACATGGGTCTATGTATGCCGCGATAAAGCCCCTATATGTAGTATATTTCCAGGCCCTTGCACAGCTACTGCTCTCGTATGTACTCTGACAGCGAACTTAGGTGGAGCCTGTGTGGCATGGGCACTAGTAGGTGCTGCTTACAGCAGCGAACTACTTTGCAAAGATGCAGGCCAAGAATGCATATCGTACTGCTACTAAGGATAACAGGTACTGAAATGAAGAGGTATCTTGTGCCAGCTCTAGCGGTAATTTTCTTCCTCACTCTGCTTAAAGACTCTCTAGAAAATAATCAGACTACAACGTCTTGGATTGCAGGAGTCGCATTGGTGCTAGTGATATACAAAATAATCGTTCTGATAAAAAATCGCAATCATTAATTACTATGTTACACTCCTTACGCTCACCTCTCGTGTCATCCTTAAAGAACGTAATACCTATGTTTCTCCCCACCTCTCCCCTTCCGGGCTAGGCGGCGTTTCCCGTCCCCATTTCCCTTCACTGTTTCCCTTCCCCCGCCCGCCGCTCTACACTGACGCTCCATGCGCCCCGAACTACTAGAACGCGCCCTCTCGCTGCTGCCCACTGCTGCCTCTCATCCCGAACTGGCCCGCTACTTTGCCATGCTGCGCGATTACCCCATACGCGGCGGCAAAGGCATTCGCAGCGAATTGCTGCTGGCGAGTGCCGGGGCGCACGGCGTAGGGGTGGGCACGGCGGCTTGGGAACGCGCCCTGTGGCTGGCAACCGCGCTGGAACTGTTTCAGAACTGGGTGCTGATTCACGACGATATAGAAGACGACTCCGAGGAACGCCGGGGCCAACCCGCGCTGCACCGCCTGCATGGGGTGGCGCTCGCCATTAACGCCGGAGACGCACTGCACGCCTATATGTGGGCCGCCGTTCACCGGGCAGGCGTGCCGGGAGCGATGGAAGAATTCTTGGCGATGATTCACCGCACCGCAGAAGGCCAGCACCTTGATCTGGCGTGGGTGGAGCGCCGTGAATGGACGCTGAAAGAGGCCGACTACCTGCAAATGGTGAGCCTGAAAACGGCCCACTACACGGTAATCGTGCCCCTCAGACTGGGCGCACTGGCGGCAGGCTTGGCTCCCGACGAACGCTTCACGGCGGCTGGGCTGGCTCTGGGCGCGGCCTTTCAGATTCGGGACGATGTGCTGAATCTGCTGGGCGATCCGGCCAAATACGGCAAAGAAATCGGCGGCGATCTTCTGGAAGGCAAGCGAACGTTGATCGTGCTGCACTGGCTTCAGACCGCTTCGGCAGAGCAAAAGGACATCTTTTTGGAGCAGATGCACTTGGGCCGCCCCGCCAAAGACGCCGCCACCATTGCCGACATTCACCGCTGGCTCTTAGACAGCGGCAGCGTGGCCTACGCGCAGGCCTACGCCGATGCACAGGCTAAAGCAGGCATCGCGCTGCTGGAACAGGCGTTGCAGGACGCGCCGGATCAGACAGCCGCTGCACGCTTGGTGGGCGCGGTGCGGGAATTGGCGAGCCGGGAGGCTTAGAGCAGGAAGTGGTGAGTGGGTAGTGGTCAGTGGGAACAGATGGAGGGCAATCGCTGCGCTCACTCACCCCCTCCCCAACCCTCCCCCCTCAAGGTGGAGGGAGCTAAAACCCCGACACCGCCACCCCACACCGTTCCCGCCCGAACCCGTGTGAGGCCGTCGTGCGTGCAACGCGCGGGCCAATTCCAATGTCAAGACGACTGGCAGCTCCGCTTTAGAAGAACGGTTGAGCCGAGTGTGAACGCGACAAGATCAATCCTCCTCAGCGGAGCGACACTCCCCATGCCCCCTCTGGGGGTAGGGGGCCGGGGGGTGGGGGAATCCGCCGTGGGACAAGACCAACAACCCTCCCTCAAACCAACGCCAAAGCCCCCGCCGCGAACCGCCCAAACGCCCCATTCAGCGCCCGAATCGCCCCATCTTGCCCCTCGCCATCCCGCAAGTACAGGCCCGCATTGACCTCTATCCCGAACGCTGGAATGCCCGTGCGGTCATAGTGGTTGCGGCTGAGCGTATCGGTCTCCCACGGATCGCCAATTGCAACGCGGGTAAATTCGCCAGTCAGCAACGGGGAAAACGCTTGGGCGCACACGGTTTGCAGCGCGTCCCACTGGGCACGCGGAAAGGTAGGCGCGGCGGCGCTGCCCAGCATCAGCGTGATGCCAGGGCGCGGCACGCCGGGGGTGGGGCTGAGCGCGGGGCCATACGGAGCCATGCTGTGGCCCACGATCATCAGGCGCTTGCCCGCCAGTTCGGCCTGTACCTGCGCGTCGAAGGTGTCCCAGAGGCGGCGTAGTCGGCTTTCGCGGGCGGCAGGTGACAGGGCAAAGTCAGCCGGATACAGGGGCGAGCGGTCAAAATCCATGACCTTGATGACGCCGTTGTCGGCGGTGTCGGCGCGGTCACGGTTCAGGTCTACGGCAAAGCGGCTCCACGCGGCCTGCACATGCCCCGCCCCTGGTACGAGGTAAATCAGAT
Organism: Deinococcus puniceus; assembly: GCF_001644565.1. Classification (NCBI taxonomy): domain Bacteria; kingdom Thermotogati; phylum Deinococcota; class Deinococci; order Deinococcales; family Deinococcaceae; genus Deinococcus; species Deinococcus puniceus. The sequence continues at coordinate 1,298,150 of NZ_CP011387.1, read as the reverse complement.
CGGTGAAGGGATCGCCTTCCAAAAACACGCGGCGCAGGAAGGCGGCACGCTTGGCCGTGTCGAACGCGTCGTCGCCCAACATATCGTGCAGCACGTCGGCGGGGAGCTGGCCGGAGGGATGGGGTGTGACGATCAGCAGGTCAGACAGGGAACCGGACATTGAGAAAGCATAAGCTCCAGCTTGACCCACACCCTAGACCCCACAACCCACACCCCATTTCTTCCCCGCCGCCGAACGTAGAATGGGGGGCGTGCATCTGGAGTCCCTGTCTACCCTGAACTACCGCAACCTCGCGCCCGATACGCTGCATTTTCCGGCGGGGGTTACGGGCGTGTACGGCGAAAACGGGGCGGGCAAGACCAATTTGCTGGAAGCGGCGTATCTGGCCCTGACTGGCCTCACCGATGTGAACCGCTTAGAGCAACTGGTGCAGTCGGGCGAAAAAGAAGCGTATGTGCGGGCCGATTTGCAGCAGGGCGGCAGCCTGAGTGTGCAAGAAGTGGGGCTGGGGCGCGGGCGGCGGCAACTGAAGGTGGACGGCGTGCGGGTGAAGACCGGAGACCTGCCGCGTGGCAGCGCCGTGTGGATTCGGCCCGAAGACAGCGAACTGGTGTTCGGCCCCCCTGCCGGAAGGCGGGCGTATCTGGACGCACTGCTCTCGCGCATCAGCGCCCGCTACGGCGAGCAATTGGCCCGCTATGAGCGCACAGTGTCCCAAAGGAATGCGGCCCTAAAAGGCGGCGAAGAATGGGCCATGCACGTCTGGGACGACTCGCTACTGAAGCTGGGCGGCGAAATCATGCTGTTCAGACGCCGCGCCCTGACCCGGCTGGACGAACTGGCGGGCGAAGCGAACGCCGCGCTGGGCAGCCGCAAACCGCTGAAGCTGACCCTCACCGAATCCACCACGCCCGAACACTACGCCCGCGACCTCAGCGCCCGCCGGGGCGAGGAACTGGCCCGCGGAGCCACTGTGACCGGGCCACACCGCGATGACCTCACACTGACATTGGGCGACTTCGCCGCGTCCGAATATGCCAGCCGAGGCGAGGGCCGCACCGTTGCTCTGGCCCTGCGCCGCGCCGAACTGGAACTGTTGTCGGAAAAATTTGGAGAAAAGCCTGTGCTGCTGATCGATGACTTTAGCGCTGAACTTGATCCCACCCGCCGCGCCTTTCTGCTAGACCTTGCCGCCAGTGTGCCGCAGGCCATCGTGACTGGAACCGAGCGAGCGCCGGGGGCTGTGCTGACGTTGCGGGCGCACGCAGGCCGCTTTATGCCCGAAGATCAGGTGACTGACTTGGAAGACTTTCGGCCCTTAGAGGCAGACCCAGTAGAAGCAGACAGAGTAGAAGTAGACAGAGTAGAGGCAGGCGCATGAGCAAAACCCGGCGCTGGGGCGGCACTCTAGGCATTGCCGAGCTGATGGGCGCGACGCTGGGCACGGCCCGGATTGCCAAAGGCGTGCAGCGGGCGCGGGCGATTTTGGCTTGGCCGCAGGCGGTGGGGCCAGAGATCGCCAAACTCACGCGGCCCCGCTCTCAGCAAGGGTCTACGCTGTTTGTAGAGGTACGCGACAGTGCCACCGCCCACCACCTCAGCATGCAGCGCCACCACTTCCTCAAGGCGCTGAATGCCCTGCTGGGCGACCATCCGATCAACGAAATCCGCTTTAGCGTGGGCACGATTCGCAGCACCACCAAAGCGGCGGCCCCCACGCCCGCGCCTTTGCCCGCGCCTGATCTGGAACGCGCTCAGGCGTTGGTGAAAGGCATAGACGGCGAACTCCTTCCCGCCGCGCTGCGGGCCGCCGAAGCCATCACGCGGGCGCGGAAATGGCGCGAGCAACAGGGGTGGCGGCCTTGCCCCGTGTGCAACGAGGCCAGCAAGGAACAGCCCTGCCGCGCCTGCACCCTCTCCTTGGAAGACCCCAACGTGAAACGCGCCGCCAAACTGCTGATGCGCCTGCCAGAGCGATTGCCCACGCTGTCGGGGCCACTGGGAGACAGCGGCATGAACGCGGCCCGCACATTGGCGCTGGAGGAACTGAAAAGCCAGTTGGATTTGCTGGCGCTGGAATGCGTCCGCAGCGGGCCAAAGCCGGATTCGGTGGGCCAAGGCTACCGCGAATTTTTGCTTCAACAGGCCGAAATCTACTTGTCGCTGACCTTCCGCAAACCCCGTGTGCAACTGCTGCCGTCCGAACGTGCCGCCCTGCCTGAGCGAACGAGAAATGTATTGAATTCGGGGCGGTAAGTGGGGAAGTCTGAGGGTCTAGGATCTGAGGGCCTAAGGGCAGGTCAAGGGCAATCGCTTTGCTCATTCACCCTCTCTGCTTCGCAGCTCTACGAGTCCCCAAACCTTCCCCATAAAGACAGGTGCGAACACCACGACACCGCCCCCAAATATCGTCCCCGCCCAAGTGCGTGTGAGGCCGTCGTCTACGCAGTGGGCGGGCCAATTCCATCTCGGAGGAAACTAGCAATTCCGCTTCAAACGAGCGAAGAAGCCGACTCAGAACGCGACAAGATCAATCCTCCTCAGCGGAGCGACCACTCCCCATGCCCCCTCTGGGGGTAGGGGGCTGGGGGGTGGGGGAATCCACCGTGAGAGAAGCCGAATAAGCCAAACCTAAATCAGAACAGCCCCGGCTGCCCCACCATATCCGCAGGCTCCGGCTTCACCAACCCTTCCGGCTCCTTTTCCCCGCGCAGCACAGCGGCCACCTCCCGAATATCGCGCCAAGTGAGGCTCTTGGGGCCGCCCGCCGCACGGCTCTCATTTCTCAGCAGGTAGGCGGGGTGAAACATGGGCATCAGCAGGGCGTCATACGTCCAACCGTCACGCCGGAAGGGGTGCCACGTGCCGCGAATGCGCGTAATGCCCTGCCGAGTGCCCAGCAAATACTGAGTGGGCGTATTACCCAAACTCAGAATAATCTGCGGGCGCAGCAGGGCCAACTGAGGCTCCAGCCACAGCTCGGTGCAAATCTGGGTTTCGTCAGGTTCGGGGGCGCGGTTGCCGGGGGGACGGCATTTCACGATGTTGGTGATGTAAGTATCAGCCCGCGTGAGGTTCACGGCGGCCAGAATCTTGTCCATCAATTGTCCGGCGCGGCCCACGAACGGGCGGCCCAAGCGGTCTTCGTCGCCCCCCGGCCCTTCCCCGATGATGACCAAGCGGGCCTGCGGATTGCCGTCGGCCACCACGACTTGCGTGCAACCGGGGCGCAGTTTGCAAGCCGTACATCCTTTGGCCTGAAGCTCCAGGGCTTGCAGGGCGGCAGCGTCGGCCAGCGCCAAGTCGGGGGGAAACGGGTGCGGGGCCGTCATGCCCCAAACCATAACGCGCCGCGCCGCGACACAGCGTCAATCAGGTGACGGTTCGGAGGCTGCCGTGTCAGCCGGAAGTAAGTTCGCTGGGGGCATCGGCAGCAGAGGCCGCGACTGCCGGAGCATCCATTTTCGGGCGGCGACTGCGGGCCTCGCGGCGGGTTTTGGGATCGAGGCCCACCAACAAAAAGAAGTTTTCTAGAGCGTTCTCGCGCCCCTTCAGGTCAGGGTACTCGTGTTCAGCCGTGCCCGTGGAAAACGGAATGGCCTGATACAGCTCCAGCGCGTGAGCCACGACGTCGCTGGGAGCGTGCGTTTCGGCGTGCGTGCCGAGGGCGACATACAGGGCGCGGCGGCTTTCGGCGTGGGCCAAAAAGGCGTCTGGGTGGGGTGTTTCGGGGGCGCGCAGCATGTCCTGACGGGCAATACGGCGGTAGTGTTTCAGGCCTTGCAACATCTGTTCGGTACTCATGGTTTCTTTCATCAAGCCTCCAGCTGAGGGCAGCGGTCAGGAACGGGCGAAGGAAGCACGCGGGAACGCGGCGATTGGCGAGAGTATAAGCGTGGGCCGGGGCCGCCGTGACCGAGTCATCTGAACTGCGAGGCCCAATTTGCATCATGAGAATTCTGAGAAAACGACTTTTCGGCATTGCCCCAAAACCTGCCCAGCATCACACCTTAACCTTGAAATCAGAAATGAGCCAGTTTCTGAGAACATTGAGATAAAGGCGCGTAAACAGGCACAATCTGAAATCTTGGGCACGCATAGAGACCGTATAGGCGCATAAAATACCGGTTTTCCCCGATGGATTAAGGCCAAATAAATAAAGATGGGATAAACTCCGGGAGTCGATGAATGCCTTCCGAGTCCTGATGATTGCCGCCGCGTTGAGCACTTCCAGCTCCTTGGCCGCCACCTACACCGTTAAATCTGGCGATACCCTGTACTCCATCGCCCGCGCCACCGGCGTAGACGCCTCTACGCTGATGAAGCTGAACCGCCTGAACAGCAGCACCATTCAAATCGGCCAGCGCCTGAATATCGGCGGCAGTGCGGCCCCTGTGGTCAACCGTCCCGCTGCCCCCCAAGCCGCCGCTGCTCCCACTCGCGGCGGCGTCTTCGTTCGCAGCGCGGCCAACCGTTGGCTGGGCATCCGCTACGTGCTGGGCGGCACGGGCGGCTACGGCATCGACTGCAGCGCCTTCACCATGAACGTGTTCCGCTCGCTGGGCATCAACCTGCCCCGCACTGCCGCCGCCCAGTGGCGCTCCGGCAGCCCAGTCAGCCGCCGCGACCTGCGTGCAGGCGACCTCGTGTTCTTCAATACGATGGGACGCACCGCCAGTCACGTTGGGCTGTACATGGGCGACGGCATGATGGCCAACGCCAACAGCTACCGGGGCCGTACCGTGATCGAGCCGCTGTTCAGCAATGTGTACTGGGCCAGCCGCTACAACGGCGCACGACGCGTCCTGAACTAAGCCCCACCCAGAAGGCCTTCACCGACCAGCCCCTGCCCATGTGCGGGGGCTTTTGCTTGGCTTTCTACTGGCTCTGGCCAATGGCTGTGGGCTATGAACCCCACTCAACGCCAACCAAAAGGGAGAAGGAGGCGCGTGGCCCCCTCTCCCCTGTTTGAATCTGATGGTCGTCCGTTACGCTTGGCGGTTACTGGCGAATGATTTCGGCGTCTTTGGGGAGGGCACGCAGCTTGGCAGCCGTCAGGCCTCCATTGATTTTGTAGCTGGACACGTTCAGGTCGGCCAGCACTTTGTTGCCGCTGCTGACGAGTTGCAGGCGCGTGGGCCTCCAGCCTGCCTCGGTGATCCAGACGCGGGCCTTGTCGGTGCTGCCTGTGCCTTTGGGTGTGGCTTCCAGCTGAAACAAGCGGTTGCCCGCCGCGCCTGTGGTGCCCAGCAGCTTCACGCTGTACTGGCTGAGCAGGGTGGCCGCGTTGCTCAGCTGCGTGAAATCCAGCCCGCCGAAGCCCGCCGAACCCGTCACCTTGCTCACGGGCGTCACGGTGATCTGATTGGTGAGGAAGAGATACTGGCGCACCTCGTTCTTGTCGGCCACCACCACGTTGTCGGCCAATGCATCGGGCGCGAGAAATTGCAGGCGGGCCACGTTCTGGGCTGGAATGCTCTTCACGGTCAGGTCAATTTTTTGGGCCGAGCTTTCGAGGCTGGCCGTTCCACTGAGCCGGAACGATACGTCTTTGGCCGATTTCTGGGCGCTGTCTACGCGGTTGAGGATGTCTTGGGCAGTCTGTGCGCCCGCGCCGGACGACAGGGCCGCCAGCGCCAGCACGGGAAGGAGCAACAGGTTCTTCATGGCGGCAGTATCTCGCGCCCTCTCATGAGAAGGAACCGCACGGGCTGATGCATGGTTTAACCGCTGGGTGTGCATCTTTGGGCGGACGCCAGAATGCGTCAGGGCGTGCTGTTTTGAGGAGAATCAGAGCCGTCCGAACCGCTTCCGCCCAGTGGCAAGCGGTAGCCCACGCGAGCGCCGAAGCCTGCCGTGCCATCCGGGTTGCGCCCGCCGCGCACGTCAAGGCTCAGTTCACCGGGGCCGAGGGGCAAGCTGGCTTCTGCACCCACGCGCAACGGTGCGCTGGCCGTGCGCCAAGGCTCATAGGCCGAATACAGGCGCAGGCTGCTGCCCTCGCCCAGCAAGCCGGGGGCAGAGACGCTGGCGCTCAGGCCATAGGTGAGACCCGTGCGGCCCGAACCGGTCTGGCCGCGCCCCGCCAGCGCATCTAGGCCGAGACTCAGGCCCTCTTCGGTGGCGTAGGTGAGGCCGCCCGTGACGCCCAGAATGTCTTGCCCCGCGCGTGCACCTGCCCGGAAGGTCAGGGTTCCGGTGCGCTCGGTGGCAGGCTCCAGTGTGGGATCGTCGCCCTCGCTGGCGGGCAATACGCGGGTCAGGTCACGCCGGGATTCTAGGCCCACGAGGCCCTGATTCTGTGCGCCGAATTCTCCGCCCAAGACAGCCACCAGCGTCCGGTTGACCCGGTAGCGGGCGGTCAGATCCGCCGTGAATCCCCGGTTCCGTAGATCGGTGGGCGCGAATGTCCACGCAGCCAACGGGTCTACGGCGGTGGCCGAGGTGGTGAAGAAGCTGGCCCCGGCGTTCAGCGCCACCGGGCCTGCCGTGCCCGTAGCGCGGGAAGACAGACGCAGGCCACCCTGCCACGTCACCGCCAGATCGGTGCGGGAACTGACGGCCCCCAGCGGCGGCAACGACAGCCCCAGCGCGTAGCCCACGTCTACGGCCCGGTTGGACACGCCCGCCGACAGTGTGCCTGCGAAGGGAGTGCCGCCCAGCACACCAAAATTGGACACGCCGACGCGGGCGGTGGTCTGCTGCCACACACTTCCCCCACCAATCACATCTGTACCCGTGCGGCCTGTATCTATCTGATAGGCGACCCCAAAATCCAAATCCACTGCGCCCGCCGTACTGCCTAGCAGGGCCGCTCCTAGCACCAAAGTCGTCCTTTTGCCTGCCCGAATCTGCTTCATGCGGGTCAGGGTAGCAGGCGGGCAGGCACAGAGCAGGGGCGGTCACACCCCGCATTCAGAAACGGGTCAGGCACCCGCCCGGTCAGCACGCTAGCCTAGGCCATGCGTCCCCTCCTGTTGCCCGTCGCCGCCGTTTCTGCCGCCCTCGTGGGGTGCGCCCCCCTGCAACAGGCGGTGCAGGTGCCTACCTTCGAGGTACAGAGCGCCCGTCTGAACAGCCTGAATTTGCTGGGCACGCCCACCGCCAACATTACCCTGCGTGTGAAGGTGGGCAATCCCAACGGGGTGCCTGTGCGCCTTGCCAACATTGCTACCCGCCTGATTCTGGATGGACAGGACGTGGGCACCATCAATCTGCCCAACGTAAATTTGCCTGCTCGCGGCGAGGCGGTGCAGGACGCCAACCTCAGCCTGCCCCTCACGGTCAGTACAGGCGCGACGTTCCTGAAGATTGCGCGTGGGCAGGAAGCCAGCTACCGCTTAGACGGCACGTTCACGGCTGATTTGGGCGTGTTGGGTCAGCCGACTTTCGGGCCGTTCACGCTTGCACAGGGCGTGTGGAAGCAGCCTGCAATCTTGCCGTTCTGAGTGGCGCGGGCGGTGGGTTGTAGGCTGTGGGCATGAGTGCTGACGGCTCCCGCCTGCCCGGTTCCCCCGACTTCTCCGACCCGCAGCGGGCTTGGGCCTACCTTCCGGCTCAGCCGAGAGAAGGGCAGGCAGGCGGGCCATTGTCGGGCCTGCGCTTCAGCGTCAAAGACCTGTACGGCGTGGAGGGCTGGCCCCTGACCGCCAGCACCCGCGCCCCTGTGCCCGCTCCGGGGAACAGCGTGCTGGTGCGCCGCCTTCTGGAGCTGGGAGCCTCGGCGGTGGGCAAAACACACCTGCATGAAATCGCGCTGGGCATCACGGGCATGAACGGCTACGGCGGCACCGAACACCCCACGTTGCCGGGGCACAGTCCGGGCGGCAGCAGCAGCGGGGCAGCGGTCAGCGTGGCACTGGCTGGGGAAAAAGGGGGGCAGGTGGATTTTGCTCTCGGCACCGATACCGGCGGCAGTATCCGTGTTCCGGCGGCGTGGTGCGGCGTGGCGGGGTTCAAGCCCAGCAAGGATCATCCCGACTATTCGCTGGCGGGCGTGCTGCCCCTCAGTCCCACTTGTGACCATGCAGGCCCACTGGCGCGGGATGTGACAACGCTGGCCCGTGTCCACACTGCCCTGACTGGAAGACAACTTGAAGCCCAAGCTTGGTCAGGCTTACGCGTGGGCTTGTGGCTGCCGGAAGGCTGGACAGACCGCCCGGTGCGGGAAGCGGTGGAGGCGTTCGCGGCAAGGTTGGAGGGTGTAGGGGCCAACCTCTCCCCCGCCGTGCTCCCCGAGATGCTGGACGCCTACACCCCCATTGTGCTGAGTGAAGCGGCACAGGTTCACCGGGAGGCGTTGCGGCAGGATGACCCCGGTTTTACCCCCTTTACGCTGGGATTGCTGCGGCAGGGGGCGGCACTTGCGGCAGCAGAGGTGGACGCTGCTCACGCCCGCCGCGCCGACCACCGAGAGCTTCTCGACGCCCTCTGGAGCAGGTTTGATGTGCTTCTGGCCCCCGCCGTGCCCACGCCGCCCCCGCTGATCGGGCAAGACACCGCAGAGTTGGAAGGCGGCCCGCTGCCCCTGCGCCGCGCCGTGCTGCGCCTGACTGCGCCGTTCAGTCTGCTGGGGGTTCCGGCGCTGGCCCTGCCCACCCAAGCTGAATATGTCGGCGTGCAACTGGTGATGGCGCGTGGGCAAGATGACCGCCTGCTGGGGTTGGGATTGGCGCTGGAAATGGGGGGGATCACCTGAAATGTCCCCCTACCCTCACCATTTCGGCATAGGCTGAGGCCATGAATCTCCGCTCTGGGTGTCTCGCTCTTGCTCTGGCCCTGTCCCCGGTTGTCGCTCCCGTTTCGGCACAGGCCGCAACTCCGCCCACGCCGACTGCATGGGGCGGATTGACCATCAAGCTGACGCGCGCGCCCATGACGGACAACAGCATGCCCGCCGCCAAACTGACGCTCAGCAACGGCACGCGCACCATTTTCACGGTTTCGGACTTCGACATCGGTGTCCAGTTGGTGCAGTTGCGGCCCGGCGGACTGCCCGAACTGGTGGTCAGCACGTTTTCGGGCGGGGCGCACTGCTGCCTCACCGCGCACATTTTTACGCAGGATACGGGCGGCGTGCAAAACATAGGGATTCTGGATGCAGGCAACTACGGCTTCCTGCCGGTCGATTTCAATAAAGACGGCACCTCCGAACTGCTGGTGGGTCTCGATTCTCTGGCTTACTACGATTATTCGTATGCCGACAGCCCCAGCTTGAATGCCGTGATCGGCTGGGACGGCATCCGGCTGGCAGACCGCACCCGCGCCTACACCTACGTGCCTGCCCAAGCCGCCGCCCGCGAACTGAAAGACCTGCAAAGCCGAATGACCGAATCCCCTGAACTGGAATACCTGAAATCCCGGATCAGCGGCTACTACGGCAACATGATCTTGGCAGGCAAAGGTGCAGAGGCCGAGCGCGTACTGGCCACGGTGCTGGCAAAATCGGCCCCGGCCAAAGCGTGGTTTGCCGCCAACCGCACGGGCCTCATCAGCGCCCTGTACGGCGAACCTGACCGCCGCCTCAAGATCGTGAACAGCCCCGTTTACCCGGTTCCTGTTCCAGACCAAGAGTTTTGAAGCAGGCGTTGTTCATGCTGCCGCTGATGCTGGCGGCCTGTGCGCCCGCTGCCCAGCCACAAACCGTGCAAGTGTTTGAAGGACAGGCCACCGTGCTGCTGCGCCCGCAACAGTACCGCCTGACTCTGACCGTGAATCCGCTGACCTACGACGCGAAGGGCGTGATGGAAAACCGCAGCAATGGAGACCGTTTTTCGGCGGCTGGCACGCTGCTGCCTACCCCGGACGGCCACCAAGAACTGACCGTGAAGCTGGATGCCAACGCTGGCCCCAGCGCCCGCTTCAGCATTCTGGGCTTCGGACTGGACGGCGTGAGCGCCAAGTCGGACGCCTTCCTGAGCGGCACGGTAAAGGGCGATGTGTTGACCGGACGCCTGCGCGTGAATGCCCTGAGTTACCCGGTAACGCTGCGGCGGGTGCGGTAAGGATCGTGGAGTGGGTAACTGAGCTTGAGGGGTGTGTGATGGGCTTGATTTTCCTTGTGGCCTACCCAAATACCGCCGCCAATTCCATGTGAGGCCGTCGTGCGTGCAACGCGCGGGCCAATTCCATTCCGGAATGAACTGGCGATTCAGCTTCAGATGAACGATTGAGCCGACTTAAAACGCGACAAGATGAATCCTCCTCAGCGGAGCGACACTCCCCATGTCCCCTTTGGGGGTAGGGGGCCGGGGGGTGGGGGAATCCAACGTGGGAACAATCCAAGACACCAACTTCCAAGCCCTCTTCAACCCAACGCCAAGGCCCCCGCCGCAATCCCTCTTACGCTAAACTGCCCCTTCCTGCCCGGCAACAGCAGGCAAATTTCGGCCCCGGAATCCCTCCGGCCAGCCCCAAGGATGTGACCCTATGAAGGCCCACCTCATTACCTACGGCTGCCAGATGAACGAGTACGACACCCATCTGGTGCAGTCCCAACTGGTTAGCTTCGGCGCACAGATCGTAGACAGCGTGGACGAAGCGGATTTCGTGCTGATCAATACTTGTGCGGTGCGCGGCAAGCCCGTAGACAAGGTTCGCAGTGTGCTGGGCACGCTCCGCAAGCTCAAGGCCGAACGCCCGCTGGTCATCGGCATGATGGGCTGCCTCGCACAACTGGAAGAAGGGCAGCAGATTGCCCGCAAATTTGAAGTTGACGTGCTGCTCGGCCCCGGTAGCCTGCTGGATATCGGCAAGGCGCTGGAGAGCAACGAGCGCTTCTGGGGTCTGCAATTTAAGGACGAACTGCACGATCATATTCCGCCGCCGCCCCAAGGCAAATTGCAGGCGCACCTGACCATCATGCGCGGCTGCGATCACCACTGCACCTACTGCATCGTGCCGACCACGCGCGGGCCGCAGGTGAGCCGTCACCCCGACCAAATTTTGCGCGAGCTGGAGATGCAACTGGCCGCAGGCGTACAGGAAGTGACCTTGCTGGGCCAGAACGTGAACGCCTACGGGGTAGACGGCGGCGCGAAACTGGCCGGGTATCCCAGCTTTGCCAACCTTTTGCGGATGGTGGGGCAAAGTGGCGTCCGGCGCATCAAATTTACGACCAGCCACCCCATGAACTTTACGGAAGACGTGGCCGCCGCGATGGCTGAAACGCCCGCCGTGTGCGAGTTCGTGCATCTGCCCGTGCAGAGTGGCAGCAACCGCGTGCTGCGGCGCATGGCCCGCGAGTACACCCGCGAGGAGTACCTGCACCACATCGCCAACATTCGCAAGCACATTCCGAACGCGGTCTTGGCCACCGACATCATCGTGGGCTTTCCCGGCGAAACCGAGGCCGACTTTGAGGACACGCTGAGCCTATACGACGAGGTGGGCTACGACAGCGCCTATATGTTCGCGTATTCGGCCCGGCCCGGCACGCCCAGCTATAAGCACTTTGAAGACCTGCCGCGTGAGCTGAAAGTGGAGCGCCTGACCCGCCTGATCGCCAAGCAAAAAGACTGGAGCGCCCGCAAAAACGCCGCCCATGTGGGCAGTATTCAGGAAGTCTTGCTGCGCGGCGACGCCTTCAGCGAGGGTTTTTTGGAAGGCCACACGCGGGGCAATCACCCGACGGTCGTGCCTAAGGTGCTGGGCATTACGGGGGCGGGCGTTCACCGAGTCCGGATCAATCAGGCCACTCCGCACATGATGTACGGCAATTTGATTGACGCCAACGGAGAAAACCTGCCCGAAGTGCCGCGCTTTGCCCCGGAAGCGGCGGCGCTGGTGAGTCCGTTGCAGATGGCGTAAGTGTTGGGTATAAGTGTCGGCTGTGGAAAGGGCAATCACTAGCGCTCACTCACCCCCTCTGCTCCGCAGCTCTGCGAGTCCCGCCTCAAGGGTGAGGGAGTTAAACCAAGCTTTGGCCCTCTCCACCTGTGGGACTGGAACAGCTCGCAGAGAGAGGGGCGCTGCGCGGGCAGCGAGGTGAGGGGGCAGTTCAGCGGCGCACCTGCCCAAGTGAAGAAGGCCAGAGCAAATAAACTCGCTCTGGCCTTCTTCATTTCAGAATCAAAATAACTTCAGCCCTTCACACTTCCGGCCAGCAGACCGCGCACGAAGTAACGGCCCAGCAGGATGTACACCAGCAGGGTGGGCAACGCGGCCAGAATCGCGCCTGCCATCGGCAGATTCCACGACACCGCTTGCCCGCCCGACAACTGGGACAGGGCGTAGGTGACGGGTTGGGCGTCGGTGTTGGTGAGCGTGGCGGCAAACAGGAATTCGTTCCAGACCTGCGTGAATTCCCAGATGATGACCACCACGAAGCCCGGAATGCTGATCGGGAAAATGACGCGTCGGTAGATTTGCCAGAAGCCCGCGCCGTCGATGGTGGCGGCTTCGACGAGGGCGTCGGGGACATCGGCGTAAAAGTTGCGGAAGATGAGGGTGGTGATGGGCAGGCCGTATACCACATGGGCCAAAATCAGGCCCCAGATTGTGCCGTACAGCCCCAGCGCCTTGATGAACTGGAACAGCGGAATCAACACGGCCTGATACGGAATGAACATGCCGAACAGCATCAGGGCGAAGACGGTATTCGCGCCCCGGAATTTCCATTTGGCGAGGGCGTACCCGTTGAGGCTGCCCAGCATGGCGGCCAGCAGCGTGGCGACGACGGCCAAGAACAGGCTGTTGCCGAGGTTGCCGCCGATTTTGGCCCACGCCTCGGAGAAACTGGCCCAGTTGAGGGCGGCGGGCCAGCGCCAAGTGGTCGCCAGATTAATGGCGTCGGGCGACTTGAGGGCGGTGGCGAACAGCAGATAAATGGGCAGCAGGAAAAACAGCGCGGCCACGACAAGGACGATGTACAGACCCGGACGCCCGATGCTTTTGCGGGGCGCGGTAGCGGGCGGTTTGGCGGTGGCCGCCGAGGGAATGGTGGTGGTCATCAGTGGCTTTCCTCGGTGCGGAATTGGGAAGACAAGTACGGCACGATGATGAAGGCCACCAAGATCAGCAAGATGGTGCCGATGGCCGCACCCAGCGCAAACTGGTTTTGGCGGAAGCTGGTGAGGTACATGTTCAGCGCAGGAACACTGGTGAAGGTGTTGTCGGGGCCAGCCATCGCGTACACGAGGTCAAAAATCTTGAGGCTGATGTGGCCCAGAATGATCATGGCGCTGAGGGTAATGGGCGACAGCAGCGGAAACACGACGCGGCGGTACATATCTATTTCGTTCGCGCCGTCCACGCGGGCGGCCTCACGCAGTTCTTCGGGAATGCCGCGTAGTCCGGCCAAATATAGCGCCATCGTGTAGCCGCTCATTTGCCACACCGCCGCGATAATGATGCCGATCAGGGCGAGGTTGAAGCCGTGCAGTTCGGGGGCGGGCAGCATCTTGAGGTTGGGCGCGATGAAGATGGCCCACAGCAGCAGCACGGCGGCGCTGGCCGCAGCCACCAACATCCGGGTGCGCTGGCCGCTGGCATAGGCGCGGTAAGCCACAACGCCCATCACAATCGCCACCACGACAGCCGTGATGATCGGCAGCAGATTCCAGTCGAATTTCCAGATGGAATCGGTGGAGCTGAGCCACCCGAAGGTGCTGGCGGGTGCGCCCACCGCCGTCGGGAATTGGTTCACGCCGCCCTGCGGTTGCAGCATCCAGCGCCAAATGGTGCCCGTCACGATAAAGCTGAGGCTCATAGGGAACAGGAAAATGGTGCGCCACAGCGCCTCACCCTTAGGATTGCGGTCTAGTGCCAGCGCCAGGCCGAGGCCGAGGCCCAAGCAGCCCAGAATGAAAAACACGGTGAAGAAGACCGTGCTGACCATCTCTTGGCGGAAGCGGCCTTGCAGGAATCCGGAGAATAATTCCTGATAGTTGGCGAGGCCCACCCAACGAATGATGGGTTCGAGGGCCAGCGCTTGCGCCGGATCGTTGCCCCAGTCGGTGAAACTGACGTACACGGTACGCCCGATAAACCCGTAGACGAAAATGGCCAGCAGGATAAGACTGGGGGTCAGGACGGCGATGGCCCAGAGGCGGTCTTTGGTCAGGCCTTTCAAGATGGGGCCTCCTTGGGAACGTGGAAAAACAGCGGTGGCAACGTGTTTTGGAATCATAGGGAAGGGGGTGGAGCTGAACCGTGAACACCACGATCCACGCTCCACCCCCCACCTTCAGGTCTGTTACTTGCCGAATCCGGCCCGCACGGCCAACTGCTGGGCAGCGGCGGCGGCTCCAGCACTGTTGCGGCTGGCGGCGTACTGGTCGATGATGGCTCCGAAGGCGCTCATGAAGCTCTCGGGGGCGACGGCTCCGTGCGCCATGCTGCCGACGATCTTGCTGTTCTTCCAGTCGGTGGCGGCGCTTCTGGAATAGGTGTTGTACTTGCTCAAATCGCTGTCGATGCGGGCGGCGATGCTGCCTTTCAGGGGGTTGAAGGCGTCTTGTCCGGCCTTGCTGCCCAGCACTTTCAGCCAGTTCACGGCTTCGGCGCGGTTCTTGGCACCCTTGGGCAATCCGAAGGAATCGGCCAGCATCACGAAGACTTTGCTGGTTCCGGGGGCGGTGGCCCAGCCGAAGCCCGTGCCGGGGGCCAGTTTCTTGGTGGTGGTGAAGTATCCGGCGGCCCAGTCACCCATGATGTTGAACGCACTCGTGCCGTCGACGATGCGGTCACTGGCCTGCTGCCAGCTCAGGCCGCTGGCGTCCTTGTTGGCGCAGTCCATGACCTTGCCGAAGGTGGTGAAGGCTCCGACGACGCGGGCATCGGTGAACTTGATCTTGCCGCTGAACAGGTCTTGCCAACCCTGAGCGCCCAGCGTGCCGATCATGACGTTTTCCCAGAGGTGCTGCTGCGTCCAGTTTTCGCCCATGACCAGCGGTGCGGCTACGCCCTTGGCCTTCAGGGTGGCGCAGGTGGTGATGAATTCGGGCCACGTTTTGGGCACGGTCACGCCCCACTGCTTCAGCTTGGCGGGGTTGTACCACATCACGTTGCTGCGGTGAACGTTGACGGGCACGCTCCAAATACCGCCTTTGCTGGAAATCAGGGCCGTCAGGTCTTTGGGGAAGGCCTTGTCCCAGCCCTCGGACTTGAACAGGGCGCTCAGGTCTTCCATGCGGTTGGCGACCACCCAAGTCCCGATCAATTCTTGTCCGGCGTGCGCCTGAAAGGAGTCGGGGGGCGTGCCGCCCAGCATGCGGGTCTTCAGCACGGCTTTGGCGTTGGTGCCTGCGCCGCCCGACACGGTGGCGTTGTCTACGGCCACGGCGGGGTACTTCTGCTTGTACAGCTTCACGAGGGCTTCGAGTGCGGGGCCTTCATCGCCCGACCACCACGAGAAGATTTCCAGTTTGCCCGCGGCAGAGGCGGACGTGGTGACGGCGAGGGCGGCGGCGACGAGCAGGGCGTTCTTCAAAGAAACTTTACGCATGGACATTCCTCCAACAGGAAAAGAAAGGGCGCAGGAGACGGAACGGTTCGGCTGGGCTAGATCGGGCGGCGTCAGACCTGACCGGGTGGAGCGCGGGACACGGGCTGCGCGTCTGCCCGAACTTCTGGCGGGGCGCGGCTCGCGGCGGCGGGAACAGTGACCGCAGAAGTGGGAACTTGAAGACTGGCCGCTTGAGGACTGGGGACTGGAGAACTGGCAGTGGGCGCAGTCAGGGCCGAAGGCGCGGCGGCTTGAGCCGGAGCATGAGCCGCGTTCTGGGCCGCCGTATAGGCGGAAATGGCGTACAGGTGGCGCAACCCCTGCGGCGTAAACAGGTGATCGAGCAGCATCGCCCCGGCCCCCAACACGCCCGCCTCGCTGCCCAGCGTGCTGAGTTCGATACGGGTGCGCTCGGCATTGATCCGCATGGTGCGGCTCAGGGCGCTGCGCTGCACGGCGTTCAGGAACACGTCTCCGGCCTGAGACAGCCGCCCGCCGATGACCACCGCTTCGGGGTTGAACAGGTTGAGTGCGGTACTGACCGCCACGCCCAGATGATGCCCGCAGTCTTCCCACACGGCGCGGGCCAATGGGTCGGTGTTGGCGTGGGCCAGCAGATCGGACAGCGTGGCAGGATCGGGCAGGGTGGTGGGCACTCCCTCCGCCCGCAATCTGGCCGCCAAGGCCACCACCACTCGGGCAGCGGCGTAGCTTTCAAGGTCACCGTGACTTTCGGAAAGGCTGCTTCCAGTCTGCTGCGACCCCTGCTCGTTGATACTGATGTGCCCGATTTCGCCCGCCCCGCCGCGCACGCCCCGGTGCAAGCGCCCACCGAGCAGCACGCCCGCGCCGATGCCGGTGGCGACTTTCACGTAAATCAGGTCTACGGCTCCCCGGTGCGCCCCGAAACGGGCTTCGGCCAGTGCGCCCAGGTTGGCGTCGTTGTCGACCTGTACGCCCACACCCAACGTGCCCTCCAGTCTGGCCCGCACATTTTCGCCGTCCCAGCCGTGCATATTGGGGGGCTGCACCATCTGGCCGGTACTCTGGTCTACTGGGCCGGGCACGCCCACACCCGCCAAGGCCACAGCGGCGCGAGTAATTCCGGCGTCGCCCAGCACGGCGGCACTCAGGCTCGCCAGCAGCGCACAGGTGGCCGCAGGGCCGAGGCCGATATCGTGCGGCACTTGCCGGGTGGCCAGTGTGCGGCAGCGCAGATCCAGCAAGTCTACGCGGGCGTGGCTTTTGCCGAGGTCTATGGCCAGCAGGCAGGCGGCCCGGTCGTTCAGGGCCAGAAGCGTCGCCCGCCGCCCCGCCGTTCCTGACCCGCGTGTGCCCACTTCCTGCACCAGCCCCACCGCCATCAGCTCGCTGACCATAGAACTGATCGCGCTGCGCGACAGGCCCAGTTCGCGGGCAATGTCGACCCGTGCCCGCTCGCCCTGCCACAGCAGCCCCAGCAGCAGCAACGTGTGCTGTGCGCGGATGGCCGCAAGGTCAAGGGTGGCGTGAACAGGTTCAGACATGGGAACACTCCGTGAGCCGATAGAACAAGGACACGCACCGCAGGCAAGGCGGCAGGGCGGGAAACGAACAGCAGCAGGGCTGAACTCAGCCAGAGCAGGGGCAAGGTGCGGGGTGCGCTCTGCCGGATGCAGAAGCGGATGAATCTGGAATGAAGCTATCTTGCATCTTCAATATTTTGTTTGTCAAATGAACGAATTAATTAAACCGGTTACAGATGGAGCGTAACCGGTTACGGCGGCAAGCATGAAGATGGGCCGCCCGTCATTAGGGGAGCAAACGCCCATTCATGGAAAATGACCGGGCGTTTGCTCCCGGCCAAAGTCCAATGGAGATGGATTGCGAGTTTGAGCCAGTTATTCCTGTGCCCCCTCAAGTTGCCCGGCCCCGCCCCCCATCTCTGGCCGCAGCAGCGGAAACAGCAACACGTCGCGGATAGAGTCGCGATCTGTGAGCAGCATAGTCAGGCGGTCTATGCCCATGCCCATGCCCGCAGTCGGCGGCATGCCGTATTCCAGCGCCAGCAAGAAGTCCTCGTCCTGCTCGTGGGCTTCGTCGTCGCCCGCGTCGCGGCGGGCGGTCTGGGCCTCGAAGCGGGCGCGTTGATCAAGGGCGTCGTTCAGTTCCGAGTAGATCGGGGCCAACTCGAACCCGGCCACATACAGGTCGGCACGTTCGGCCAAACCGGGGCGCTCGCGGTGGGCCTTCACCAGCGGGCTAATAACAAGCGGCATATTGGTCAGGAACGTGGGGTTGATCAGGCCCGGTTCCACGTACTCGCCGCCCAATTTATCCAGCAACTTGTAATCCGGCACTTTGCGGAATTCCGGGTGCTTGGCGTCGCTCCATTCGCGCAATTTCACCAAATCCAGCGGATCGAAGTCGAGGCTCGCCGCTTCGGTCAGTGCGGTCACGAAGTCGAGGCGCTTGAACGGCAGGCTGAAATCTACGGTTTTGCCCTGATACTCGATGACGGGTGTGCCGCGAAGCTCCATGACGAGGCCGTGAAGCATGGTTTCCACCAGTTTCATCATGTCTTCGTAGTCGCCATAAGCAAAGTAGGCTTCCAACATCGTGAATTCGGGGTTGTGGGTGCGGTCTATGCCCTCGTTGCGGTAATTGCGCCCAATTTCATACACGCGCTCGAAGCCGCCGACCAGCAGCCGCTTCAGGTACAGTTCGAGGCTGATCCGCATAGAAAACTCGTGACCGAGTGCGTTGTGGAAGGTCTTAAATGGCTTGGCCTCGGTGCCGCCCGCGACCACTTGCAGGGTCGGCCCTTCCACTTCCATAAAGTTCTGATCGTCCAGAAAATGCCGGATGGCCCGCACGATGCGCGAGCGGGTGCGGTACACTTCTCGGCTTTCCGGGTTGATCATCAGGTCGACGTAACGGCGGCGGGCACGCAGTTCTTCGTCTTGCAGGCCGTAAAACTTGCTGGGAAGCGGATGCAGGCTCTTCACCAGCGGTTGCCAAGCTCGGGCGTCCAGCGTCACCTGCCCGGTTTTGGTCACGAAGGGAAAGCCGCGCACGCCGATAATGTCGCCCAGATCGATCTTTTTGGTGGCGGCAAATTCTTCTGTAGTTTTCTTGCCGAAATAGACTTGCAACGTGCCGCTTTCATCCTGCACATCGGCAAACGCCGCCCCGCCCATGTGCCGGAACTGCATCACACGGCCCGCCAAGCTGTAGGTTTCGTCCTCCCACTTCTGGCCCACGTCGCCGGAAGGGTGAGCCTTCAGCACATCGGCGGCGTGGTGCGTTTGCGGGTAGCTGTAAGGAAAGGCCTCGAAACCCGCTTCGCGCAGGGCATCAAGGTTGTTCAGGCGGCTGATGGTCTGTTCGTGCAGGCCGTCGCGACGGGGAGGAAGGGGTTCAGGAGTGGACAATTCCGACATAACCGTGAGTATAGGGCGGGGGCCGCAATCAGGCAGGCCAAAAGAACACAGGCCAGAGGCTTGAGCACGGCGCTCTCCTCTGGCCTGTGGCTGGATGTGGCGGAAGCTAGGACTGGGTGTAGAGGGTCAAGCAGTTCTTATCCCTCTAGACTCTTCGACCCTTTTCCCACGTCCTACACCCCAAAACTTCAGTACTCGATAGTCTTCACCTTGTATTTCATCTGCTTGCCGTTGTCCAGATTCACCACGAAGGCGTCGCCCTTCTTGCGGCCCATCAGTTCCTTTCCTACCGGGCTGTCTTCGCTGATGCGGGGCAGGCTACCGCCCAGTACAGCGGCTTCGGGGGCGCTGACCACCTGCACGCGCATCTCTTTTTTGGTGGCGTCGATGATCAGCGTGACCAGTGCGCCGAGTTCCACGCGGCCTTCGTTTTCATGCTCTGCGATGATGGTGGCGCGGCTCAGCGTGTCTTCAAGTTCGTCAATCCGCGCCTCGATGTTCATCTTCTCGCGCTTGGCGTCTTCCAGGCCGGTGTCTTCGTTGTCGGCGCTGGTTTCCATCTGCTCTTGCAAGATTCGCGTGGCTTCTGCAAGGCGGTTTTGCTCTTGCAGCAGGGTCTTCTGAAGGCGCTCGAACCCCTCGGGGGTCAGTCTGATCTGCTTGGTTGCCTGTGACGTCACTCTTGCCTCCGGTTGCGCCGTGGTGCTTCCCGCTACAAAACGCCTGCATGCACAGGCCTGTTCAGGGTGTCAGGGAAAAATCACGGCAGGAATGGATGGGGGATAAACTTGCCCCGGTGCGGGGTCTTACAGGTTGACTGGGATTCCGGGCGCATTCTGTCATATGCGCGGCGTTCAGGCAAAGGTGGGGGGTCAGGAGCTAGATTTTGCTGCCATCCACAGCCGGGGGCCGCAGCCGAGTCAGGCGGGCCGTGGCCGCCACCAACGCCACGAGTACCGCGCCCAACACCGCCAAGGCCGCAGGCACCGCCGCCGGGCCACTGCGCGAGTACAGCACGCCCAGCAAAATCGGCATCAGAATGCCGCCCGCCGAACCCGCCACCAGCAGGAACGGAATCAGGCGGGCGGGCAGAGTATGGGTCATCCACGCGAGGGTGGTGCCAAAAATAGGGCCGAGGGCGAGGCCCGCCAACAGGTAGGCGAAGGGAGCCAGCGGGGTGAGACTGGCCGCCAGCGCACAGACGGCCACCAGCACGGCACTGACCAGCACCAGCCGGGGCGGAGACACCCGCGCTCCGACTGCGCCCGTGATGACGCGCCCCAGCGTCAGGCCCGCCCAGAATCCGCTGAGGATAAAAGCCGAATTCGCCAGCCCGACGCCGTCCAGATGCCGCGCCAGCCACGCGCCGAAGCCTGCTTCTAGGCCTACGTAAGCCGCGATTAGGGCCGCGAACAGCCCGAACTGCACCCCCGGACGCGCCGCGACGGCCTGTGCCGGAGCCGCCTGCATGGCAGGCACGCCCCACAGCCGCACCAGCCCCAGTGTCAGGGCCGAGAGTGCGGCCACCACCAAGAACGGCAGCGCCAAACTGCGCGGAGCCAACCCGGCCACCACCAACGGCGCGGCAATACTGCCCAGCCCGAACACGGCATTCACCAGATTCACGGCGCGGGTGCCCACGCTGGCGTAAGCAGCGTTCAGGGCCGCACTGACCGTGCCGAGGCCCAATCCGCCCACCAGCGCCCCCGCCAGAGCCAGATTCCAGAGCGGCGCAAAGGCCACCAAGCCCACCCCGGCGGCCAGAATCAGCAGGCCGAACACCACCACGCGGCGCAGGCTGAAGCGCGTCAGGGCCACGCCTGTCAGCGGCGGTGCGAGGGCCGATCCCAAAAAATGCACGGAGGCAATCCAGCCCACCGCCGCCGTGCCGACATCAAACCGGGTCTGAAAAAAAGCGAAGGCAGGGCCGTACATGGCCTGAATGACGCCCAGAGTAAAAAATGCCGCCGCCCCCGCACCCAGCAGAGGCAGCGACAAACGCACCGATTTGGCGGCTCCGGGCAGGGCAGATTCAGGCACACTCACGGCTGGGAAGCGTATCACGCAGGCCCAGAGTGGGCATGAAACATTGTGGATGCTGGGAACAGCCGCACGAAGGAAAAACCGGTTGCATAAAGGAAATCCTGCGTGCGCGGCCCCCCGACTCTCCCCTACCCTGCCGTATGACTCAGGAACCCACAGACCGCCAACATCGCCAAGCCGACGAGCAGGCCCAGCAGCATCCCGAAGGCAACGTGTTGCAATCTACCGACATGCCCAAACAGGGCGTCTTCGTGGACAACGGCGAACCCAGCACGCAACCGCCGGAAGCTGAAGCCGAGCAGGAATGACGTGAAAGCCCGCCTGTTCTGCTGTGCGGGCTTTCATTCACCGAGAAGAAGTCAAGAAGTGGCTTTACTTGCCCATGACCACCAGCGCGTACAGCATTTGGCTGGCGCTGCCGTCTTTGGCTGGCCCCCACTGGTAGCCGATGCTGGGGCCGATCAGGAAGGGTAAGGCTTTGATGTTCAGCAGCACGTCGTTGCGGAGGTAGGTGTAATCGCTCGTCCAGTTGCGGGTTCCGCGCACCCGCAGCGCCCCCAACCCAAATTCGGGCGTGCCGGGAATGCGGTAGGTGATCGTGGCGTTAGACTCTTCATGGCGGACAAGGTTGAGGCTAGGCAAAGCCACTTCGCCGCCTGCAAAACGCTCTAGATGCGATAAGTTGAGGGTCACGCCTGCCACCGGACGATATTCCAACGAGGGCGTCACATCTAGACTCCACTGCGCCTTGTCATTCAGCGGAAAGGTGTACAGGCGGGCAGTGCTGTCTAAACGCCAGTTGAACTGCTGGCCGATAGGCTCGCCGTACCCGCCGTTGACTTGGGAGAAAGTGTAGGGCGTGGCCGTCGCCCGCGTAATGGCGACGGACTGCTCGTCTCTGGTTTCAGTGGTGGTCACAGAATCGAGGCTGAAAGCCACCAGATTCAGAATACGAATACGGTCTTGCCAAGCACTCGAAGCGTAACCGACATTAAAGCGGGCACTGGAATCACGGGATGCGAGTTGCGACTGCTGGATAGACGCGCCGTACTGAATGCCCTTGAACGGGTCGTGCGTGACTTCCAGTTTAGCGATTCCGGCGGCAGCATCACCGTTGTTGACGATTCCGGCCAAGAGTGTGGTGTCTTTGATGCGTGTGCTGATGTTGTATTCCCAGTACTTGTTGTGCTTGACCAACACCACGCGCAGGTCTTGCACAGTCGGCAGCGGGAAGGCGCGGACGCCGAACGCATTGACTTTGGTCACTTCACCGCCAAAATCGACGACTCCTTCTGTGCCACCCAAGCGGCCCAAGTATCCGGCGGGAAACTGAAAGCGGAAGGGTTCGGGGGCCGTGGATTGGGCTTGACTGGGGGCAACTGCGGCCAGAGCCAAGGCAGCAAAGCCTGCTTTGATCAAGAAACTCTTGCTTAGAGAAGAGAAATGGGGCACTCCGGCATGCTGCCTGTTTTCAAGATGAACTACGTGATCGGGCTTACACAGAAACCGGACTTTACTGCTTCAGACACTGGGGGAGCTTCAGCGTTTTACGTTCACAATGGTCACGCCGTGCCCGCCCTGATTGGTCTCGGCGTCATGGAAGGATTCCACACGCTTGTCGTTTTTCAGGTACTCGCGCAGCAGGCGGCGCAACACGCCTTGACCCTTGCCGTGAACCACCCGCAGCGGACTTTCCTTGAGGGCGTGCGCCTCCAGAATCGCGGTTCTGAGTTCTTCCACCGCTTCTTCAACACCCATGCCGCGCAATTGCAGCTCGTTCTGGAAGGTGCTTTTGGTGGTTCCTACGAACACGCGGGGCGCTTTGACTTTGGCCTCCTGCTTCACGCGCACGTCACGGCGCTTGACGCCTACCTTCATCACGCCGAGCTGCACCACGAGGTCGTCTCCGCGCAGTTCCAGCACTTGCCCGGTGGCGTTGTAGGCGGGCACATCTACGTTGCTGCCCACCCGGATCGGGTCGCCGCGTTCCTCGCGGGGGGCGGGCGGTGCGGGGCGGGCCTTTTGGGCGGCGGTACGCAGGTCGCGGAGTTCCTGCATCACGCGGGGGCGGGCCACGTCTTCCTGGGCGCGGGCACGCAGGGTTCGCACGCGCTCTATGGCATCGGCATACAGGGTTTCGGCCTTCTGCGCGGCTTCGGCCAGCATCTCGTTGCGCCGCTGCTCCAGCGTTTCTCTTTCCTGCCGCACGCGGGCCAGTTCGGTTTCAGTGTCACGGCGAGCCGACACGGCGGCGGCCAACTGCTCCGACAGGTCGGCCCGCTCGTGTTCCAGCCCTTCCAGCATGCGTTCCATCAGGCCCGCGTTGGGGCCAAGCAAGGTTTCGGCCCGCACCAGCACGTCTTCGGGCAGGCCCATGCGGCGGGCAATTGCCAGCGCGTAGCTGCGTCCGGGCTGCCCGACTTGCAGGTGGTAGGTGGGCGCGAGGGTCGCCAGATCAAAGCCCATGCTGGCGTTCCGTAGCCCCGGCGTTTCCAGCGCAAACTGCTTGAGGGGCGACAGGTGAGAGGTGATGATGCCCCGCGCATTTTGCCCCAGCAATTGCTCGATCAGCGCCTGAGAGAGTGCCGCGCCCTCGTCTGGGTCGGTGCCGCTGCCCAACTCGTCGATGAGCACCAGCGTATCGGGGGCCGCATGCCGCAGCACGAAGCGCAGGTGCTTGAGGTGACTGGCGAAGGTAGACAGGCTGGCCTCGATGCTCTGTTCGTCGCCAATGTCTACCAAAACGTCGCGCACGACGGGGAGTTTGGCACTCGCCGCTGCCACGTACATGCCGCACTGGTGC
Organism: Deinococcus puniceus; assembly: GCF_001644565.1. Lineage (NCBI taxonomy): Bacteria > Thermotogati > Deinococcota > Deinococci > Deinococcales > Deinococcaceae > Deinococcus > Deinococcus puniceus. The sequence continues at coordinate 1,274,436 of NZ_CP011387.1, read as the reverse complement.
ATCAGGACGGCCAGCCCCAGCGTTTTGAGGGTGGCCGTCTTGCCGCCCATGTTCGGCCCGGTAATCAGCAGCAGCTTGATGTCTCCGAGGCGAATATCGTTGGGCACAGGATGTTCGATCAGGGGATGCCGGGCCTCGCGCAGGTCGTAGGCATTGTCGGTCACGGGTTCGGGGCGGTTCAGTCGCCAGTCACGGGCCAGCCGAGCTTTAGCGGCGATCAGGTCGAGCGTACCGATGGTGGAGAGCGTCAGCGGCACGTCGGGATCGGCGGCCAGCAGGCCCGACAATTCGGTCAGAATCCGGCGCACTTCAGCCTCTTCATCGAGGATCAGGCGGGCCAGTTCGTTGTTCAGCGGCGTCACGGTGGCAGGTTCTACAAAATAGGTCTGCCCGGTGGCCGAGGCATCCACGATGATGCCCTGCACCTGCCCCACGCGGCTGGCCTGCACGGGTAGCACGTAGCGGTCACGGCGAATGGTCACGATATTTTCCTGCAACACGTCGGCCCAGCGTTCCAGCGTGGCCGAGAGCTTTTCCCGAATCCGGCTCCGCAGCGGCTCTATGCGTTTGCGGAGGTCGCGCAGGCGGGGGCTGGCGTCGTCGCGCACCTGTCCGTCACGGTCTAGTGCGCCCAGCACGCGCCGTACCAGTTCGCTGTGGTCGGCCAGCCCGTGTGCCACTTCCCGCAGTGGCCCACGTGAATTGGCCCCGATGGCCCGCTTGACGGTCATTGCCCCGTCCAGCGAATAGGCCGCCGTGAGCAGGTCGCTGCCCGATAAGACCCGGCCCTCTATGGCCCGCCCGTGCAGGTCGCGGATGTCCTGAATCCCGCCGAGGCTCAAGCTCACGCCGAACATGGCGTCTTCGACTTCGTTCAGTTCGCGGGCAATCCGGCCCCCATCCGCCGAAGGCTCTAGCGCCTGCGCCCGCTCCACCCCCAACGAGGTGGCGCTGCGTTCGGCCAAAGCTTGGCGGATACGGGGAAAATCGAGGGCAGACAGGGCGCGGGCATCGAACGACATCGCCTGTGAGCATAACAAGGTGGTGGGGTTGGAATCGTGCGCCGTGTGGCTTAGGGAAAGTTGGGGAATGGGAAGTGTTGGCTGATTTGGAAGGCGAACCCCCCCGTTGCTGGCGCAACGCCCCCCCTTAGACTTGCAAAGCTCCGCAGGAGAGGTGGGGGCAAAAGCTCTTGCGCTCCCCTTGAGGGGGGCTGGCTGCGAAGCAGACTGGGGGGTTCACCCAGAAACTAGGACTCCATTCCCCTAAGCGCTCATCCCATTTTTCCGCGTCCCAGTCTTCCCCCGGCCCGCCCGCACGATGTCTTGCACGCCCTGCACGCGCAAAATGGCTGTGCGTACCAACTCTAGGTCGGCATTACCCGTGACGGCCATTCGCAAGTGAATATGCGCGGTGTTGTCGGCATTCACCCCCGCCTCGATTTTCATGGGGCTGCGTTTTTCGGCGCTCAGGACGCCCAAAATGTCGGCCAGCAGGCCCGGACGATCCGGCGCGATCACGTCCAAATCCACAATCGTGCCGCCCGGTGTGCCCGCGTCCCAACTCGCAGCGATGCAGCGTTCGGGTTCGTCCTTCAGCAACCGGATCATGTTGGGACAGTCGATCCGGTGAACGCTGACGCCCCGGCCCCGCGTGAGGTAGCCCATGATCTGATCGCCGCGAATGGGATTGCAGCACTGAGACAACTTGCTGGAGGTGGTCAGGCCCTCCACAAAGACGCCGCCGGGTTCGGGCGTGCGGGGCGTGACCGGGCCGCGTTTGCTGGGGCCAGCCGGGGCCTGCTCCAGCGCCAGACTGGGAGACAGGATACGGGCCACCACGCTGGGCGTCAGTTTGCCGGAATGGAGCGCAAAATAAAGATCGTCGGGATTGCGCGTGCCCATCAGCTTATGGGCGGCGTCTTCCAGCAGTTGCGTTCTCATCAGTTGGCGCACCGCCAGTTGCCGTTTCCGCAGGTACCGCTCCAGCAGATCATGCCCATGCTTCAGTGCCTCGTCGCGCTCCTGCGTGCGGAAATGGTGGCGGATTTTGGAGCGGGCACTGCGCGTAATCGTGAAGTTCAGCCAATCGCGGCTGGGGTGGCCATTCTTGCTGGTCACGATCTGCACCATGTCGCCGTTGCCCAGCTTATGAGACAGCGGCACAATGGAGCCGTTGACCCGCGCCCCCACCGTCGTTTCCCCGATGCGAGTGTGAATGTGATAGGCGAAATCCACGGCAGTGCTGCCCACCGGCAAACTGATCGCCAACCCTTTGGGCGTAAACACCCGCACGCGCTGGCTCAGGATGTCGGTTTTCACGGCGTCCATGTAGTCGCTGGCGTCGTTGATCTCGTTTTGTAGCTCGCGGAGTTGGGTAATCCAGTTCTCACGGTCACGCTGCGCCAACTGTGCGCCCTGCTTGTACATCCAGTGCGCCGCCACGCCGTATTCGGCCACCTCATGCATCCGCAAGCTGCGAATCTGCACCTCTATGGGCTGCCCGCCCTGCGTAATCACGGTGGTATGCAGGCTCTGGTAGCCGTTGGGCTTAGACACCGCGATGTAGTCCTTGAAGCGCCCCGGCAACGGCGTCCACATAGAATGCACGATAGACACCGTGTGGTAGCAGATGCGTTTCTCGCGGGTTTCCTCGGCCCGTTCGCGGCGCTTTTCGTCGGTTCCCGGCGGCACGATCAGGTCTTTGGGCTTCAGGATCACGCGGATCGCCAGCAGATCGAAAATCTGTTCCAGCGCCTTGCCCTCTTTCTGCATCTTGTTGTGAATGCTCCAGAGATGCTTGCTGCGGCCCGAAATATCGATGTCGCTGACCCATTCCGGCAGTTCCAGATCATCGATCAGGGCTTCCTGAAGTTGCGCCACCGCGCCCTGAATCAGCGCGTCCCGTTCTTCCTGCTTGGTTCTCAGGCGGGTCTGCAGGTACTCGTAGGCGTCGGGTTGCAGGTAACGGAAACTGAGGTCTTCCAGTTCCCACTTGATCTGTCCGATGCCCAGGCGGTGGGCCAGCGGCGCGAAAATCTCCATCGTTTCGCGGGCAATCCGCTGCTGCTTTTCGGGCTTCATGCTGCCCAGCGTCCTCATGTTGTGCAGGCGGTCGGCCAGCTTCACCACGATGATCCGGATATCGGCAGTCATGGCGATCAGCATCTGGCGCAGATTTTCGGCCTGCATATCGCGTCCGGCGTCCTTCACCTCGGCCACCTGACTGCCCTGCTTGCTCAGTTTGCTGACCTTGGTTTCGCCCTCCACAATTCGCCGGACGTCAGGGCCAAACTCCGCTTCAATCAGCTCAAACGTAATGCCGTCTACATCCTCAACAGTGTCGTGCAGCAGGCCCGCCATCAGGCTGTCGGTGTCCATGCCCAGCCGCGCCAGAATGACGGCCACCGCCACCGGGTGCGTGATGTACGGCTCGCCGCTCTTGCGGTTCACGCCGTCGTGGGCGTCGCGGGCAAAGATGTAGGCCTTTTCTACCCGCTCCTGTTCGGCCTGTGGGCGTTCGGAAATCAGCACCCGCAGTTCGGCCATGCCGTGATCGTCAGCGCGGGCATCTTCTCCTGCGGCGGAGACGGACGGCGCGCCAAGGCTGGCTTCTGGCCCGGACAGGGGAAGATCAGAGGGCACATCGGACGGGTTGCTGTTTGACGGGCCGGACACGCGGGGCAGCATAGCGCGGCGGTGGGCCGGACACGGAGAGCCACGTCACCGGAAGGTCAGGTCATGCCCCCAGCTCCCCCACTGCACAGCCCCACTCCCCAATCCCACCACACAGCAAAAGCGCCTACCCGCAAGTAAGCGCCCTGAGTTCAGTTTGGGTTAACCACGGAGAGAAGTGAGGGAGATGATCCTCAGCGGCGTTCGCGGACGCGCACGGGAATCGGGACGGGTTGCAGCTGACGGGGAGGCTGGACAGCGCCCTTCAGCGTTTCGCGCAACCAATCGATGAACTCGCGTAAGCCCTTCACCCCCCCAGTTTAAGCCCCGTTTTGTGGAACAAATGCGGGCAAGCTGACCGTGGCTTTACATTCGGTGGGGGAAGGGTTGGGGAGTGCCCATCCGGCCGAAGGGTGCTGGCCAAGGCGGGTGGGCCAAGCGGCGAGAAAGACCGACTGGCACACGCACAGGCCGCCTTAGTCAGCGTGAGAGATTTCGACTGCTCAGAGATCAAGGCCGCATGAATGCCCCCAACAAGGTGAGGACGGCGGCGCGCGAACAAGCTCAGCCGCGTCACCTGTGCTGCCCATCGCCCTGACCTATACTTGCGGGCGTGCTGTTGCCCGTTTCGCTCCTGTCTGCGCCGATGCTGTCTGTGCCCCTGCTGTTTGCGGCCCTCTTTTCCTATCCAGACCCGGCGGGCGATGCACGCGGCGACGGCGGCTACGTGCTGCCCACCCGCCCGGCCATCAGCGGCGACGCCCTTGACCTGCGAGAATTCCGGGCCGAAGCGTTGGGCAACGCGGCCAAAAAGAGCCTGCCACTGCTTCAGGGCACGGCTAAACCATCGGCTGGAATGCGCTTTACGGTGGGACTGGGACGCATCGAAAATCCGTGGGGCTTGCCCTCCGGGTTCTCGGCCAGTGTGGTCGATATTTTTGTGAAGTCTCCGCTGGGTACGGTACGCACGCTGGGAAACTTGGGCCTGAACGTGCGCGGCGCGGGCGGCTGGCACTACCATGTCCGCGTGACCGGGGCCGGGGCTACGCTGGAGGGCCTGCCCACCGCACAGGAGAGCGCGGCGGCTGTAGGGCAAAAGCCTGTGCCGATGGCGGCCCCCACCGTAACTATAGAGGGCACAAATCTGATTATCGATACGGCCATTCCATCCGGCCAGTACGCCTACTGGGTCACGAGCAGCGTGTATTCGCCCCTGAGTGCCGACGGCATTTTGCGGCCCAGCACCGGGACAGATACCTCGGCGTTGCAGGCCAGCCGCGCCAGTGCCCCCGCCCCGGTAGACGTGCTGGCCGCGCCCGACGATACGGCGGTGTACACGCTGGATACGCTGGCCCCGGTGGGCGAAACCCGCGACAGCCGCACCCTGCTGCTGGCCGCTGTGGGCGGCGTGGGCCTGCTGCTGACCGTTGGCGCGACGGTGCTGGTATGGCGCAGACGGGGCGTCTGAGATGACGGACTCCGCGCCCGCAGGGGCACAGGCCAAAGGCTGGAGCCGAAACATTCCCGCCCCGCTGCTGATTCTGACGGCGGCGTTTCTGTGGGGCCTGCTGGGAATATTTGGCAAGAATGTGCAGGCGGCGGGCGTAGGGCCATTGGAAGTGGCCTTCTGGCGGGCAGTGTTGGGCGGCGGCCTGTTTGCCACCCACGCCGCGCTGATTCGTGCGCCCTTGCCGCGTGGCCGTGACTTCTGGATCACGGCGGCGTTCGGCATCGCAGGCGTCAGCATCTTTTACGGCTCCTACCAATTGGCAGTGCGGGCAGGCGGCGCAAGTTTGGCGAGCGTGCTGCTGTACACGGCCCCGGCATTCGTGGCCCTGTTCGGCTGGGCCGTGTTGCGCGAACGCTTGGGCAAGCGCGACGTGCTGGCGGTGGCCGGAACGTTGGCGGGCATTGCCCTGATCAGCCTCGGCGGCGGGAGGGGCGTCACCGTGTCGGCGGCGGCGCTGGTGTTTGGCCTAGTCGCTGGATTCACCTACAGCCTGTATTACCTCTATGGCAAAGCGTTTTTTGGCCGCTACTCGCCGCCTGCGCTGCTGGCTGTGGCCCTGCCAGTGGGCGCGTTGGGCCTGCTGCCGTTCGTAGAATTCAGCGCCAAAACACCCGCCGCGTGGACTGGGCTGGGGGCCATCGCCTTCCTGTCCACGTACCTCGCCTACACCGCCTATAGCCTCGGCCTGCCGCGCCTGCCCGCCACCCGCGCCAGCGTAATTGCCAGCCTAGAACCGGTGGTAGCCGCTGCGTTGGCCGCGTGGCTGTTTGCCGAACGCCTGTCGGTCACGGCGTTACTGGGCGCGGCCCTAGTAATCGGGGCGGCGCTGCTGCTGAGTTTGAAGGAGTAGGGGGAGGGGGAGTTGGAAGAGTACGGTGGCGTGTAAACCCCCCCGTTGCTGACGCAACGCCCCCCCTTGAGGGGAGGACAAATGCTGTTGCGCTCCCCTTCAAGGGGGGCTGGCTGCGAAGCAGACTGGGGGGTTCACACGCCACATCAACGCCCGCCCCTCACCACCCACCCTTCAACTCAAAATCCCACTCGAAGGAGCGGCCCCACGGCAAGTCGGCGGCATTAAGGGTATAGGTCTGCCCCAAGCGCAACGGGAAATATTCGGCAGCCAGCTTGAGCAGCGCGGCTTGACCTTGCGGTGTATTCAGTTGGTTTTCGGGCACGGCTTTTCGCAAGGCGGCCCGCAATTCAGCGCTGTAGATGATGTCGTTGGCGTACTGGCGGGCCAGCAGCGCATCTTGGCGCACCGCGTCCACACCGCCCAAAGTGAGTTTGGCGTGGGCCAGAGCCGTGCCCAAGTTGTTGCCGGGAGTGCCCCAAGCCGCAAGCGAGCGCAAGTTGGCAGGCTGACGCAACACGGCCAGATCAGACCAGAGGCGCGTATTGCCCAGATTCACCCGCTCCACGTCGGCCACCGCCACCGGGCCAGCCCGCAGCAGGGCGCTGATTCGCACAGCGGCGCGGCGCGGGTCTCCCCCATTGAACACGTACAGCGTCAGGTCAGCAGGCCCAGACGGAATGACACGGAAGCCGCTGCCCTCTGCATGGTTCAGGGCGCTCTGCGTCAGCGGAATCCCCTCGTAACGAATCACCGCCTCTGCCGCCTTGGGGTCGCTGTATTCCACGCGCACTGTTTTGGGAGTAGGAGCCAGAGCGCGGGCTGCCAGCATCGACAGCACCTCGTCGGCACCGGGGTACACCCGCACATTGGCCGGGGCATTCTGCGCCAGCGCTGCGCCTTCCGCTGGGGCGGGGCTGCCGGGCAACGCATCATCCCAAGCAATGTGAAGCTCGGCAAATACGCCTTCCCGCGCCCAGTCGATCATGCGGCGCGTCACCTCCAGATTGCGTTCCCGGTTGGTGGCGTCCGGCTCGCGCGGCAGCGTGATGAAGGCGTAGATAGGCTGCCCGGTGCGGGTTTTCCAGTCTCTGAGCGGGGCCAAGCGGGCCAAAGCCTCATCGGTGGTCAGGGGGCTGGTGCGCGACTGCACGAGGCCGCCATACGCGAGGGCGTCCAGCGCCACAACGAGCGGGCCGCCCACTGGTTGAGCATTCAGCCAAGCCGTCAGGGCTGCCGGGTCTGCGCCGCGTGTGGCATTGCCCAGCAGTTCGGCGGGCACCACCTGTATGTCACGCCCATTCAGGCCCGCGATCAGGGCAGGCAGCACCCGTGTGGCAGGCCGGGAATCCAGCGGAATAAAGGTCTGTGCGCCCGCATGGAACAGACCCGCAGACAGGAAGGAGAGGAAAAAGGCAGGCTTGAGCATGGGCTTCAGGCTAGAGGGCGGGCGTGAGGTAAGGCGGTAGGAAAGATGAGAGCGGTAGATTGGGGCATGAGGCCGCTCTATACCAAATGCCCTGTTTGTTTCCACATAGGTGGTGGCGGCCTCCTTGCAAGATTTAAAGTCAAAGCTACGGGTGCCATTTTCTACGCCTGCGATCAGTGCGAATCCGCGTGGCCCGAAAATGAACCCATCCTGATTACATATTTCAACCTCATAACTGGCATTCTTTTAGAGAATGGACTTCCCCTTGAGAACCACAGAGGAGCCTTTTGGGAGGCGTTCGACGATACCGAATTCATAGCAAAGGATGAACAGTTGCGCGATCTCCTTTACCACCTCATGCTGATGGACGACAAAACAAAAGTAGATGACCCGATCTATCCTTACATCTGGCTTGTGGACTGTCATCGAGTCATCGGTACAGGCGGAGAAACTAAAGTGGCGTTGGTACTCAACAGAGCTGAGACCTATATCCTTGATGCGCAACCTGTGAAGTAGACGGATTTCAAGGCTAAGTCCGTCCTCAGACCCTTCGCCTCTCAGACCCACTCCGCAACACTTCCCGTCTTTTGTCCTGCGGTTTCGGCGTACCTTACATCTCATGATGTCTTGGGGAGATTTGTGGGCGCTGGCGTGGCGAGGACTCACGCGGCGGCCTGTGCGGACGCTGCTGACGGCACTGGGAATCACGGTGGCCGTCGCCAGCATGGTTGTTTTTCTTTCTCTGGGCGAGGGGATTCGCAAGGTCTTTACCAGCGAACTCGGCGGCATCGGGCCAGATGTGCAGGTGAGCCTGAGCGGGTTCACGCAGGGCTTTGCGCCGCAGCCCAACCTGCCCGAAACGGCTGTGGCCGACATCCAAAAGCTGGCGGAGGAACTGGGGATCACGTCGGTGACGCCCGTGGTGATGAGCGTGCGGAGCAGTTTGGACGTGTCGCAGAGTGTGGTGCTGTATGGCCTACCTGCCGCGCAGGGCATCAGCACAGTCTTTCCCAAAATCGTGCCCGCCACAGGCCGCGCTCTGATTGCTGGCGATGAGGGTCAAAAAGTGGCGGTAGTCGGTGCCAAAGCCGCCGAGAACCTGCGTCTGAAGGTGGGCAGTACCTTGAACCTTACACGGCGCACTTCGGTGAAAGTGATCGGCGTGCTGGCGCAGGAATCGGGGCTGGTAGATTCCTTCATCTTCCTGCCGCTGCGTACCCTGCAAGACGCCGAGGGCGCAACCGGGCGCGTGTCGCTGGTGGCCCTGAAACTGGAGAATCCCCGTGACGCCCGAGCCGTAGCCACCGCTCTCGCCAAGCGCCTGAATCTGGAAGCGTCCACTCAATCGGACTTCCTGAGCTTCGTGGAACGCGCCCTCCGAATCAGTGACGCCGTGCGCTTCGGCATTAGCCTGATCGCGCTGATCGTGGGCGGGCTGGCGGTTGCCAACACCGTGATGATGGGCGTGTTCGAGCGCACCCGCGAGTTTGGAACCCTGCGGGCCATCGGCGCACGCCCCGGCTTCGTGCGGGCGCTGGTGCTGACCGAATCGCTGCTGCTGGCGCTGGCGGGCGGCGTGGGCGGCATCATTTTGGGACTGGCAGGCATCTGGGGCGTGAACCTGTACACCCAAAATCTGGCCGGAATAGACGCGGCGGCCCTGACCCCGCGCCTGACCTTGCTCGCGCTGGGCATCAGCATTTTGCTGGGGCTGCTGTCGGGGCTACTGCCCTCGCGCAGTGCCAGCCGCATCAGCATTACCGATGCACTGGGGCGCGTATGACTTCCTCCGCAGTTCTGGCGGGAACCGTCGCCCCTGACGCTTCCCGCCCCGCTCTCGTGACCCAAGACCTCTCGCGCATTTACCCCAGCGGCGAAGGCTCCGTCACCGCGCTCGCGCCCTTTACCCACACGTTTCCGCAAGGCCTGACAGCAGTGGTCGGGCCGAGTGGCAGCGGCAAAAGCACCCTGCTGAACCTGTTGGCGGGCTTCGACACCCCCAGTTCCGGGCGCGTGGTGGTGGGCGGCACCGATTTGCACAGTCTGTCCGAAGCAGGCCGCGCCGACTTCAGGCTTAAGCATTACGGCTTCGTGTTCCAAAATCACAACCTCGTGACCATTCTGAGTGCGCTGGAAAACGTGGAATTCCCGCTGACGTTGGCCGGAATGAAGCCCAAAGAACGCCGCGAACGGGCCCGCGAGCTGCTGGAGCGCGTGGGACTGGGCAACCGCGCCACGCACCTTCCCGGCCAATTGTCGGGCGGAGAAGCGCAGCGGGTGGCGATTGCCCGTGCGCTGGCCTGTGACCCCGCCGTGCTGCTGGCCGACGAACCCACCGGAAATCTGGATACCCGCACGGGCCAAAAAGTGCTGGATTTGCTGACCGCGCAGGCGCAGGGGGGCCGCACGGTGGTACTCATCACCCATGACCGCGATGTGGCGGCGCTGGCGAACCATACGCTGCGGGTGCGGGATGGGGTTGTAAGCAGCTAAACCGGGAGTGCAAATCGGAAGGTCAAAGAGAACGTGGATCGTGGTCAGAGCTTCACCACGATCCACGTTCCACTGTCCACGCTCTAACTCAAGTTGCCACTGACGGCCTTCTCGCCTTCAACACCGCCGGAACAATCAGCGCCAGCGCCACGATAAACAAGATAAACGCGCTGAGCGGCTGGCGAACGAAGGTGCTGTAATCGCCGTTGCTTTGCTGCAGGGCCGTGCGGAAAAAGCTTTCGGCGGTTGGCCCCAGAATGACGCCGATGATGGCGGGCGTGACGGGGAAATCGAAGCGGCGCATGCCGTAGCCGATGATGCCGAACAGGGCCAAGAGGAACAGGTCGAACACGCTGTTGTTGAGGCTGTACACGCCCACCGTGGAAAACACGAGGATTCCGGCGTACAGGAAGGGGCGGGGAATCAGCAGCAGTTTGGCCCACACGGGCGCGAGCGGCAAGTTCAGCGCCAGCAGCATCACGTTGCCGATGTACAGGCTGGCAATCAGGCCCCACACGAGTTCTGGACTGGTAATGAACAGCAGCGGCCCCGGCTGAAGCCCGTACTGCTGAAAGGCGGCCAGCAAAATGGCGGCGGTGGCGCTGGTCGGCAGCCCCAGCGTCAGCAGCGGCACGAGTACCCCAGCAGCAGCGGCGTTGTTGGCGGCTTCGGGGCCAGCCACGCCTTCAATCGCGCCTTTGCCGAACTCTTCGGGGTGCTTGCTCAGTTTTTTCTCCAGCGTGTAGCTGAGGAACGTGGGGATTTCTGCGCCGCCCGCCGGAACTGCGCCGAAGGGAAACCCCAGCGCCGTGCCGCGCAGCCAAGGCTTCCAACTGCGCCGCCAATCTTCGCGGGTCATGCGGGCGTTGCCTTCCAGCTTGATCACGCTGGCCTTGTCTTTGCGGAGGCGCGAGGCCACATACAGCGTTTCCCCGATGGCAAACAGCCCGATGACGACGGTGACAAACTCGATGCCGTCCAGCAGTTCGGGGCGGCCCAGCGTGAAGCGGGCCTGTCCACTTTGCAGGTCAGTGCCGACTAAGCCGATGCACAGGCCGAAAAACAGGCTGATCAGGCCGCGCAGAGGACTGCCGCCAAAGGTGGCGCTGATGGTCACGAAGGCCAGCATGATGAGGGAGAACTTGGCTTCGGGCCGGATTTGGACGGCGATTTCGGCAATGGCGGGCGCGGCAAAGGTCAGCAGCATGGTGCCGATGGTTCCGGCCACGAAGGAACCGATAGCCGCCGTAGCCAAGGCAGCGGCGGCGCGGCCTTTGCGGGCCATTTTATTGCCTTCCAGCGCGGTGATGATGGAGCTGGACTCGCCGGGGGTATTCAGCAAAATAGAGGTGGTAGAGCCGCCGAACATGCCGCCGTAATAGATGCCCGCGAACATGATGAAGGCGCTGACCGGGGGTAATTTGGCCGTCACGGGCAGCAGGAGCGCCACCGTGAGGGCTGGCCCGATGCCCGGCAGCACGCCCACCAGCGTTCCCAGCGTGACGCCCACCAGCGCCCACAGCAAGTTGATGGGCGTCAGGGCCGTTTCGAATCCGGCGAACAGGGCGGTGATGGCGTCCATCAGATCACGCCTTTCAGGATGCCGGGGGGCAAGGTGAGGCCCAGCCCACGCGTAAACAGCAGGTAGGTGATGAGCGCGACGATGAGCGCCACGCCCGCCATCAGGCCGTAGCGCCGCTCACCGAAGGCAAACGCCACCGTGAAGTACATGACGGCGGTGCCGAACACGAACCCCAGCGGTTGCAGCAGCAACGTGCCGATCAGGAAGCCGCCCAGAATCAGGCCCGGAGACGCCAGATTCACGGGCACATTGGGATCGGTGTCTTCCTCGGCGGCAGGTTCGGCGCGGTGGCCCCGCAACGCCGCCACCGTCAGGAAGGTGCCCAGAACCAGCGTGCCCACACTGACAATCATCGGAAAGACTCGCGGCCCTACCACCGTATTCATGCCCGACGCGGCAATCTGGTTGGTGCCGATCAGCATCAGCAGGCCCAGCACCACCACGCCCAATGCGATAAGCAGATCGGGCACGCTGATGGGGCGGCGGGCAGTGGGAAGGGAAATGTTGGGTGGGACGGGATCGGGCATGGGAACCTCTGGGAAAGTGTGGTTAGGGGAAGTGGAGATTTAGTTGGGTAGATTTGGGGTGGAAGGCGAGCCTCCCGTTGCTGTGCAACAAGTAGGGGGCGAAGTGGCTTCCGTGCTTCCACTTCGCCCCCTGCTGCTCCGGCTTACTTCACAAGGCCGATGTCTTGCAAGATGCCCTTGGTTCGCACGGCTTCCAGTTTCAGGAACACGTCGAACTTGCTGCCGCTCATGTACAAATCTGTCCATTTACGGGTGTTTAGGACTTCTTTCCAAGCTTTGGACTTGTGCATCTTGTCCAGCGCCGACACCAGTTCAGCCTTCTGGCTGGCGCTGATGCCGGGAGGGGCCACGATGCCGCGCCAGTTCGCCAAATCGATGTTGTAGCCCTGAGATTTCAGCGTGGGCACCGCAATTCCGGCCTGAGCTTTGGGCGCGCTGATGCCGATGGCCCGCAGTTTTCCGGCCTTGATCTGGGCCTCGAATTCGCCGTAGCCTGCCACGCCCGCCGCGACTTGGTTGCCCAGCAGGGCTGCCAAGGTTTCGCCGCCGCCGCTGAAGGGCACGTAGTTCATCTTTTTGGGGTCTACGCCCGCCGCCCGCGCCAAGAGGCCCACCAGCATATGATCGGTGCCGCCCGCGCTGCCGCCCGCAAAGGCCACTGCGCCGGGGTTGGCCTTCCACGCGGCCACCAGATCGGCGGTGTTCTTGTAGGGGCTGCTGGCAGGCACCACGATCACTTCGTATTCTCCAGTCAGGCGGGCAATGGGGGTCACGCGGCTCAGGTCAACTTTAGAATTGTTGGTCTGAATCGCGCCCACCATCACGAGGCCCATCGTCATCAGCAGGTTGCCGTCGCCCTTGGCGTTGTACAGCTGCGCCAGCCCAATCGTGCCGCCCGCGCCGGGCACATTGAACACCTGCACGGGCTTGACCAGACCCTCGTCTTGCAGCACGGTTTGCAGCGAGCGGCTAGTCTGATCCCATCCGCCGCCGGGGGCCGCCGGGGCCATGATGCGGAGGTTGTTGATGCCTTGAGCGACGGTGGCAGGCGCGGCCAGCAAGAGGGCGGAAAGGGTCAGGACAGTTTTTTTCGTGATGTTCAACATGGGTGCCTCCGGGGGCAGGCCGCGCCAGAGTGGGCGGCAAAGCAAGGTGAGATTGTGGTTGGAGTTCACCCTACGCTCATGGCCCCGGCAACACAAGAGGTTTTGTACGTCTGACACGGTATTTTTTGTGACCACAATGCACAACCGTGAACACAATGCACGCAAGGCCCGCGCCCCTTCCCGCCGCGCCTAGAATGACCTCGATCCTCCGTGACCCGGCCCAAACCGCCCTCCGATCTGACCGCAACGCCCTCGCCTGCGTTCGTCTCGGCTGCACTCCCGTTGCCTGCCCTGTTTCGCCCGCCCCCTTTTTTGCGGCGGCAAGGCATTCAGGGGCGGCTGGTGTGGCTGCATCTGCTGGTGCTGTGCGCCATGACCGCGCTGCTGGTGCTGGTGCAGACGTGGCAACTGTACGGCGAGGCCCGCGAACGAATTGGCGAGCGGGCCATCACGGCCAGCCGGATCGTGTCGCGCCTGCCCAGCGTGGTTCAGGGGGCACAAGCGGGCGTCCAGAACGCGGCGCTGAACCTGCAGGTGAACGAGATTCGCGCTCAGGCCGAGGCCGATTTTATCGTGGTGGGCAACCGCGCAGGCATCCGGCTGGCGCACCCACGCCCAGACCGCTTGGGCCAGCCGATGGAAGGCGGCGACAACATAGAACCGTTCGCAGGCCGCGAAATTATCAGCGTGGCGCGGGGCAGCCTCGGCGTCAGCGTGCGCGGCAAAGTGCCCATCTGGAACGCGGCGGGGCAGGTGGTGGGTGTGGTCAGCACGGGCTACCTGATGCCCGCCGCGTGGCATCTGGTGGTAGGGGCGCTCATCAGCCTTGCCCCGTGGTTCGTGCTGGCGCTGGGGCTGGGCACGGCGGGCGCAATGTTGGTGGCGCGGCGACTGCGGGCCGATATTCTGAACTTGGAACCCGAACAGATTGCTGCGCTGGTGGGCCAACAGCGGGCGGTGCTGGCAGCCCTGCGCGAAGGCGTGATTGCCGTAGACGGACAGAGCCGGGTGACGCTGGTCAATGACCGCGCCGCCGAGATGCTGGGGCCGCAGACGGTGAGGCCCCAGGCAGTGACGCCACAGTCGACGCCCGCGCCCCTGGCCGACTTCTGGCCGGAATTGGCCCTCCTCACCCGCCCGGTGCAGCAGCCCTTATCGCGCCAACAAAACTTGGAAGTGATGCTAAAGGGCCAGCCTATTTTGGTCAATATCGAACCGCTGGGACAGTCTGGGGCTGGTGGAGGCGGGTTCGTGGCAGGCTTCCGAGACCGGGCTGAAGCGGTGGCTCTGGCCGACGAACTGACCCATGCACGCGGCTTTGTGGATGTACTGCGTGCCCAGACGCATGAATACCAGAACCGCCTGCATGTGCTGTCTGGGCTGCTGCAACTGGGCCGCCCCGAAGAAGCCCTGCGCGTGCTGAACGCCGAGATTGAACAGGGCGCACAGTTCCGGCAACTGCTGCGGGATGTGCAGGTGCCCCGGCTGGTAGCCCTGCTGGCCGGGAAACGTGAGCGGGCGCAGGAACTCGGCATCGATTTTCAGGTAGCCGAGGGCAGCAATTTATCGGCCTTATGGGAGCGCCACGCCGATACGCTGGTGACGGCGGTGGGCAACCTGACCGAAAATGCCTTCGAGGCACTGGCGGGGCAGCCCGGCACCGTGACTGTCCTCATTGGTGAAGACCCGGAAGGCGCACAGGTGGAAGTGGAAGACAGCGGCCCCGGCGTGGCGGCGGGGGTGGCGGCCCGGCTCTTTACACGCGGCGCGAGCAGCAAGGGCGAAGGCCGGGGCTACGGCTTGGCGGGCGTACTGGGGCGGGTGCAGGCGTTGGGCGGCCAGATCAAGCACACGCGGCGCGGCGGCCATACGGTGTTTCAGGTCAGCTTGCCTGCACCGGGAAACACTGCACTGGTCAGCGCCGCCTCAGAGCCTACTGTTTCAGAATCTAGTGCGCCGAGGCCCCCGGCATGAGTGCGCGGGTGCGGGTGCTGCTGGTAGAAGATGATCTGCGGGTGGCCCGTGTGAACCGGGATCTGCTGGAGCGTGACCCAGACGTACATGTGGTGGGCAGCGCCGCCACCTGTGCCCAAGGCGACGCGCTGGCGCAGGCCCTCGCCCCTGACCTGATCTTGCTAGACGTACACTTGCCCGACGGCAGCGGTCTGGGCTTGCTGAGGCACTGGCGCACGCAGGGGCGCACCACCGACGTGGCCCTGATTACCGCCGCAGACGACGAATTCAGCGTTCGCACGGCGCTAGCGCACGGGGCCTTCGACTACTTGATCAAGCCGTTTACGGGCGCGAGGCTGGCCGAACTGGTGGCCCGCCACCGTGCCCGCCATACCCCCACCACCCCCACTGCCGCGCCCCGGCTGGATCAGGCCAGCCTAGACCGCTTGCTGGGCATCAGTGCCAGCACCGCCGAAGCCTTGCCACGCGGCATAGACCCGCATACGCTGGAGAGGGTCTATCTGTCCTTAGTTGACATGGGCCGCCCCACCAGCGCCGAAGAAATAGGCGACAGAGTGGCCCTGAGCCGCGTGACCGCTTGGCGCTATCTGGAACATCTGGTGCGGGTGGGCCGCGCCCAGTTGGATCATCAGTACGGGCTGGCGGGGCGGCCTGCCAAACTGTACCGGGCGTCAGGGGGGCAGGTATCTGGGGGGCAGGCGGCGGAACCGGGTGAGAGTTGACGGCAGGGTGCGGGTTATGCGGTGTAAAAAGTGTCCAAGGGTCTAGGGGCGAAGGGTCTAAGAGCAGAATCCAGCCCATTTCCAAGCCTATCGCCTGTGCGGACGGGAAGCGGGCAGCAAACTTACCCAAATCACTTCTGCCTGACCCCCGCGTGACCCGATTCCTCTTACACTGAACCCGAATGTCTGCTCTGTTCCGCCTTCTTCCCTTCCTCTTTCCGCCGTTCCTTTTTCTTTCCCTGACAGGCTGTGTACCCATCGCGGTACAGTCGGGGCGAAGTGAGGCGCTGAATCTGGCTGGCCCCGCGCCCGACGTGGTTCTTCTCAGCGTATCGGGGCGCTGTGGGCCGCCTTGCGTGGCCCCGCGTGACAACTGGGATTACCTGACTTCGCGCGGAACGGTAGACGCGGTGGCCGATGAATTGGGGGCGGCGGGCCTGAGCGTGCAGGTGGCCGGGTATGCCAGCAACGCGGCGGCGCAGTTCGAATCGTTGCAGGCCCGCACACCGCAGCGGGGGTTCGGTGCATTGCTGGCCGACTTCGAGCGCCTGAAGAACGGCTGGATGAAGGCCCCACATCCGCCCCGCCTTGTGTTGCTGGGGCACTCGCAGGGCGTGGCGTGGCTGCACTACCTCACCCGCCTGCACTCAGAGGTACCGGTTGCACTCCAGATCGATCTGGACGGCATTTGTACCGCGTGGCGGGCCGATCATGCGGCGGGAGTGCGCGGGCTGCCCGCTCCGCAAGGCGGCCTGCCGAGTGCCCTGAGCGCCTGCGACAGCCTGAGCGTGCCGGGTGCGCCGCTGCTGACACGCGGTTCGCTGAGCCTGAAAGACGTGGTGTGGCCTAACGTGGCGGCCAATCTGGAAGTGCAGAGCAAGCGCTTGCCTGCCCGCACCAATGGCAGCGGCCTGCTGATCAATTACCTGTTCGATCCGGCCCGCAATGCCCGGCTGGACGGCGGCGCGGCGGGCATTCAGACCTACGTGTCGGCCCGCGAGGATCACAGCGCCGTGTCCTATCCGGGCAGCGACGCGGTGAAGTGGGTGCGGGGCCAGATTCGCCCTAGAGCGCAGGAATGGAAGGTGCAGCAGGGAGCGATGCCAACCAAGTCTGCGCTTGCTCCGGCCCCAGCAATCTTGCCCCCCGGCCCGCCGGAAACCATGCCAGCAGCGCCATAAAGCCGTCTTCTAGGTCGCCAAAGATGACCTTGTGATCCCCATCGGCCAAATGCAGCAGTCCGGTAGGCCGAGCCGTGATTTGCGTGCCTGCGGCCAGTGGAGCGCCCAACCACACGGCGTCCACTTCGGCAGCGTCGGCGGGGTTGAGGGTACCGGGCAAGCAGCCGTAGTTGACGGGCGCGGGCAAGGGTTCGGTGCGGTAAGGGTGCAGCCGCCCACCCTCGTACTGTTCGCCGCGCCAGATCAGGCGTTCGCGGGTGCCTGCGCTCCATTCCACCACGCCCAGCCATTCCCGGCCAGCAGGCAGGCTCACGGCTGCACCTCGTATAGCTCTAGTTGCCGCAGCACGTTGCCGCCAAACGACAGCAGCGCCCGGTAGGTGCCCGGATTCGGGGCGGTCAGGGAAAAGCTGGCCTTCCTCGTTTCGGCGTCCAGATACACGCTGTCGCGGCCCAATTCGCGGCCTCCATCGAACCACACCACGCTCAGATAACCGGGATCGAAGCGGCCTTCTAACGCCGCCTGCAACGTCAACGCTTCGCCGGAGCGGGTCAGGGTGGCCCCCGTGATTCGCGCCGGAAAATCCACCTTCACTTCAGGCGGAATGAGGGGCACGAAGTTGTAGCGGCAACCGCTGAGGGCCGGGGCCAGCAGCGTCAGCGCGGCAGCGAGCGCGAAGGAACGGGGAAGCATAGGGCCAGTGTAGAGGCAGAGTGTGAAGAGGGCTGAGCGAAACACACGGAGCGAACCAAAAAATCGCCGCGCCTCCACAGTGGGAAAGCGCGGCGATGGGTGAACTTAAGTTACGCGACTTGCTTTTTCTTGGTGGTGGGGGCAGGGACGGCCTGCTCTTGTCCCAGCGCCTGCGTTTCCTTGAGGCGGAAGATGACCAAGCTGCCCACGAAGGTGCAGGTGATCATGCCGTGCGCGTTGAGAAGGCTCAGGGCCGTCATCACGTCTTCACGGGTCATGCGGAGCTGATCGCTCATGTACAGGGCGCTGTCGGCGCGGCCCTCAAGGTAGTCGCGCACTTTCTTGGCGTCGCCGGTCAGGGGGGTGGCGGGCACATCGGCCAAACCGGGGTCAGCGAGGCCGTACACGGCGCGGGTTCCGGTACCGGGGAGGCGGCGCACGCGGCCCTGATCAAGCAGACTGGCCAGCGCGGCGCGGAGGTGAGACAGGGCCAAGCTGGTGGTTTTCGCCAGTTCGGTTTCTACCCACTCAGGCTTGCTTTCCAAGGCTTTCAGCACCAGCTTTTCGTTGGCGCGGCGGGTTTCTTGCAGGTCTTCGAGGGTAGGGGGGTTAAACATGCACTCTCCTCCAGAGATACTGCGGAAATCGCCGCAGCAAGGGAACAACGTTTGAGAACTGCTCTTTTAACGGTGAATGGCGCTAGAATAAAAACTGAGCGGTCTGACCGGTTGATCTAAAACTACGGCTCAGCTGGGAAAAAACGTACAGATGATGAGCCAGAGCGGGATCTAGCCGCGCGTCGTCTTTGAACTGGGTACAGAAACGGCACTAAGCTCAACTTTCCCATAGTAACAGATTTGTTCTCATTTTGGATGAGCGAACGGCGAGTTGGCCTTCAGCATCGGCACCTGACGGCCAGCGGAAGCACGAAAGGTGGCGCATCTTAAACGGTTGCCGTGACTGGCAAAGGTGTGTCATCTCGCCTTCTGAGGCTATCTGACCCAACGCTTAACAAACACACAACCACCTTCTTATGTAAAAGAGACTTGACATCAGGTCAAGCTCGCTTTACTCTTGGTGTCAAGGAGGCTTGACATGAACGCGAGTGAATCTCAGGGCCGCTCTCAACCCACGCCCCGCGAGCGCCGAGTCAACAGACTGAGCTTGTGGATGGGGCTGGGCGGAGGCGGCGTCGCCCTGTTGGCCGCATTGGCCGTGACCATCGGGCGGGCGCAGAACATTCCCCTGTTCAACAGTTTCGGCGCGGGCGTGTTGGCGGCCCTGCCCCTGTTTTTCGCCGTCATGACCGTGCTGGGCATCCGGCAGATGGATGAATACGGACGGCAACTACATGCCCGCGCCGCCAGCATCGCCTTTTTGGTGGTCATGCTGCTGGCCGGAACGTTGATTTCGCTGGAGGCGATCTTCGAGTTCCGTACACCACCTTGGGCGCTATACGTGGCCGGAATGAGCGTGTGGGGCATTGCGGGCTGGGTTCTGGCAGCGCGGGACGGACGGGGGAAATGAGTCCCACTTCTTCCCCACCCAGTGCACCTGTACCGCGTGAACGCCAGATGCGCCGCACACAATGGGTAGAAGTGGCGTTCAGTCTGCTCGTTTTCGTCGGCTTGATCGTGCTGTTTCAATTCCCGTCACGGATTCCACCGTTTTTGGCCCTCATGATGCCGCTGACCCTCGGCCTGATGCTGTGGCAATACCGCACGATGGACGAATTTCGCCGCGCCCGCTACCTGAAAGCGTGGGCGGCGTCCGGCATCGTGGGAATGACGGCCATGACCGGCCTCATCGCTTGGGGAGTATTTGGCGCACTGGACGGCAGTTCTATCCGCAACAACGTTCAGCTCTCTGTGTGGCTGCTGTACATCCCTTGGGGCATCAGCCTGTTTACCTTTTACGCCGTCACCGCCTTCTTGTACCGCCGCGACACAGGCGGGTAAGCATGGACAACCGGATTCGGGTGCTGCGGGCCGAGCGCCAATGGACGCAAGCCGACCTAGCCGCCGCGCTGGACGTGAGCCGCCAAACTGTGAACGCCCTAGAGACGGGCCGCTACGACCCCAGTTTGCCATTGGCCTTCCGCTTGGCACGGGTGTTTGGGCGAAGTATTGAAGAGATTTTCAGCGATCCAGAGGGAGTGCAATGAACCGGGACGCCGCACCTCTTGGCGTCGGGCGGGCCACTTGATGTTGACCATTGAGAAGGTCAGCAAATCTCTTGGGGACAAAAGCGTCGTGTCGAACTTGTCTTTCGACTTTGATGGCAAAGTCTTGACTCTGACGGGCAAGAACGGCGTGGGCAAGACGACCCTGCTGAAACTGCTGGCCGGACTCCTCGACGCAGACTCCGGCCAGATCATTTATGCCCATAGTGGAATTTATGCCAATGGAGGGCAAACACCACGCGGTTCACGCGTCTCCTACGCTCCATCGAGGCTCAGCTTCGGCTTGAATCTGCCTCCCCGCTTTTTCATCCAGACCTTGATGCAGGCCAAAGCAGACGGCTTGAATGCCCGACAACTCGATCAACTCTGGGAAGACTGGCTGATTCCACCCCACGCACGTTGCGTCCATGATCTGTCGTTTGGAAATATCCAGAAACTCAACTTGATTCAGGCCCTTCATTCAAAGGCCCAAGTCTGTATTTTCGACGAACCGACCAACGGTTTGGACGCGGAGGGAAAGGCCTTGTTTTTAAGCCACCTCGAACTCATCAACGACGCGCTCATCATTATTTGCTCGCACGACATAGACACACTGCATAAGATGTCCGGCACTGTTTATACCCTCGCTCAAGAATCGGACGGCTCGACTTTGAAGCCGACTGTTTGGGAGGCCAGCTACACAATAATCTACGTCTATTCGGGAGAACGGGCGTCTATCAACATTCCCGCCCCAGAACTTGATGCGACTTTGCACCGCCTTTCTCGTGACGCCTCTATCGAAGATGTCATCAAATTGCCGTTCGGAACGCAGATGACGTGAATCAGGTTATGCACAGTATGCGGTTTCAGCTCCGGGAATATACCGAAACGACCCGGCTGATCGTGGAATTGATTTTGGTTGCAATCGGATTTATTGTCATCAGTCCGGCAGACAGCCCAAGGGAATCCACTGTTCTGGTTTTATTTGCCGCCTATATCTTTTCGTTGGTGTGCTGCTTCCGTCTGTTGCCCCGATTCGGCGGCAGCACCAGAGACTTATTCGCGCTCGCTTTAGGACGCGGAAGATTCGAGTTGTCGCAAGTCGGTTCGGCGTTGGCCCTCGCCTTGGCAGGAAGCATGGCACTGGGACTGTCTATCGTCGTGACTGGCGGCGCTGAAGCTTTATTGTTGCCCAAGATAGTCCTTCAATGCATGATGGCCTGCGCTCTGTGCGGCGCGACCATCTTTTCTATGCCCACACTGACCACCTCTCCAGTAGTGCCCATCGTCTACGGCCTCGCAGGGTTCATCTATCCCGTTCTGGGCGACCAGTATCACTGGCTCGGCTTTCTCTTGGCTTCAGGAGACGGCTTCTTTCTTTCCAAAGCCGTGCTTATTCTCGCCTGTGCCGCTTTCATCTTTAAACGTTCGCAGACCCGCGACTACATCTCAGAACAATTCCAGAATCGGAGGCACGCTATGCTTGAAATCCAGAATCTCACCAAAACATATGGCAAACACACGGCACTCTCGGACGTGACTCTTTCTGCCCATGACGGCGAAGTGTTTGGGCTGCTGGGGCCGAACGGGGCGGGCAAGACGACGCTTTTGCGTTTGCTGGCAACCCTTCTCACGCCTACTTCGGGCACGGCGACTGTGGCGGGCCATGATGTGCAGCGCGACCCAGAAGCGGTGCGGCGCGTGGTGGGCGTGGTCAACGGCGGCATGGGCCTACCCGCCCGCCTGACCGGGCGCGAAGTGCTGAAATCGTTTGCGGGGCTGTACGGCATGAGCCGCAGCCAAACCGACACGCGCATTGCCGAACTGGACGAGAAGCTGGAACTGGGCCGCACGCTGGATGTCCGGGCAGGCGAATACAGCACCGGGATGCGCCAGAAAGTCGTGATCGCCCGCGCGGTCATTCACGATCCCGCCGTGCTGATCCTCGATGAAGCCTCCAGCGGCCTCGATATTTTTGCGCGGCGCACGCTGCTGGATTTTGTGGCCGCCACCCGCGCTCCGGGCCGCCTGACCGTGTATTCCACCCACGTGATGAGCGAGGCCGAGGAGGTCTGTGACCGCATGGCGATTGTGCATGAAGGAAAATTGGTGACGGTGGATACGCTGGGGGGCATCTTGGCCCGCACCGGCGAACGCAATCTGGAACGGGCATTTTTTGCGCTGCTGCGCGGCACGCCTGCGGGGGGAACCTATGCCGTCTAATTCCGAAACTCTGCGCCCCGACATGGTGTGGCACGTGGCCGTGCGCGATTTGCTGGCTACGTTGCGAGACCGCCGCACGCTGCTCGGCACCATTCTGATTCCGCTGCTGCTGATTCCCCTGTTTACGCTGGGGCTGCCGCAACTGCTGGGCCAGTTTGTGGGCGGGCAGCAACAGGAGCGCCAAAAGGTGGGTGTAGTGGGAACCTTGCCCCCGGCACTCCGAACAGCCCTAGAGCGCGACGAGAAAGCCCCTGACGGTTCGGTGCTCCGTGCGGGCGTGACCCTCGTGGCTGTCACCGACCCCCGCGCCGCAGTGGCAGACGGCGATGTAGAAGCCGCGCTACGTGCGCCCGCCGCCCTGCCTACCCGTGCTGGCGACGGCACCGGCACACTAGAGGTCTACGCCAAACTGACCAGCTTGCGTGCCCAAACCGGAGCGTATGGCAAGGTGGAAAACACCATCGACGCCTACAACCGCACGCTGACGCTGGAGCGCCTGACCGCGCTGGGCCTCAATGCCGACACCCTCACGCCTATTCAAATTAAGCCTGTTGATGCCAGCCCACCCCAGCAGCAACGCAGCGGCCAATTAGCATTCCTGATTCCTTTGCTGATGCTGAACTTTATTTTGACGGGTGCGATGGCAACAGCGCTGGACGCCACCGCAGGCGAAAAGGAGCGCGGCACGCTGGAAAGCCTGCTGGTCTCCCCTGTTCGGCGCGGCGAAGTGGTGGCCGGAAAATTGCTGGCAACCACGCTCACAGCACTGACCAGCGCATGCTTCAGCGTCCTCGGGTTCCTTGCCAGCGGATTCGTCGCGGGCCTGCTTCAGCGTGGGCAGTCGGCCAGCAGCGCGGAATTGTCGCAGGCGTTCGGGGGCCAACTGAGCCTCAGCTTCGGCGCGGCAGTGGCCCTGATCGGAGCCGCCATCAGCGCCGCCCTGCTCATCAGCGCCATCCTGATCGCCCTCAGCATCTACGCCCGCTCGTACAAAGAGGCGCAAACCTATGTCACGCCGCTGAGCCTTGCCATCGTGATTCCCGCCGTGCTGCTGCAATTCAGCGACTTCCTCAGCACCGGGCCAGCCTTGTACGCCATTCCGCTGTTCGGCTCTATGCTCGCCATTCTGGACACGGTGCGCGGCACGGTCACGGCCCCGAACGTGCTGATCGCCATTGCCGCCAATTTGCTGGGCGCGTTCGTACTGGCCCTCGTAGCGCGGCGTTCGTTTGGCCGGGAAGAGGTGATTTTCCGGAATTGATTGGCAACCATCGAACATAAAAATAGAGTGGGCAGCCTAAGTAAAAGCCGCCCCACTCTATTTATTTTTGCCTTGAAACCCTGCTTACAGAGGGCGCTGAGGATCGTTCGTGTTGGCGGGAACGTTGGGTGTATCGCCCAAGTCGCTCTGGCCTTCCAGTGCCGCCGTACCCGTTTCGTGCGGGCGAACGCTCAGGGGATCGATGGTCACGGTTTCCTTGCTGATGCTGTCCAGCAAAATGTCCAGCACGTCGCCGCTGCGGGCCGATTCGACGGCCTTGTGCGTCACGATTTCACCGATATTGAGGATGATGGAATCGTCGGGGGCCAAGATCACGCGGTTGACCGGACGCCCCAGTGCGTCGCGGATTTTTTGTTCCTGCGCTTCCTGCTGACGGTTTTCCAGCGCTTCTTCGGTCTGCTCGCGCTTCTCACCAAACCAGCTCTTGGCCTTGTCGATCAGATTGCTCGCGCCTTCGCTGACGCTGGCGACGCCGCCCGCCAAAGCTGCGGTTGCGCCTGCACCAGTCGCGCCTTCGGTGGTGGCCTTGGCTCCGGTGGTGGCCGCAATCAGGGCGGCTTCGGCGTTCAGGTGGCGGGCGCGGTCTGCCAAAGCAGGGGTCACGATCTGGCCCTGCGCGGCCACGAGGCTGCCGCTGGGGGCACGCACATCAGATTTCACGCGGCGGCCCACAGTCGCTTCCAGCGAGTTCGGATCCATCTCGCGGCGTTCGCGGATGTCCTGCACGCTGTCGGAGATCGAGCCGCCGGTGGCCGCTGCGGTCAGTGCCCCCAGTTTGCCCGTCTGCTGGGCACGTTCGGCCTGAAATGGGGTAATGGTCACGCCCTTATGCACGATCACTTCGCCCGTGTCGGTGGTCACGTCGCTGCCTGCGGTTTTGCCCACCACGTAGGTCATCTGACGGTCTGCGCTGGCGGTTTTCATGTCTTCCATGCCGCCCTGCACGCGCTCTTTGGCCGAGTCGTAGGCTCCGGCCAGCACGCCGCCAGTCGCGGCAGTTGCCAGTGCGCCCAACTTGCCCGCACCTTCAGCAGCAGTCACCTGCTCTTCGGTGATGGTGTCGCCCTTATGCACGATCACGGTGCCGTCTTCCAGCGTGATATCGCCGCCCGCCGTCTTGCCCACCGAGTACTCTTTCTGGCGCTCTTTGGTGGCCTCGGCAATATTCTCGTAAGCGCCCTTCACACCCTCGGCAGCACTCTGGTACGCCCCGCTGATGCTCTGGCCCGCCGAGTGGAGTGCGCCTTGCAACCCGCCCGCTTCACTTTCCTGCATGGCGGCAGCCACGCTGATGGGCACGATGGCCGCGTCGGTGCCGATCTGCACGCTTTCGGGCGTGGGAATAAAGGTGCGCCCGCTGCTCAGGTCAGAGAACAGGCCGCCCGTGGCCTCGTAGCCTTCCACGTAGCCGGTGCTTTCATCAAAAAACACGTCTGCAATTTTGCCGAGGTTCTGGCCGTCGGTGGTCAGCAGGGTCATCCCGATCAGGCTCACGTCGCTGTTCAGGGCGTCCGACAGGCGGCCATCTTCGCGCGTGCCCGTCACGTCTTCGGGATTGCCGATCATGATCACGTCTTCGCCAAAGGAACGGATTTTCTCGAAGGGCACGACTTTCGCGGCATGGAACCAGCCGCCCTCATCGACAAGCAGGCCCAAGACTTGATTGCCCTGATGATCAAAAATAACGTCGCGCACGCTTTCGACGCGCTCGCCTGTGCTGATGGCGACGATGTTGCGCCCCAAAATTTCTTTGCCTTTAATCATGGTGGACTCCTGAGATGATGCACATGTGAGGGGCTGAAACGGCGGCAGGGCCAGCCTGAACCTGTCAGGCCAACCCTAACTTGATGCCTTAGAAGCCGAGATCTAAGATGCGCTGAGGTTTCAGGTACAGGAAATAGGCCAACAGGAACAGTGCCACCAGAATCAGGATGATGAGCAGGATGGTGCCGCCGCCCCCACCTTTTTCGCCTTGTAATCGTGCCATAGTCGCCTCCGACTCAGAGTCTAGGAAGGAAGCACCACAACTGTGCATGCCGGGCGCTTACGGCCACTTGACCCAATCTTGTGCCAGTCTTTACATCGGCGGGGGCCGGGCAAAGCCGAGGCGCTAGCCTGACCCGGTGAATGTGCCTGCCAACAGAGCTGTGACCCTGCCTTTTTTGCGTGCTTCTGCCGAGGCTGACGCCCACGAATCGCCGCTCTCCAGTCTGCCGCTGACCGTGCTGGTGGGCGTGACAGGCGTGGGCAAGAGTACGGCGCTGGCCGCCCTTCAATCGGCAAACTCTGGAATGAAGGTCTTGCCAGACCGCCGCGACATCACCGACGCTGTGATGATCTGGCCCCGTGCAGGCGGCTCCATCTCTGACCGCGAAGAACGCTTTCGACTGACCGCCGAGTACCGCGCCGAGCATCCCGGCGGCATGGCGTATGCGTTGGGCACGCTGCTGGCCGACACCCGGCACTGGGGAAATCAGCCTGTCTTCGACGGATTGCGCGGGCTAGAGGAAGTGCAGTACGCGGCGGCGCACTTCCCCGCGTGGCGATTTGTGGCGCTGGGTGCGCCCGACGCCGTGCGTGTCCGCCGACTGCTGGGCCGCGCCGACGCCTTCGATCAGGTCACAGGGGGAAGTGCGCCGGATTTGCGGCAGGCTTTAGCTGAATTGAAGGGCGTGCAGGACGTGTTCACTCCCGCTGAGTTGGATGGATTGGCCGCCCTAACCGATCAAGGCTTTGCCCCCGCCGATATTCTCGCCAAAGTCAAGATCGTGGTGTCCGAGCGGCGCAACTATGACCCACATGCCGCCGAGCAGTTTTTGCGAACGCTGCCGCCCACGCGTGCGCTGGTCTTGGATACAGTGGAGCTAGACCCAGCGGGTGTGGCCGCCAGCGTTGCAGCTTGGGCAGGAGCGGGAGCGTGACCAACACGGCCAAAATTGTCCGGATTGAGGGGATTCCCTACCGCCTGCCGCTCACATCTGCCTTAGCGTGGGGCGCACATTCGGCCCTGAATGCCGCCGAGCATGTGCTGGTGCGCGTGACGTTGGATGACGGCACGGTGGGCTTGGCCGAAGCGCCGCCCCGCCCCACCATCTACGGCGAAACGCCCGCCAGCGTGGTGGCAATCTTGGCCCACCTCGCGCCTGCACTGGTGGGCCTGCCCATTGCCGATGCCCACGCCCTGAACCGGGTCAGAAACAGTGTCGCCAACAATCACACGGCACGCGGCGCACTGGATATGGCGCTATGGGATGCACGGGCGAGGGCGGGCGGGCAAACGCTGTTCGACACACTGCTGGGGCCGAGCACCCGCGTGCGCGTCAGCTTTATTTTGGGCATAGACACGCCTGCCGGAATGCTGGCCGAAGCGGGGCGCGTGGTGGCGGCGGGCGTGCGCTGCCTGAAGGTGAAGGTGGGCCGGAATCATGCCCGCGATCTGGCCGTGATTCGGGAGTTGCGGGCCACTTACGGGGAAGCGGTGCAACTGTACGCCGACAGCAACGAAACGCTGACGCCCACAGAGGCTCCTGCCGCGCTGGACGCCATGCGTGAAGCAGGGCTGACCTATGTGGAGGAGCCGTTGCCCGTGCGTGACCTGCGGGCGCGAGTCGACCTGCACGCCCGCCACATCCTGCCCATCGTGGCCGACGATTCCTGCTTCCTGCCCGCCGACTTGGCCCGCGAACTGGACTTTGGCACCTTCGATATTCTGAATGTGAAGACGGCCCGCAACGGCTTTACCGATGGCCTAGCGATGTTGCAAGCAGCGGCGGCGGCAGGCAAACGCGGCATGGTGGGATCGCAAGCCAGCACAGGCCTGGGCACGGTTCACGCCGCGCTGCTGTCCACGCAGGCCGAAGTCACCGAACCTTGCGAACTGAGCTTCGTGCTGAAGCTGCAAGATGATCTGCTGGATCAGCCAATCACGTTTCAAGACGGTTGGCTGGATGTCACGGCACTGAGGAACCATGCAGTAGATCCGCAGAAGCTTGGGCACTATCAGTTGATGTGAGTTCATG
Source organism: Deinococcus puniceus (assembly GCF_001644565.1). Lineage (NCBI taxonomy): Bacteria > Thermotogati > Deinococcota > Deinococci > Deinococcales > Deinococcaceae > Deinococcus > Deinococcus puniceus. The sequence continues at coordinate 1,247,010 of NZ_CP011387.1, read as the reverse complement.
AAGAGTGCGCGTCACGCATTAAGAACTTGTCTACAAAACCTTCTTTTTTGTGACGTTCTTGGAACAGCAAGGGCTGCAAAATGAGGTATGGATCAAGAGATGCTTAATGCTCTAGCTTTGCCCTTGATGTTTGGAGTAATAGGCGGCGTCTACGCCTACACCCGTTTTCCCGAACGCCGCCCCCGCGTATTGCTGGTGCTGATTCTGATGCAACTTGTCGGCGCTTATGCTCACGCGACTCAGCCCGGCATGCCCCTGTTCATTTTGCTCGGCCTGTTCAGCCTTGTGGTGCTGGGCCTGATGCTGCACTGGTTCCAGACGCCCCAACCCGAACACGCCACCGAACGCGTACAGAAGGGCTGAAAACCAAGTGAGAACCGCCGCTTCCCATGTTGGAGGCGGCGTTTTTGCTAGGTTGTGGACGTACTATAGAGCTATGAGCGCCCCTGCCCTGCAAACAATTTCCGAGGAGGAATACCTGCGGACGGAAGAGGAGAGTCCCGTGCGCCGAGAATATATCTGGGGCTTCGTGTATCCGGTACACGGTGAGGAGGGGCCACACGCTCAGGCGGGGGCCACCAGCAGACACGGCCTGATCTGCATGAGCATCGGGGCCAGTTTGTACCGTCCGGCGCTTAAAGCAGGCTGCCGCGCTTACCAGAGTGATATGAAAGTCCGGATTCCGCAGTTTCGCGGCGTTACCTACTACTATCCCGACGTGGTGCTGACCTGTGAACCTATAGAAGACGACGCCACCTCTATTGAGTCGCCCTGCTTGATTGTAGAAGTCCTCAGCCCCAGTACCCGCAATTTAGACCGCCGCGAAAAACTTTTGGCTTATACCGATCTACCCAGTTTGCAAGGCTATTTGTTGGTAGATACAGCCACTCGTGCTGCCCGCCTGTACACCCGAAACGGCGAGAAGTGGAACGAAGATTATCTAGAAGAGTCAGGAGTATTAAAGCTCCCCTGCGTTGACGTAGAACTGAGCTTAGATGAAATCTACGAGGGTGTGAATCTGTAGCTTTACTATACTCCTGACAAAGCAAGAGGGCCGATTCATTTAACGAATCGGCCCCTTCTCAACAAAGTCAGTAATGTTTAGGCTTACGCCTGAGCGACTTCACCCTTAGCCAGAATGCTCCGCAAGACGGTTTGCAGGATGCCGCCGTTTTTGTAGTAGTCGATTTCTACAGGCGTATCGATGCGGCACTGCACGGTCACGATGCGGCTCTGACCGTCTTTGGTCACGCGCAGGCTCACGTCTTGGCGGGGCTTCAGGTCGCCGGGCAGCAGCACATCGAAAGTTTCGTCGCCCGTGATGCCCAAGCTCTCGGCGCTCTCGCCGTTCTTGTATTGCAGCGGCAGCACGCCCATGCCCACGAGGTTGGAGCGGTGAATACGCTCAAAGCTCTCGGCCAGCACGGCCTTCACGCCCAGCAGGAAGGTGCCCTTGGCGGCCCAGTCACGGCTGGAACCCATGCCGTAATCTTTGCCCGCCAAGACCATCAGCGGAATATTGCTGGCCTTGTAGTTCTGAGCCGCGTCGTAGATAAAGCTGACTTGCCCGGTGGTGTAGTCGGTGGTATAGCCGCCTTCCGTGCCGGGGGCCAACTGGTTCTTCAGGCGGATGTTGGCGAAGGTGCCGCGCGTCATCACGCGGTCATTGCCCCGGCGCGAGCCGTAGGAGTTGAAATCCTTGGGCGCGATACCGTTCTCCATCAAGAACTTGCCAGCGGGTGTATCGGCCTTGAAGCTGCCTGCGGGGCTGATGTGGTCGGTGGTCACGGAGTCGCCCACTTTCACTAGCGCCCGCGCACCCTCGATGCTCACCACTTCACTGGGGCCGCCTGCCAGATTCTCGAAGAAGGGTGGGTTCTGGATGTAGGTAGAATCGGCGTTCCAGTCGTACAACGCGCCCTCGCTGACCGGAATGGCGTTCCAGTCGGCGTTGCTCTTCTCGATGCCGTCGTAGACCTTCTTGAACATCTCGGCGTTGATGGCCCTATCCATGATGGCCTGAATTTCGGCGTTGCTGGGCCAGATGTCGCGCAGGTACACGGGCTGACCCTGCTGGTCGGTGCCGATGGCGTCGTTCACGATGTCGTTGACCACGGTTCCGGCCAGCGCATAGGCCACCACCAACGGGGGCGAGGCGAGGTAGTTGGCGCGGATATGCGGGTTCACGCGGCCCTCGAAGTTGCGGTTGCCCGACAGCACCGACGCGACCACCAGATCGCCCTCGGTAATGGCCTGCACCACAGGTTCGGGCAGCGGCCCACTGTTGCCGATACAGGTCATGCAGCCGTAGCCCACCGTGTTAAAGCCGATCTGGTCAAGGTAGGTTTGCAGGCCCGCCATCTCCAGATATTCGGTGACCACGCGGCTGCCGGGGGCCAGAGACGTTTTGACCCAAGGCTTGGACTTCAGGCCCTTCTCGACGGCTTTTTTGGCGACAAGTCCGGCGGCGATGAGCACGCTGGGGTTGCTGGTGTTGGTGCAAGACGTGATGGACGCCAGTGTGACCGCGCCGTGACCGATCTTGATGTCGGTGCCGCCGATGGTGCCCTGTGCGCTCAGTTGGGTTTCGGTGAGTTCGAAGCCGCGTGACTTGACGGGTGCGGTCAGGGCTTCGGCAAAGACAGTGTGCATGCCGTCCAAGTTCACGCGGTCTTGCGGGCGCTTGGGGCCTGCCAAACTGGGAACGATGGTGCCCAAATCGAGTTCGATGTTGCTGGTAAAGGTCGGATCAGGCGTTTCGTCGGTGCGGAACATGCCCTGAGCCTTGTAGTACAGCTCCACCAATTCGATTTCGTCCTCCAAGCGTCCGGTGCGGCGCAGGTAGCGCAGAGCCTCGTCGTCTACGGGGAAAAAGCCCATCGTCGCGCCGTATTCGGGGGCCATGTTGGCAATCGTGGCGCGGTCAGGCAGCGTCATGTTGCTCAGGCCGGGGCCGAAGAACTCCACGAATTTGCCCACCACGCCTGCTGCACGCAGCATCTCGGTCACGCGCAACGCAAGATCGGTGGCCGTCGCGCCTTCAGGCATCGCGCCCGTGACCTTGAAGCCCACGACTTCGGGCATCAGCATGTAAATAGGCTGGCCCAGCATCACGGCTTCGGCCTCGATGCCGCCCACGCCCCAGCCCACGATGCCGAGGCCGTTGATCATGGTGGTGTGGGAATCGGTGCCCACGAGGGAATCGGGATACACCACGATGCCGTCGTCTTCGGGGCGGCTCTGCACACCTTTGGCGAGGTATTCGAGGTTGACTTGGTGAACGATGCCTGACGCGGGCGGCACGACGCCGAAGTTGTCGAAGGCTTGCTGGCCCCAACGCAGGAACTCGTAGCGTTCGCGGTTGCGCTCGAATTCCAGCGCCATGTTGTTGGCGAGCGCAAAATCGGTGCCGAATTCGTCCACCTGCACCGAGTGATCGATGACCAGATCGACGGGGATCAGCGGGTTGATCTTGTTGGGATCGCCGCCGAGGGCCACCATCGCGCTCCGCATGGCCGCCAGATCGACGACGGCGGGCACGCCCGTGAAGTCCTGCAAGATGACGCGGGCAGGCTTGAAGGGGATTTCGACTTCTTCGTTGACGGCTTTCCAGCCTGCCACCGTCCGCACGTCTTCACTGCGCACGTCGTAGTCGTTGGCTTCGCGCAGCACGCTTTCCAGCAGCACCTTCACGCTCACCGGAAGCTTGCTGATATCGAAGCCCTGATCCTGCAATTTGTTGAGGTTATAAAAGTAGAGTTTTTGCCCAGCCCGTGTGGCCAGCGTGTCCCGCGCACCGAAAAGATTCATCGCCATGCTCGCATCTCCTCTTTGAGAATCCTGTGTTGGAACCGGTTTCAGATTCCGGCTCTTGAATGCCCAGTGTTGTCACCCGGCAGGTCATCTCGACACCTACCATCATAGTCTTTCACGCGCAGCACGGCACCCGTTCCCCACACAGAGACGCCGTTACCTCTGTAGAGACAACACGGAAAAGGTGCAGTCGAAGGGTCTTGAGCAGACCTTAAATAACCAACCAGAGGGCAAAAAGGCGCGTAGGCTGAAGGCCCCCTCAGCCCCTTATCTTCTGGAGGTCTGCTTATGAGTGACGATCACACCAAGCCCGCCCCGCCCGCCCGTCATCCCGAAGGCGGCAACAAAGACACCAACGATCTGCACGATATTAAACAGGTGCAGGACACGGGCATGGCTGAAAAGGCCAAGCAGGTAGACCAGTTGCCGGATGAAGTGACCTCTCCGAACATCAATTTGCCCCAGCAGAATCGGTAAGAGTTAGGCGGGGCTGGATTCAGAATTCCAGCAACACATGCTCGGCGCTGAACCCCGGCCCCATCGCGCTGAGGAGGCCATGCCCACTGGGACTGCCTTTCAACACTTCTTCTAAGACAAACAACACGGTGACGCTGCTCATGTTGCCGTGCGCGGTCAGCACGCGGCGGCTGGCGTCCAGTGTGCCTGCGCCGAGGCCGAGGGCTTCTTCGTAGGCGGCCACGACTTTAACTCCGCCGGGATGGACGACATAGGTCAAGTTGTCGGAATGCCAGCGCTGAGTGGCTAAGGCCTCGGCCACGTTCTGGCGCATCATGGAACGCACGAGCGCCGGAATATCTCGGCTGAAACGCACTTTGAGGCCTTCATCCACCACGTCCCAGCCCATGATGTCGGCAGAATCTTCGATCAGGGTGGAATATGCGCCGGGAAGGGCCACCAACGGGGCTGGGCCGGGCATGTCTGCTGCTGTGACCACCAACGCCGCGCCGCCATCGGCGAACAGGGCAGTGCCCACGAAATTACTCTGAGATTCATCCCCTTTCACGAGGGTTAGGCTGCACAGTTCGACGGCCACCAGCAGCACACGCCGGAAGCCTGCACGCACCAGATCGGCGGCCCGCGCCAAGCCCGCCGCCCCGCCTGCACAGCCTAATCCCCAGATCGGCAGACGCACGGCGTGGCGGTTCAGACCCAGAGTATCGATCAGGTGGGCATCCAGACTGGGCGTACTCAGGCCGCTGGTATTGACCACCAGCACGGCGTCTACCTCCTGCGGCGCCACCTCGGCACGCGCCAAGGCTTCCCGCGCCAGCCGAACCGTCAGGGCGCGGCCTTCCTCGATAAACACCGCGTTTTTTTCGCCCAAGCCGCGTGGCTGCAAGTACCAGTCCAGCGGGCGGGCTATGGCACGCGAGTCTATTTGCGCGTTGCTGAACACATCCAGCATGCCCCGGCGGGCCGCCATACGCGGAAAGAGGGTGCGGGCGGCTTCACGGATCTCGGTTTGCGTTGCGCGGTAGGGCGGATGCCCCGTGACCAGAGAACGGAGGACAGGAGCAGGGGCAGAAAGCATTGGCCGCATTCTGCCCCCTGTGTGTGGCTGTTGTCGTGCTCAGAGTGACGGTTAGGAGGCCGTGACCGCTGCCGCCGCCCCTTGCCCCAGCACCTCGCGCCCGCCCAGATAGGGACGCAGAGCGGCAGGCACGCGAATGGTTCCATCGGCCTGCTGGTGGTTTTCAAGCAAGGGAACCAAGATGCGCGGCGAGGCGATCCCGGTGTTGTTGAGCGTGTGGGCGAACACCAATTTGCCGTGTTCGTCGCGGTAACGCAGACCAGTTCGGCGGGCCTGCCAGTCGCCCAGATACGAGCAGGAATGCGTTTCACGGTAAATTTGCTCGCTGGGTACCCACGTTTCTATGTCGTACATCAGCACTTTGCCCGCGCCCATATCTCCGGTGCAGTTCTGCACCACGCGGTATGGGAGTTCCAGCGCTTGCAGCAGGGCTTCGGCGTTCGCCAAAATCGCCTCAAACCAGCGCATGGCTTCTGTCTCATCGGCCCGGCACAGCACATATTGTTCAACTTTGCGGAACTCGTGCACTCGAATCAGGCCACGGACATCACGCCCCGCGCTGCCTGCCTCACTGCGAAAAGCGGCGCTGAGGGCGGCAAACGCCATCGGGAGAGCTTCCAGCGGCAATTGCTCGCCCGCGTACAGGCTGTTCACGGGCACTTCGGCGGTTCCGGCCAGCATCAAGTCGCTGCCGTCTATTTTGTAGACCTGATCTTCTCCGCCCGGAAAATGCCCGCTGCCCACGAAGGTTTCGGGCCGCACGAGGGCGCTGGTGGTCAGGGGAGTAAACCCTCTGGCAGCCAGAAAATTCATGGTGAAGGTCAGCACGGCCAGTTCCAGCATCGCCGCGTCGCCCTTCAGCAGATAGCTGCGGCTGCCGCTCACGCGGGCGACTCGTTCCGGGTCAGCCCAGCCGTGCTTTTCCAGCAACTCCACATGATCTAGGGGCGTGAAGTCGAAGTGCGGCAAGGTTCCTTCGCGGCGCAGTTCCACGTTCTCGGAATCGTCGCGGCCCACCGGCACCGATTCGTGCGGAATGTTGGGCACGCGCAACAGCAGTTGGCGCAGCATGTCCTCGTGGGCGCGGAGTTGCGGCTCCAGCGCCTTCAGTTCCTCGCCCAAATCCTTACCCTTCTGGATCAGGGTGGGGCGCTCGTCGGGCGTGGCTTTGGGCACCAACTTGGCGTTGGCGTTGCGCTCGGCCTGCATCGCTTCCACACGCTGCTTCAGTTCCAGCAGTTCGCGGTCAACTTGCAGCAACTCGTCCAAATCCAGCGTCACACCTTTTACGGCAATGGCGTGTTTCACGGCTCCGGCGTTCTCGCGGATAAATTTCAGGTCTAACATCAGTCGGCCTCTACGGTGCGGGGCACACGGATAAAGTTGTCCTGCATCTCGGGGGCGAGGGCGGCCACCACCGACACGTCGAAGGCCTCTTGGGGCACGTCGTCGCGCAGCACGTTCACCAGATTCACGGGGCGCTGCATTTCGGCCACACCTTCGGTGTCTACGGCGCTCAGCTGCTCAAAGTACCCCAGGATGGAGTTCAGGTCATCCTGCATGGTCTGGCGTTCTTCGGGGGTCAGTTGCAAGCGGGCAAGCTGCGCGAGGTGGTCTATCTGGGCCGCGTCAATCATGCCCCGGAGTATACGGGGGGAGAGGATTGGGGCGGCATCGGCAGGGTGGCGTAAGCTCTCAGGCCCGCCCCGACTGAACCTGACCGCCACATTTACCCGCGCTCACCCAGCGTCAGGCCGGAACGTGCAAGGTAAGGCTATGTCTAACAGAACACCCGTGAAGTTGCTGACCATGCTGGCCCTCTCGTGCGCCGTTTTGGGTGCCGGAATGGGGCAGGCCATCGATATTAAAGACATTCCGGCCCTGCCGCCTACCCGCACTGCGACTCCTGCGCCCACCACCCCGCTCACTCCTGCGCCAACTGCACCCACAACGCCCGCCGTCAGTGCTCCCACTACGCTGCCCACCACGGGCAATCCACTCACTCAGCCCTACCGCGCCGCCTTGGTTGGCCCCAGCACCCTGACCCCCGGCGGCGAACCCGGAGTCTGGACACTACAACTGACCAATACTGGCACAGCGGAAATCAGCATCGATCACGGCGCGTGTGACTTGCGCTTTGAAGTACTGAACGCGGCAGGCCAGATCGTGCGCCCCGATCCTAAAAACGGCATCTGCACCCTGCAAATGATCTTAACCCGCGCCAACGCAGGCGAAACCATCAATGTCCTTAAGATCAACTGGGACGGCAAAAATGGAGCAGGCCAAGCGTTACCCGCAGGCCAGTACACCATTCGTTCGGCCTTCAAGGGTCAGGGCTATCTGATCCGTCCTGCCGATGTGCGGGTGACGCTGAAGTAAACATGCTGTGGGTGAACCCCCCCGTTGCTTGCGCAACGCCCCCCCTTAAGGGGAGGACAAAGGCTTTTGCGCTCCCCCTTTAAGGGGGGCTGGCTGCGAACTGGTACAGCTCCGAAGGAGAGCAGACTGGGGGGGTCACCCGGAATTGTTGGCTAAAGGGCAGGTGTGAGATGGTGATTCCTCTCCCCCGCCCTCTGCTTTGTTTGGGCGAAAGCTGGGGCACAAACTCTCTCCACCTTTCGCCCGATGCAACCCACACCCGTTTGAGTGCGTACTGGGTGGCATGAGCGATAAATCCGGCCCACTCTCGCCGCTGACCCCACCCGAAGGCCTGAACGTGCCCGCTTCCGTGCCCCAAGTCGGCGCGGGCGACGCCTCCGACATGGTGCCGCTTTCGCCGGAAGACCGCGCCCGGCTGGACACGCTGGCCCGCGCCTTTGTGGAAGATGTGCTGTCGGCAGGCACGCACAGCGACACCTTCAAGCGCAAGCTGGACGCCGTACACGAGTTGGGCGCCCAGGAGCAGCGGGCGGCGGCGCAAGTATCGAGCCGCATGATGGAACGCCCGCTGCGGGCCTCTAAAGCCGGGGCATTGGCCGAGGGCAGCGACATTTTGCGTGGCCTGACCGACTTGAGGCGCACCGTGGAAGACCTCGATCCTTCCCGCACCCCCACCGTGCGCGGGTTTTTGGGCAAGCTGCCGGGTGGACGCAAAGCCCAGAACGCGATGGACAGGTATCAGAGCGCCCAATCGCACTTGAACGCGATTTTGGAGACGCTGTACCGCTCTCAGGACGAACTGCGGCGCGACAACGCCAGCATCGAAACCGAGAAGGTTCACCTGTGGGAAACGATGCAAAAGCTGCGGCAATACGCGCATGTGGGCAAATCGGTGGACGACGCCCTGAGTGCCCGCCTGACTACGCTGCAAGCCACCGACCCCGACAAAGCCCGCATCGTGCGCGAAGAGTTGCTGTTTGCCGTGCGCCAGCGCGTCACCGATCTGCTCACGCAACTGGCGGTGGGCATTCAGGGCTACCTCGCGCTCGATTTGGTGCGCCGCAACAACATGGAACTGATTAAAGGCGTAGACCGCGCCAGCACCACCACCGTCAGTGCCCTGCGAACCGCGATTATGGTGGCGCAGGCGTTGGGCACGCAGCAGGCCGTACTGGGCCAAGTGACCGCGCTCAACGACACCACTGGGCGCATGATCGGCAGCACCGCATCTTTACTGAAACAGCAATCCACCGAAATTCAGAAGCAGGCGGGGAGTGCCACCGTAGACCCGCAGATTATTCAGGCCGCCTTCCGCGACGTGTACGGCGCACTGGACGCCATCAGCACCTACCGCACGCAGGCGTTGGAGCGGTTTAAGGACACCATTTCGGTACTTGACCGCGAGGTGAGCCACGCCCAAACGTACTTGGATAGGGAACGTCAGCAGGCCTCACGGGACGTAGCGTTGGGACTGAACGTAACGGAGAAGGGAGATTTGAAGCTTTGACGTTGAGGCACCTCATGCCGCGTCAAGACTTATTGCTAGCAATAGCCCAGCGGTGGCAAAATCTCCCGGCGCGGCCTGTCTTGCGCGTGGCAGTAGACGGCGTGGATGGTGCGGGCAAAACCACCTTTGCCGATGAACTCGCCCACCTGTTGCGAGATCAAGGACGGCCAGTGATCCGGGCCAGCGTAGACGACTTTCATCATCCGTGTGCTGTGCGCTACCGCTTAGGCCGGACTTCCCCAGAAGGGTTTTACCGGGATTCCTACGATTACGCTGGCCTGAGGCTGGCCCTGCTTGACCCATTGGGGCCCACTGGAACGCTGAACTACCGGGCCGCTCTCTTTGACGTAGACACAGATCAGCCGCTGGAACGGGCCGAGCAACAGGCTGAACCCGGCACCATTCTGATCGTGGATGGACTGTTTTTGCATCGGCCCGAATTGCGTGGGATTTGGGATGATTCCGTCTTCCTGCGCGTAGATTTTGCCGTCTCTGTGCCGCGTGGGGCAGCGCGTGGCCCCGGCTACGGCTCGCCCGACCTGCACGCGGAGAGCAACCGCCGTTATGTGGAAGGCAACCGCCTGTACTTTCATGAAGCTCAGCCGGAACAGTGGGCGGGCGTGGTGGTGGACAACAAAGATTTACACAACCCGTTTGTCTGCGCTCATCCCGATGACTCTCCTTCTTTATTCCCTGCTTTCAAGACTCCCTAAAGGCCGCCCACCCCGCCCCTGCGCCAGACTGCGCCCATGAATCTCCAAGACGTTGTGACCGCCTTTGAATCCGCCTACACGCCTGACCCCCGCGAAGGCCTGAGCGTGACGCATGAAGTGATGGAGGGCAAGCTGCAAATTGAGGTGCGCCACCAAGATCAGGACGCCCTGCGCGGGTTTGACGTGGTGGCCGAGCCGCTGGAAACCGAACACCGCAGCGCCGCCGACTTGGGCCGCGACATGGCCGAAGTCGTGGCCCGCGAGTTGGCGTATGGGCAACTGTCGGCGGTGGATGAAGAAGGGAAATTCAAGCGGATTGTGGTGTAAGACAGCTAGAACTTACTGGTTTACCCGCCCTTTTCCTCAACTTCCGCTTGCTTGTCGCTCCATTCGGCCACCTTCGCTTCCAGCTCGGCCTCTAGGTCGTGGGCGGCCTGCCCCAGTGCGGCGTAATCGGCCCCCGCGCCCGCCGTGTGCAGGGCGTTTTGGGCGTCCATCAGGTGCGCTTCCAAGCGGGCAATTTCGGCCTCTAGCACTTCCACTTGGCGCTTGAGATGCCACAGGCCTTTGCCTTTGGCGGGCGCGGGTTTGGGGGCGGTCACCACAGCCGGTGCCTCGGCCACCACAGGCTTATGTTTGGCCTTATAGTCGGCCCAGCCGGGATATTCGTAGAACAGGCCGTCCTCGATCAGCCAGATCCGGTCAGCCAGTCCCTCAATGAAGGCGCGGTCGTGGCTGACCATGATCAGGGTGCCCGTAAACGCGGTCAGGGCTTCTTCCAGCGATTCCACCATTTCCATATCGAGGTGGTTGGTCGGCTCGTCCATCACCAACAGGTTGTGGTCTTCCTGCGCCAGCTTCAGCATCGCCAGCCGCGCCCGCTCGCCGCCCGACAGAATCTTGGCCTGCTTGTCGTGCTGATCGTAAGGAAACATGAAGGTGCCCAACAGGTCATGGGCTTCCGGGTCTTTGGACACGTACTCACGGGCCACGTCGTACAGCGTTTGGTTGGGGTCTACGCCGCGCAACGCCTGATCGTAGTAGCCCACCGTGACTCTTGCGCCAGTGAGAACACGGGCGCGGGGGTCGTTGCTGGCCTCTAAGCCCAACAAGGCCTTCAGCAGCGTGGTTTTGCCTGCCCCGTTGCGGCCAATAATAGCCACGCGCTCGCCCCGGCGCAGTTGCACGTTCACGTCTTCAAACAGGGTGCGCGGGCCGTGCCTGCCGTCTATGCGGCGCGTCACGTGGCGGGCGTCCAGCACCACGTCTCCGCTTTCCGGCGCGTGGAACACGATGCGGGTGGTGCGTTCGGCGGCGGGCGGTGCGGCAGTGGCGCGGGCCTGCATGCGGTCTACGCGGGCCTGCATCGCTTTGGCACGGCGGGCCAGCTTGCTCATACCAAGGCCCCAGATTTTCATGCGGTCAGCGCTGCTTTGTAGGGCGGCCACCTGTTTGGCATCCTGCGCGGCGGCGGCGGCCTGCCGTTCCAGTTCGGCGTCCAGATTCTCGCGGAACACGGTATAGCCGCCCGCGTACACTTTCAGGCCGCCGCCGCGCAGGTAGGCGGTTTCGCGGGTCACGGTATCCAGAAAAGTCCGGTCATGGCTGATGACCAGCACCGCGCCGGGATAGCGCGAGAGGAAATTTTCCAGCCATTCCACCATCACGATGTCGAGGTGGTTGGTCGGCTCGTCCAGCAGCAGCACATCGGGGTTTTCCACCAATAGTGCGGCCAGTCCTAGCCGGGTGCGTTCGCCGCCGCTGAGGGCCGACACCAGATCGGTTTCGCGGCCCCGGAAGCCGAACGCCAGCGTCACGGCATCTTTGCGGCTGCGGCGCTCGTAACCCCCACGCCTCACGTAATGTTCCAGAACGGCTTCATGGTGCATCACACTTTCGGGCGTCCCACTGCTCATAGCAGCGGCGGCAGCTTCCAATTCGGCTTCCAGCGCGTCCAGATCATGAAAAGCGGCGTCCAGAATGCTGTCCACCGTAGACCCGTCGGCAAACACCGGGTCTTGACGCAGCGCCCGCACCCGCACACCCGGCGCACGGCGCACGATTCCCCCATCTGGGGCTATTTCTCCGGTCAGCAGACGCAGCAGCGTGCTTTTGCCCGCGCCGTTGCGTCCCACCAAGCCCACGCGGTCACCGGGTTGAACGGCAAAAGTAACGTCTGAGAGCACGGTCAACGGCCCATATTCTTTGATGGCATCCTGCACGGCAACAAGCACGCCCTGTACTATACCGCTCAGCAGTCAGGTTCCCTTTCGGCGCGCCCCCACTTCTGAACGCCCCGCCCTCTCTTGATGTCAACTTTCTGGCAGTCAGATGTAATATTGTCAGATTCTTCGCTTAGACTGGAAGGGTGAAGTTGTCTGCTCAGGTTTCTACTCCCCAAAGTCTCCAAGTTCAGGCTTCCCTGAAGGGCGGCCTGTTGGCAAGACTGTTGGGAATGAGCCTCTGGGTGGGCGCTTTGGGCCTCGGACAAGCCAGCGCACAGGCGGCGTTCCTGACGGTACGCGACGCGGCGGGCCGAGTGGAAATTCAGGAAGCGGGCAATGTCTGGCGTACACAGGCCGGAATATCGAGTGTTGCGCTCGGCCTCCGCACAGGCACAGGCCGCGCCGTCCTTCAAAGCGGGACAGGGCAGGTGGTGGTGGGCAGCGCCTCCCGACTCCGAACCTACCAAGAAGAGGCCGATCTGCTGGAAGGACAATTCCTGCTGCGCGGCCCGGTGGCGGTGCATGTTCAGGGCAACCACCTGTTTATAGACGGAACGGGGCAGGTGCGGGTTGACCTCGCGCCCGGCGGTGCCACGCTGCGGGTGGCGGTCATCAGCGGTTCCAGCCGTCTGGCGATGGGTACCCGTATTACCAGCGTGCGGGCCGGTCAGCAGATTGCCCTCAAGACCGGACAGATCAGCGATTTCCGCGAAACCGATCCTTGGTACGCGGCCCAGTTCAGGGGAGCCGGAACCGCCACTATCGAGGCCACTCGCGGCGGCGTCAAGCTGTTCCGGGGTGGGGCCGCCTCTGTAAATGCTGCTGTAGGGGACAATCTGGCTGCGGGCGAGCGCCTGACCACCGACACTGGGGCCTGGGCCGAGGTGGGCTTCAGCGGCGGCGGCTACCTGCGCCTGACCGAACAGAGCGAACTGAGCGTGATCGCCATAGACAAAACCGCGCAGGGCCGCGAAGTGACGCTGCAACTGCTGCGCGGCAGTGCCTGGAACGTGGTGCAAAAGGGGCAGGGCGGCTACAAGATCACCACGCCCGTGATCAGTACGGCGGTGCGCGGAACTGTTTTCCGGGTCGACGCCAGCGGGTTGGTCAAGGTGTTCGAGGGACAGGTGGCCCTTCCCAGCGATGAGGACGCCACCGTCTCGCAGGGTCAGCAGCAGCAGCAGGGCGGCCAACTTCAGCCCCTGACCCCCGACGCCCTCGACGCCTTCAATATTGCGCGTGACGCAGAACGGGCGCGGCCCTTGGTGTTCAAACTTGACCCCACGCCCAGTAGTTTGCGGGAGTTGGCCTTGTCTGCACGTAGCCTGCCCGACGCCACCGTGACCGCCACCATTGCCGGACGCACCGTGAACCTGAGTGCCGCGGAGGGCGCAGAAGGGCTGTTCCGGCTAGAGCGCCTGCAAGACACACTGCCAGAAGGTGAATACGCCGTGCAGGTGAAGGCCACCCGTTTCGGCCAGACGGTCACACAGACGCGCCAGATTCGCCTCGACCGCACCGCGCCCGCCCTCAGTAACCTGAAGAGCAGCGTCACAGGCCGCATTCTGACCCTGACCGGACAGGTGGCAGATGCAGGCACAGCGCAGCCTCTGTTGACTGTGGCCGTGGGCGACCTCAGGTACACCTGGCGCGTGCAGGGCAACTTCCGTGTGCTGCTGCCCGCGCCCGCATCTGCCGTTCCCATCCGGGTCAGCGTGCAGGACGGAGCCGGAAACGAGAGTTATGCTGCTCTCCCCTGAGAGCTCGCTGGCCCGCTATACCGTTCCGGCGGCGGCAGTCTTGGCGGCGGCCCTGGCCCTGCTGCTGCCCGACAATGTGCGGCTGCAAGACGCCCTGAACCGCGCCCTGCCCAGTCCCGCCGACACACGGGTGGTGGTGGTGGGCATCGACGACGCCAGCCTGCGCGATTATGGACGGCTCGACAGTTGGCCCCGCGAACTGTACGGTCAGGCCCTCAATACGCTGGATGAGGCGGGGGCGCGGGCCATCGGCATCGACGTGATCCTCAGCGATCCGGCGCAGAACGATCAGCGCTTGGCCGACGCCTTTAGCCGCCCGAACGTGGTGCTGGCGACTGCCCCCGGCGAAGACAGTCCCGCCAACCCCGACTGGCGCTCCCCCACTGGAGTCAGCGCCCTGAATATTGCCTCCGATGGCTTGGTACGTTCTTTTCAGGCCGCGTACCGGGAAAACGATACGGCCTCGGCCCAGAGCAAACTGGTTCCCAGCTTGGCCCGGCAGGTGGCCGTGATCGCGGGGCGCGACGTGCCGCTGGACACCACTCCGCGTGTGCTGCGCTACAGCCGCCCCGATCTGGAGCGCCTGCCCGTGCTGTCCTTCCGCGATGTGGTCAACGGCAATGTGCGCTACAGCGATCTTCAGGGCCGGGTGGTGCTGATCGGCCTAACCGCGACTGGGCTGGGCAACGGCGGTCTGGGCGGCCAAACCCTGCGCGACGTGACGGGCGAGGTGGTGTCCGGCGCGCTGCTTCAGGCGCGGGCCGTGTCCAGCCTGCTCAGCGCTCCTTTTCAACCCATTCCCGTGTGGCTGACCGTGCTGCTGTGCGTGCTGGCGGCCAGTGCGGCGGTGCTGGCGCGGGGGCTGTGGGGATTCGGCATCGCGATGCTGGCGCTCTCGCTGGCCGTTCCGCTGTGGCTGGCCAACATCGTGCTGCCGGGCGTGACCATTTCGCTGGCGGCCATTTTGGGCACGGCGCTGGTGGCCCTGGAGCGTTGGTGGAATCTGCGAAATCTCGGCACCCTCGATCCGCTCACCGGCTTCGGCAACCGCCTCGCCTTCACCCGCGCCGTAGAACACCGCTGGGCCGCCCGCACCGAACGCCCGCTGGGGCTGCTGCTGGTCGATCTGAGCGGATTTCGCAAGGTCAACGATACCTATGGCCGCAACGCCGGAGACGAACTGCTGCGAGACCTCGCCGCCCGCATTCAGACCCACAAGCGCCGGGGCGACGTGATTTTCAGGTGGGGCGCAGACGAATTCGCCATTCTGCTCGACAACACCGACGATCTGGATTTGGCCGTGATCACCGAGCGTGTGCAGCGCAGCCTCGATACCATCCAGTACCGAGATATTCCGCTGCGGGCCAGTGTGGGCGCGGCCACCACCACCCCCGATATCCGCACGCCCATAGAACTGATCGAGGCCGCCAGTCGCAGCCGCTACCGGATGAAGTACCAGCGGGATCAGCGGGAGTAGGAACGGCGGAAAGGTAGCTCGTGGAGTGTGGAGTGTAGAAGAAGTGGATAAAGAAGGGAGGCCGCCCGAGTTGGACGGCCTTCTTTGTTGTGCTCACAAACAGATGGGGGGTGAAGACATCCGGTGTTGGTAGGGGGTTGACCACGATCCACCCCCCACCCTCTCCCCTATCTTCCCGCCAAAAACAGCCAGATCGCCGGATTTTGTACCCAGCCGTACCAGATATTGGGCAAAATGCCCAGCACCGTGACGCCCAGCACGCCCAGTACGACGGCAAAATTGGTGGGCGTGCGCTGACCGTTCGGGTATTCGCGGGCAGGCGTGCGGTCAGGCATAAACATTAGCATGGCGGGGCGCAGGTAATAGATGAGCGCCGCCACGCTGGTCAGGGCCGCCAGCACGCTGATCCAGACGTACCCGTTTTGGAAGGCCGCCTGAAACGCCAGATACTTGCCGAAGAATCCGGCGAAGGGGGGGAGGCCCGCCAGCGACGCGAGGCACACGGACAGGGCCACCGCGTAGGCCGGATGGCGGTAATACAGGCCACGCAGATCGTCGATTTCCATACCCATTTCGTCGCGCTGGAGGGCAGCCACCACCGCCAAGGCTGCTGCCGTCATCAGGGTGTACACGAGCAGGTAGTAGCCCAGCGCCGCGCCGCCCGCTTGGGGGGTTCCCAGCAGACACATGGCGAGGAATCCCGTGTGGGCCACCGCCGAATAGGCCAGCATTCGCTTGAAGTTGCGCTGCAACAGGGCCGCCGTATTGCCGATGATCAGGGTGGCCGCCGTCAGGATTTGCAGCACCGAGGCCCAACCGGGCGCGTCGGCCAAAGCTCCGCCGAACACGCGCAGCATTCCGGCAAACGCGGCCACCTTCACCACCGTACTCAGGAACAGGCTGACGCTGGTAGGCGCGCCGCCGTACACATCCGGCGTCCACTGGTGAAAGGGAGCCAGGGCCACTTTGAAGGCGAACCCCGCCAGCATCAGCAGTGCGCCGCCCACCAGAATGCCCACGTTTGCGGGCGTAAGGCCGCTGGCTTTGGCGGCAATGTCGGCGTAATTGAGGCTGCCAGTCGCGCCGTACACGAAGGCGATGCCGTAAATGAGAATCGCGCTGCCCACTGCGCCCAGCAGGAAGTACTTCAGGCCCGATTCCTCGGCGCGGCGCGAGGCTTGCAGGGTGGCCAGCACGTACCCGCTGAGGCTCATGATTTCCAGCCCGATCAGCATCACGATCAGGTCACCGGAAAAGGCGATCAGGAGCGTACCCGTAATGGCGTACATCAGCATGGCGTCGAATTCGGGGAACGAGACGCGGGCGCGGTAGGCCGTGTCTAAGCTGACCAACAGGGTCATGATGCTGCCCACCAAGATGGTGAGGCCCAGCAAAATGGCGGCGTTGTCGGCTTGCAGGCCGCCGCCGAACGCGGTTGTGCCCGTGTCCCAGAGCGTGATCATGGAGACGCCCGACAAGACCAACATGACCAGATTGATGATGGTCAGGGCGCGGCGCGGCAGGTTGAAGCCCAGCACCGTGCTGGCGATGGCTCCGGCCAGCACAATCAGGATGGGCAGCATGGCCGCCAGTTTCACATCAGGAATTTGCAACACGGTTTCAGGCATTTAGTTGGCTCCCAGCGCAGCAAGAACGGTTTTGACCGCTGGTTGGATCAGATTGATGGCCGGAGCCGAATACACGCCGAAGAAGAGGGCCACAGCCAGCGGCAGCCCCAGCACCAGCCATTCGGTACCGTGCAGGTCGGCCACTTTAATTCCACCCAGCGGGCGGCCTTGCCAAAACGTGGTCTGAAAGGCACTCAGGGCGTACACGGCGGCGGCAATGGTGGTCAGGCCCGCCACGAAGGTGATCCATGGCTGCACCTGATATGCGCCCAGCAGGATGCTGAATTCTCCGACGAATCCGGCAAACCCCGGCACGGCGATAGAGGCGAACCACAGCGCCATCGTGAGGCCGCCCAGTGCGCCCGCCTGATTCATCACGCCGCCCACACGGGTATCGAGGCTGCCGATGCGCTCCTGAAGCATCCCGACGGCCAGAAATAGCGCCCCGGTATACACGTTCTGGAAGGCGAGCAGGTACATGGCCCCGATGACGGCAGTTTCGTTGAGACTGAACACGCCCAGCGCCACGAACCCCATGTGAGACAGGCCCGCGTAGGCCAGCAGCCGTTTCCAGTTGGTTTGCCGGAAGGCGATCCACGCGGCGTACAGGGCCGTAAATGCGGCCAAGCCCATCAGGATCGGGCGCAACTGTTCGGAGGCGTCGGGGAACAGTTCTATGCCGAAGCGGAAGATGCCGTAACCGCCCACCTTGTACAGCGTGCCCATCAGATCGGGAATGCCGCTGTCGTGGTTTTGCTCGTGGAAATCGGGCAGCCACGCGTGCAGCGGCCAGAGCGGAAGCTTGACCGCCATCGCCGCGAGGAAGCCCAGATACAGCCACGTTTGCGCCGGGCCAGTGACCGTGTTGGCCGCCAAATCCACCAGCGCGAAGGTGGGGCTGCCGCCCAGCGACTTGATGCCGATAATGGACACCAGCATCAGCAGGCTGCCGAACAGCGTATACGCGCCGAACTTGACCAGCGCCCGCATCCGGTGGGATTTGCCATAGATGGCGAGCATCAGTAAGGCGGGCAACAGGGCGTCTTCGAAGAACACATAGAAGAGAATCAGGTCACGGGCGGCAAAAATGCCGATCAGACCGGTTTCCATCGCCAGAATCAGGGCCAGCATCGTGCCGGGATTGGCGACGCGCCGAGAGGCATACAGAATGGCGATCAGGGTCATGAAGGCCGTGACCAGCGCCAGTGTGAGGCTCACGCCGTCCAGCGCCACCGAGTAGGTGATGCCCAGCGACGGCACCCAGTTGATGCTGAACAGGTCTGCGCCGCCTGCCCGCCAGATGCCGATGCCGAGGCCCAGCGTGGCAGCGGCAAAGAATCCGGCGACTTCCTCGCGCCAGCGCACGGGCGTAATCAGCAGCAGCAGCGACCCCAGCAGCGGCAGGAAAATCATGAAGTGGATCATTGGGGGCCTCGGAAGGACAGTGAGTGGTGAGTGGTCAGTGGTGAGTGGGAAAAGACAGGAGCGGAAGGGACGGAAGGGCGTTGGAGGTTGTGGCGTGCGTCAAACACACACAGGCCAGAGAACAGTCGCATATCTTTTGACCTTCCCACTAACCACTCACCACTCACCACTACCCCTCTCACGCCCCACTTCCAATCGTCTTCAGTGCCCAGTAGCCCAGCATCAGCGCCGTGCCCAGCAGCATAGAGACCGCGTAGGCCCGCACGAAGCCGCTTTGCCAGCGGGTAAACAAGACGCCGGGAGCCGCCGCGTTGCGGGCAATGCCGCCCAGCACGCCGTCGGTGCCCCGGTCTACGCTGTCGAGTGCCCCGGCCAGAGCGCGGCTGGGGGCGCTGACGGTGTTGTCGTAGAGGGCGTCCAGATACAGCGCGTTGGTACTCAGTGCGCCCAAAGGCCCATCGGCGAGGCTGCGGCGGCGGTGTTCGGCGGCGGCCCACAGCAACCCGATGACGCCCGCAGCGACGGCCAGAGCGGTCAGCAGCCACTCGGTACTGACCGAAATTTCGTGCTCGTGCAGCGGAACGGCGCGGCCAATGTAATTGTCGAAGGCGTGGTTGCCGCCCAAAAAGGTGGGAATGTTCAGCAGACCGCCAAAGGTGGCGAGGGCGGCCAACACGCCCAGCGGAGCCTTCATCAACAAGTCGGCTTCGTGCGGGTGCGCCACATTCCCCCGGTAGTCACCGCGCCACACGAGGAAATACCAGCGCCCCATGTAGAAGGCGGTGAGCAGGGCCACGCCCAGCCCGATCACGTACAGCAGCGGACTCGCCTCGAAGGCAGAGGCCAGAATCGCATCTTTGGAAAAGAAGCCGCTCCAGATCGGAATGCCCGAAATAGCCAGCACGCCCGCCAGAGAAACGATGTGGGTAAAGGGCATGAATTTCCGCATCCCGCCCATCTGCCGCACGTCTTGCTGATCGTGCAGGGCGTGAATGACCGCGCCCGCCGCGAGAAACAGCAGGGCTTTGAAGAAGGCGTGGGTGAGCAGATGGAACACGCCCGCCGAGTACGCATGCAGGCCCACCGCCATGAACATGTAGCCCAGTTGCGACACGGTGGAATAGGCCAGAATCTTCTTGATGTCGTGCTGGTTGAGGGCTGAGAGCGCACCGTAGAGTGCCGTCAGGCCGCCGATCCAGGCCACCCACAGCGAGGCGTTGGGGGCCAGATCGTACAGGAAGTGGCTGCGAGCCACCAGATACACGCCCGCCGTGACCATCGTGGCCGCGTGAATCAGGGCCGATACCGGGGTGGGGCCAGCCATCGCGTCAGGAAGCCAAGTGGTGAGGGGCAACTGGCCGCTTTTGCCGATAGCGCCCACCAGCAGGAACAGGCAGGCCAGTTCTATTCCGGCCACTGCTACCCGCGTGGATTCGGCGCGTTCGGCCAGCTCGGGAATAGACAGCGTGCCGTACAGCTTGTAGATCAGGAACATGCCCAGCATGAAGCCCAAGTCGCCGATGCGGTTCATGATGAAGGCTTTGCGGGCAGCGTTGGAATTGCTGATGCCCTCGCGGTTGCTTTCATCGGCCAGTTGGGGATTGGTGGTGGCGGCGTGGCGTCCGGCGTACCAGAAGCCGATGAGGAGGTAAGACGCCGTGCCCACGCCTTCCCAGCCCACGAACATGAGGGGGTAGGAGTCGGCCAAGACCAGAATCAGCATCATCGCCACGAAGAAATTCAGGAACGCAAAAAAGCGCGTGAATTTGGGATCGTGGCTCATGTAGCTCAGGGAATAGACGTGAATCAGGAAGCCGACGCCCGTGATGATCAGGGCCATCAGGGCGCTCAGTTGATCGAGGTAAAAGCCGACGCTGAGGTTGGCATTCAGGGCCATATTGGGCAGCCACGTCCACAGAATTTCGTGGGAGGGCGTGTCAGTTTGGCCGAAAAAGCGCACCAACGCGACTAGAAAGCTGGCGAGAACCGCAGCCGAACCCAGCAGGCCGCCGGATTTGCCGGGAAACAGGCGCGGCAGGCAGATCAGCAGGGCGAAGCCGAGGAGCGGAAACAGCGGGAGAAGATAAAGGGGCACTGTCTGCACTCAGCCTTTGAGGGTGGCGAGATCATCCACGTTGGTGGTTTCCCGCTTGCGGAAGATGGCGATGATGATGGCGAGACCGATGGCGACTTCGGCGGCAGCCAAGGTCATGACGATGAACACGGCGGTTTGCCCGGTCAAGTCGCCCCACGAGCGGGCAAAGGCGACGAGGGCGATGTTGGCGGCGTTCAGCATCAGCTCTACGCTCAGGAACACCATGATGGCGGTGCGGCGGGTGAGGACGCCGATCATGCCGAGCGCGAACAGGAGGCCCGACAGCGCGATGTAATACGTGGTGGGAACCATCAGGCACGCCCCCTTTCTTCCAGTGTGGCTTCTTTCAGTACAGTTTGTTTGAGGGCCGCTTGTTGGTTCACCGCTTCAAAAATCAGGCCAGTCTCCGGAGACAGCACGCCAGCGGGTTCGGTGTCTGGCACGCCGTCCGGCTGGGGCACAGGCCGCTGCACCAGCGCCACTGCGCCCACGATAGCTACGAGCAGCAGCACACTGACTGCCTCGAACGGGAGCAAAAAGCGGGTGAGCAGCGTTTCGCCAATGGCGCCCGCTGTGCCGTCACGCAGAGCCGCCGCCGATTCGGTCAGGGGGCGGGGGTCTTCGTAAGTGAAGGCCAGCACCACGAAGGCCCCGGCCAGCAGCGTGCCGCCGATGCCCGCCAGTTCGCGCACTAAGGGCACCGGATCGCGCCCGGTCACGGGTTGGTTGGCATTGAGGAGCATGATGACGAACAGGAACAGCACCATGATGGCCCCGGCGTACACGATGACCTGTGTGGCCGCCAAGAATGAGGCGTTCATGGTGGCGAACAGACCGCCCACGCACAGCAACGTGGCGACAAGGCCAAGTGCGGCATGAACGGCGTTGCGGGCAGCAATTGTGATGACACCGCCCACGAGCGCCAGAGCGCCGAGAATGATGAACGCGAGCATCATTGAGGGTACGTCACCCCCTCCAATTCGGCTCTGGGGCCGCCTTCCACCTTGAAGCCGAGCCGCACCGGTTGACCTTTGCGGGCGGCTTCGCGGCGCTGGGGCAAGCTGCCTTCCACACCCACCAGCATGTCTTCTTTGGCATACACGAAGTCGCCGTAGCGGTAATCGGCCATCTCGAACTCGTTGCCCATGACCACCGCTCCGGTGGGGCAGGCTTCCTCACACATGCCGCAGAAGATGCAGCGCAGCATGTTGATCTCGTACACGCTGGCGTAGCGTTCGCCGGGGCTGGTGGGGTTGGCGGGGTCGTTTTCGGCGGCCTCCACGTATATGGCGTAGGCGGGGCAGGCGGCGGCGCATAGGCTACAGCCGATGCACTTTTCCAGGTTGGTGCCGGGGTGGCGGGTCAGCACATGCCGCCCACGAAAGCGGGGTTGCAGGGTGGCCCGCTGTTCGGGGTAGCTGACAGTCACGGGCTTTTGAAACAGTTTGCCGAGCGTGATGCCCATGCCCTTGGCGATCTCAAGGACGCCCATAGTTGCCTCCGGCAGTGAAACGAGTGAGTGATAAGGAAATGATTTGGAGTGGGCAGAAGACAGGCAAGATTAACATTCAGTCTCCCCCGGCAGGCCGCGCAGGACTCAGGTTTACGTCTTCGCGGCGAACGGTGGGAGCCGTCCACAGCACGCGCATCCGGTCACTGAAGCCGATGAGCAGGGCCACGCCCGTGACGCCCAACAGAATGAGGAGCCACACGCGCAGGCTGCCCGTTGTAAAGGCGATGATGGCCGCCGTGAGTACCGTGTTGGCGAGGGCTACAGGCAGCAGCAGCTTCCAGCCAAAGCGCATCAGTTGGTCGTAGCGCAGGCGGGGCAACGTGGCACGCACCCAGATGAACAGGAACAGGAACGCGGCGATCTTGGCGAACAGCCAGATGAAAGGCCAACTGGCGATGCCGGGGATCAGGCCCTCCAGGAACGCTGGCCCCCGGTAGCCGCCAAAAAACAGCGTTGCCATGACCGCCGAGGCCGTGATCATGTTCACGTATTCGGCCATCTGAAACAGTGCCCACTTGATCGCGCTGTACTCGGTCAGGTAGCCCGCCACGATTTCTTGTTCGGCTTCCGGCAGGTCGAAGGGGGTGCGGTTGGTTTCGGCAAACGAACTGATCAGGAACAGCACGAAGGCCGTGAGTTGAAACATGATCAGCCAGCCGCTGTTGGCCTGCCAGTTGGTGATGGCGTGAAAGGACGTGGAGCCGACGAGCATCAGCAGGCCGAGGACGCTGAGGCCCATGCCGAGTTCGTAGGAAATCATCTGGGCGCTGGAACGCAGGCCGCCCAGAATCGGGTATTTGCTGCCCGACGCCCAGCCGCCGAGGAAGATGCCGTACACGCCCATAGACGTGATCGCCAGCAACGCCAACAGTCCGGCGTCGAGGTTGTACACCCAAGGATCTGCCCCGAACAAGCTTCCGGCAGGGCCAGCAGGCAGGCCACCAAAGGCGGTTAGCGCACACCCGATGGCGATAATTGGTGCGAGAGTGTACACCAGCTTGTCGGCCAGCGTAACCGTCAGGTCTTCCTTAAAAATGCTCTTGATGGCGTCAGCGAGCGGCTGCAAGAGTCCCATCGGGCCGACGCGGTTTGGCCCCAGCCGAATCTGCATGCGGGCCAGCAGCCGCCGCTCGATCAGGGTCA
Organism: Deinococcus puniceus; assembly: GCF_001644565.1. Lineage (NCBI taxonomy): Bacteria > Thermotogati > Deinococcota > Deinococci > Deinococcales > Deinococcaceae > Deinococcus > Deinococcus puniceus. Next base: position 1,223,780 of record NZ_CP011387.1, on the reverse strand, counting down.
TGTAGGCGAAGGTGGTGAGCAGGCCGAGTGCCACGCCCACCCCCTTGAGCAGCGTAATCAGCAGTTGAATAATCCAATCCGGCATCAGTCGTCGCTCCCTGTGACCTGAGAATTGGTCAGCTGTGGGCCGCTTCCCGCCATCGGCAGTTCCCACTTGTTGTCCACCAGACTCTCTATGCGGTCAACCCAAGTGGCCTTCCACGGGTCAGGCTTGAGGGTCATGCGCTCCGTCCAGAGCTGCGGGCGGTGCGTTTGTCCGGTGGGCGCGGCGTACACGGGGCCGAGGGGGCGAATGGCTCCAGCTTCGGGCAGGTCGGTCACGTCTACACCGAGGCGGGTTTGCAGCAGGGCCTGTGCGGATTTGAGGCCACGAATGCGGGTGCGCAGGCCCAAGGCTTCGGCTAAGGCGGCCAGTGTGCGGGTCAGGTCAGCGGCCTCGCCCGCGTTCAGGGCGGCTTGTTGCAGAGGCAGGAGGCGGCCTTCGACGTTCACGGTGGTGCCGCGCTTTTCGTAGTTGGTGACGGCGGGCAACACCACGTCGGCAGCCTGCGCGGTGGCGGTCAGGTGCGTGTCGTGGACGATGGTGAAGCCACCCAAGCGCTGTCCGGTGGCGACGGGATCGAGGCGGGAAATGAAGGCCGCCCGCGTGTGATTGACGGCGGCATAGCCCTGCCCTCCACTGCGTGGCACGAGGTTCAGATGTGCGAGGCCCCGGCTGTTGGCGGCGGCTGGAATCGCCATGACTTTGGCCCCGGTGCGCGAAACGAGGTCGCTCAGTTGGGTGGCGAATGCACCCGCAGAAGCCCCGTTCAACACGTCTGCACCTAAGATCAGCACCGGATTCTGGGCACTGTTCAGCAGGTTCAGAGCGGCCCGTGCGCCTTCGGAATCGGGGCGAATGAGGGTCAGCAGGTCAACGTTGGCAGCCTGCACGAAGGTTCCGGCATTGCCCGACAAGCGGGAAGCCGAGCCGATGACGGCCAGCTTTTCCGGCTTCCGCGCAGGCCGTTCGACGAGGCGCAAGTCGGCAATGGCCGTGCCATGCGCGTATTCCGGGGGCAAGATGCCGCCGCGCAGCATTTCCAGCACCCGCAGTTCGACAATCGGGGCTTCTTCGCCCAAATCTGCACCCAGCACCACCACAGCGTCGGCAGTGGCAATGTCGTTCAGGGTGGCGTTAGAGGGGATTTCGGCGGGATAGCGGGGCCAGTGATCCACCGAATTCGTGCCTGTCAGTGCGGCCAAGGCTTCCAGCGCCGCGCCTTCTTCCAGCGTGGAGTCGGCGTGCAGGAACAGGGCAAGATCGGCGGTGTTCATGCCGCCCAAGCCTGCACGAATGGCGGCGATGGCTTCATCCCAGCCCGTTTCCACCAGTTCGCCGTTCACACGAATCAGCGGTTTGGTCAGCCGTGCTTCGGAGGCGAACACGTGCCCGAAGCGGCCCGCATCACAGATCCAAGCCTCGTTCACGTCACGGTTTTCGCGGGCCACCACGCGCTCCAGGCGGCCATTGCGGGCGTCGGCGGTAATCGAGCATCCGGCGGGGCAGAGGGTACAGGTGGTGGGCGTATGATCGTATTCCCAGTTGCGTCCCCGGAAGCGGGCCACGTTGTCCAGCAAAGCTCCCACCGGGCAAATGTCGGTGATGTTGCCCTGAAATCCGGTGGGCAGGCCGCCCTCTTCGGTGTCGATGAAAGTGTGCCCGCCGCGCTCGATAAAGTCCAGCACCTCTTGCCCCGGCACTTCCTCGAAATAGCGCACGCAGCGTTTGCAGTGAATGCAGCGCTCCTGATCCAAGATCACGAAGTCCGACAGGGGGTAATGCTTGTCGGCGTGGCGGCGGTCAAAGCCGAAGCGGCTCGCGCCGTAGCCGTACTCGAAGGCCCGGTCTTGCAGCTCGCACGCGCCGCCCTTATCGCAGGTGGGGCAGTCCAGCGGATGGTTCAGCAGCGTGAATTCCATCATGCCCGCCTGCGCCTTGGCCACCACATCGGACGTGGCGGCGGTGCGAATGTGCATGCCCTCGGTGGCCTGCATGGTGCAGGACGCCATCGGCTTGGGGAACCAGAAAATCTTGGGTGTGGCGGCGTCGCCCTCCCCTTCCATCACAAAGGAGCCGTCTGGGTTTTTGCGCGGGCTGCCCGATTCGATCAGGCACATCCGGCACGCGCCCACGGGCGACAGGTACGAGTGGGCGCAGAAAAACGGCACATCCTGCCCCGCGTGGAACACGGCGTCGATGGCCGAGGTTCCGGCGGGCAGTTCGACTTGGACGCCATCTATGGTGACTTTCATGCCTCTTTCCACCTTTTGCGCGGCCCATACAGCGGCGTTTGCGTATTCGCCAGCGCGTCATATTCTTCGCGGAACAGCTTGATGCTGCTCAGCACCGGGCCGAGGCAGGCATCCGCCAACGCGCAGAAGCTGCGCCCGCCGATGTTTTCGGACATATCGAGGATCAGTTGCACGTCGCCGGGTTGCCCATGCCCGCGCACCTGTTTCTCGTACATCCTGACCATCCAACTCGAAATCCCTTCACGGCAGGGCGTGCATTTGCCGCAGGATTCGTGGGCGTAAAAGCGCACCATGTTCCAAGTGGCGTTCACGATGCAGTCGGCCTTCGGAATAAGCGTGACGCCGCCCGTGCCCAACATGCTTCCGGCGGCGGCAATGGCTTCGTAATCCATCGGCGTGTCCAGCGTTTTGTCGTCGTAGGGCAGCATGGGGCAACTGGAACCGCCGGGAATCACGGCCTTGATCTCTTCCAGCGGGCCACCCGCCCAGTCGAAAATCAGTTCGCGGAAGGTGGTGCCCAGCGGCAACTCGTACACGCCGGGCCGCGCCACCGGGCCGCTGATCTGAAACAGCTTCATGCCTTTGCTCTTTTCGGTGCCCATGCCCGCGTGCCAGTCGGGGCCGAATTTCAGAATCTGGGTGGCGGCGCAGAAGGTTTCCACGTTGTTGATGGTGGTGGGCAGGCCGTACAGGCCAGCGGCAGCGGGAAACGGCGGCTTCAGGCGCGGATTGGCCCGCAGGCCCTCCAGCGAGTTCATCAGCGCGGTTTCTTCGCCGCAGATGTACGCGCCCGCGCCCCGGTGCAGGTGAATCTGGAAATCGAAGCCGCTGCCCAGAATGTTCTGGCCCAGCAGCCCGGCATCCCGCGCCTCGTGAATGGCGGCCCAGATGCGCTCGGCGGCGTGCACGTACTCGCCCCGGATGTAGATGTAGCCCACCGAGGCCCGCATCGCAAACGCGGCAATAATCATGCCCTCAATCAGTTGGTGCGGGTCTTCGGAGAGCAGGTAGCGGTCTTTGAAAGAACCGGGTTCGGACTCGTCGGCGTTGCAGATGATGTAGTGCGGCTTGCCGTCGTTGAGCGGCATGAACGACCACTTGAGGCCAGTGGCAAAGCCCGCGCCACCGCGTCCGCGCAGGCCGGATTTCTTGACTTCATCAATTACAGCGTCGTTGCCAATGGCGAAGGCCCGCGTGACGGCTTGGTAGCCCCCGTGCTGGCGGTAGTACTCCAGCGTCCAGCTTTGATCTTGGCCCACATGGGCATACAGCGTGGGTGCAAAGCGGGGGTCTTTGCCGCTGGTAATCGGCTTGGGCGGCGTCAGGGTGGCGGTCATGCGGTGCCTCCGGTCAGGGGAGAAAGACCGCCGATACTGGCCCCCACCATGTCTCCGTTTGCCAGCGTTTGCCGCCCCTCGGCGTTCACGGTCACGGGCACAGGGTTGTCGGGCGTGGGCGGCGCGTCGGCGTGCAGGGCGGCCAGAATGCGGGCGCACTTGCTGGGGGTCACGTTCTCGTAGTAGCCCTCATCACCAATCTGCATCATGGGGGCCGTACCGCAGGAGCCGAGGCATTCCACCTTCTGCACGCTGAATCGGCCATCGGGCGACACTTCGCCGGGTTGCACGTCCAGCGTCTCCACGAGGTGATCCCACAGTTCGTCGCTGCCCGCCAAGGAACACATCAGCGTAGAACAGACTTGAAGGTGGTATTTGCCTGTAGGCACCGTGTGGTACGTGGAATAAAAGCTCATGACGCTGCGAACTTCGGTGGCCGTCGTGCCGCACAGCGCGGCAATTTCGGTCATCTGAGGTTCGGACACGTAGCCGTAAGCGTTCTGGACTTCACGCAGCAAGGGCATGAGCGCCGAGCGGCGGCCCTGCGGCGAGGCCGGATAGCGGCTGAAAATGTCGGCCACGAGGGGTTGTTTATCTTCAAAATAGGTCATTCTTCTCCCCATAGCCCATACATTGCTTGGCGAATTTCAGGCCGTTTTCTGCCATTAATCCGCAAAACACTCATGATGGTTCCCCGATGATTGGCATCGTGCGCCAAAGTTCGGGCAAGAATCATGGCTGGATCGGCGTATCCTTCAAAGCTCCGGCCCTGTGCTTTGGCGGCTTGAACAGCCTGAAACGCAGCTTCATCACCGTCCAACAAAGATGTTTTGATGTCTTCCGGTTCGCTGATCAGCATTTGAATACTGCCGTCGTCACCGCGCTTCATGGTGGCGCGAGCATTTCCCATATGTTCGGGCGCAAGTTCCTTCAGCCATCCGTAGCGAAAATGAGCAATATGGGTCAGTTGATCCCGAATGCTTTCCCCGCCCAGGCCGTCCGTAAGGTTCCAGTCGTCCGGTTCCAGCCCATCAATCATTGCCGCATTGATGCGTCCGTTCGTTCGTACCATTCGCTCTATGGAATCCATCCCCGTCACCGATCCACATCCCCCAGCACGGGGTCAATCGTTGCGAGAATGGTGATCAGGTCAGCGAATTGGCTGCCCACGCAGGCATACTCCAGCGCCTGCAGATTCACGAAGCTGGGGGCGCGAATTTTCACTCGGTAGGGCATAGAACCGCCGTCCGACACGATGTAATAGCCCACCTCGCCGCGTGCGCTTTCTACGGGCACGTACACTTCGCCCACAGGCGGGTGAAAGCCCTCCGTGACCAGTTTGAAATGGTGGATGACCGCTTCCATGCTGGTTTCAAGCTCGTGGCGCGGCGGCAAGCTGATCTTGCGGTTCGGGTCTTTGACTGGCCCCGGCTTCAGCATTTTTAGCGCCTGCCGCACGATTTTGGCGCTCTCGCGGAATTCCATCAGGCGCAACTGGAAACGGGCGAGGCTGTCTCCGGCGGTGCTGACGGGCACATCGAATTGGTAGTTTTCGTAGCCGCAGTACGGGTTGGCCTTGCGGTGATCGAGGGCGACGCCACTGGCCCGCAGGTTCGGCCCGGTCAGGCCCAAATCCAGCGCCACATCACGCGGAATAACGCCGACGCCCGTCGCACGGTCTAGGAAAATCGGGTTCTTGGCAAACAGGTTCTCGTACTCGGTCACGCCCTTTTCAAACTGCTCCAGAAACACCGACACGCGGGCAGGCCAGTCTTCGGGAATATCGCGGGACAGGCCGCCCACGCGGAAATAGCCCTGATTCATGCGGTAGCCGCAGACCGACTCGAACAGGTCTTGCAGGGCTTCCTTTTCGCGGAAGGCGTAGAAAAACGGCGTCAACGCTCCCAAATCCAGCATCCCTGTGCCCACGAAGACCAGATGGCTGTGAATCCGGCCCAATTCGTGCAGGATGACCCGGACGATGGTGGCCCGCTCCGGCACCTCGGCTTGTAGCAGTTTTTCCACGCCCAGCACGTAGGCCAGCTCGTGCCCAAAGCAGTGCAGGTAGTCGGTGCGCGGCGCATAGGTCACGCCCTGCTGGTAGGTGCGGTTCTCGAAGGTTTTCTCGAAGCCCGTGTGCAGGTAGCCCATGTGCGGCGTCACCTTGATCACGTATTCGCCGTCCATGTCGACCACCAACCGCAATACGCCGTGCGTACTGGGATGCTGCGGCCCCACGTTCAGGCTCATGATCTCGGTGTGCATCAGTGCGCCCGAATTCTCGGTATCGCGCTCGATGGGGGCAAGCTTTTTAGACTGTGTGACCGTCATGGGGTTGCCTCCAGCGCGGGTCTAAGGGTCAAAGGGTCTGAGGGTCTAAGGTGCTGGGCCGCTAATGTCTGGGTCTGCTCTGTTCTTAGACACTGTGTGTATAAACGCTGTGACCCTTGACCCTTAGACGCCCTTCGCACGCTTCCACTGACCGCCCCGCTCACTTCGGCCCACCTTCCGGCATCACGGGCGGCATCCGGTCTTCGCCCTGGCCCCGGCGCAGCTCTCCCCGGTATCCGGTCAGGCCGCGTTGCTGCCCGCTCAGGCCTGCGCGGAAGGTGGCCGGGTCAAGGAAACGGCCCTCGCGGAACAGCGTCGGCGTTTCGCCCAACGGGAAATCCTTGCGGAGCGGGTGGCCTTCCAGATCGTCGGGCGTCAGGACTTTACGCAAATCGGGGTGACCCACAAACTCCACACCCATCAAGTCGTACACCTCGCGCTCTAAGTAGTTGGCCGCCTTCCAGACCGGATACAGGCTGTCCAGCGGTTCGCCGTCGTGCAACCACACGCGCAAGAACAGGCGGCGGTGGTCGTCGGGATGGTAAACGTTGTGCAGCACCGCAAAACGCTTGGGCCGCGGGCTGGTGTAGGCGCTGTAGTCGATGCCCACCGTGTCCATCAGCATGAAGCCGCGTGCTTTGAGCTGCATAGCAATGTCGCGCAGTTGCTCGGCGGGCACGATGGCGGTGGGTTCGGCAGCGTCGTCTTCGATGAGGCCCAGCGCGGCCATCAGCGGGGTCACGTCACGGGGATCGGCAGGATTGAGGCCCTGCGCGGCCAGCGAATGCCGCCCCACACTGGGGTCGTCTACGGGCACGGGCCGGATTTCCGCCACAGGCCGCACGGGTTGGCTCTGAGAACTCTGCATGCTGGCATTGCGTCCGGTCAGCTTTTCGCCGCTGCCAGAACCATCATTACCGCCCGTCACAGTCTTCCCCCCTTCACCGTGTCCACGCATCCACCATCGGCAACTGGTGGCCCAACTGGTCAAAGGCTTCGCCGCGCACTTTCTTCTGAAGCTGCATCACGGCGTAGATCAGAGCCTCGGGGCGAGGCGGGCAACCGGGCACGAAGATGTCGACGGGCACCACGCTGTCTACGTTTTGCACAATCGCGTAGTTGTTGAACATGCCGCCGCTGCTGGCGCACGCGCCCATGCTGATCACCCATTTGGGGTCGGGCATCTGGTCGTACACCCGCCGCATAATCGGGGCCATTTTTTTGCTGAGGCGTCCAGCCACGATCATCACGTCGGCCTGCCGGGGCGAGGCGCGGAACACCTCGGAGCCGAAGCGGGCCAGATCGTTGCGTCCATCGGTGCTGCTCATCATTTCGATGGCGCAGCAGGCGAGGCCGAAGGTGGCGGGCCACATGGAATTGCTGCGGCCCCACGCCACCAGTTTTTCTAGGCTGGAAAACAGGACGCCTTCGGATTCCAGTTCCTGCCAGTCGCGTTCGAACAGTTCTTTGAGTGGCATACATCTACCTCTGGCTTGCGTGTAAGGAGCTTGTCTAAGGGTCTAAAGGTCTGGGCCTGAGCATCAAGAGTGTGGGATTGCCAGAGCCGTGTGCTGTTCTCAGACTCTTAGACGTGTGTTACGCGGCGCAGCACTCACTGCCGGGCCGCCGTTACGCCCACTCCAGCACCCCTTTTCGCAGGATGTAGTAGTAGCCCACCAGCAGCAACAGCACGAAGGCCAGCGCCTCATAGAAGGCGAAGGGAATCAGCTTCTGATAGGCCACCGCCAGCGGGTAAAAGAAGGCGGTTTCGATGTCGAAGATGATGAACAACATGGCGACGAGGTAAAAATGAACCGGGAAGCGCTGGCCGGTGCCCACGCCGCCGCCTTCGGGATCGTTGCCGCTCTCGTAGGCCATCAGTTTGGCGCGGCTGGCTTTTTTCGGCCCCAGGATGGCGCTGACGATGACGGCCAGCACGCCAATTCCAACGGCGATCAGCAGCATGATGACAAAATTCGCGTATTCGATAAGACTGCCCTCCTAGCGCCCCAAACTCTCCCGTACTTCCTACAAGCTCGTGAAAAACAGCACGAGCAATAGGAAAAAAAGAGAGGGGCCAAACGAACTTGCCGTACAACCTGTGCGGAAATTAAGCTGTGGTACGCCCCTAGTTTTATCACGAACCTCGGCGGCTAGGGCGGAATAAAGGCACAAGTGGCTGCACGACTGGCCCCGCCAAGCAGACCACAAGAATGTCAGGCCGCATCCCCCAGAGTGGCAGGATGCGGCAGGTGTGGCGAGTCTAGGGTTATGGGCTATACGCCGTGAAACGCAGTGGTGTACTGCCGCTGATGTTCAGATTCTTTGAACCCGGTTGGAGCCAGAAGAACTCGGCCACCACGCCTTTCCCACTGACCATTGACAGCATTGTCCCCACTACAGATCGCCAAACTCCGTCACAGCCCGCGCCAGAGCGTCCGTCGTGGTGGCCTGATGCCCCGCCCACGCCAGCCAGAGCGTGTGCAGGGCGCGTTCGGCGGCCATCAGCGCGGCCTTGACGCCGGGGGTGGCTTCGTCGCCCGCTGCGGCGAGGGCCAAGGTCAGGTGCAATTTGGCGTGCAGATAGCGGTTTTGCTCGGTGCGGAAGCCGTCGTAGATGTACACCACGCCTTCCCAAACCGGAGCAAAGGACTGCCAGATCAGGTACGTCACGGCCTCATGGCTACCGATACACAGCTGCGCGGCGGGAATACCATCGGGCGTCAGCAGTTGGCGCTCGAAGCAGTGCTGAGCGGCCAACCCACTCACATCGCTGTCTACACTGGCACGAAAACGGGCCTGAATGACGCTGCGGGCGGAGTCTCTGGCCGTGGAGTCACGCGGAGTGTAGGACATAGTGAGCTTAGTATATTCTGTTTTGCGCTAAGTGTCATGGGGCAGGTGAGGGGCTAAGGCTGCGCTAGCCTGAGCCGTGTTCACTCCTCCTCCCCTGCGTGTGCTGGTGGCCGGGAATACTAATACGGAGCTTCATGTACAAACACCCATCTTGCCTCTGCCAGACGCTGAGAACACCACCTACCCGCACGACCTCACGCTGGGCGTCAGTGGGGTGGGGTTTAACGTGGCGCACGCTTTGGCACGTCTGGGGGCACAGATAAACCTGCTGACCTTTGCCGGAAGCGATCCTGCCGGAGAACTGGTTCGGATGACACTGACCCGCGCTGGCATTCGCCCCTGTGTGCAGGACGCGCTCGGTACGCCCCTGTCGCTGGTGCTGTCGGGGCCGAATGGCGGACGGCAGATTCACCGGGATTTGAAGGCACAGATGGCTTGAACGTTGACGCAGAGGCGTTCCGAGTAGAGTTAGCCGGGGCTGACGTAGCCGTGCTGACCAACGTGGGCTGGACGCGCCCGCTGTTGCCCGTAGCACGGACGGTGGGCGTGCAGATCGTGACGGATTTGCAGGCCACCCCCGGCCCAGCCCATCCCTATGACCAACCGTTTTTGGCCCATGCCGACGTACTTTTTCTCAGTGCCGAACGGCTGACCGTCCCGCCCCTAGACGCGCTGCGGGACTACCGCGAAAGGTCTGACCCGGCAGTGATCGTGATTTCGCTGGGGGCTGATGGAGCGCTGATGTCGGAACGGGGGCAGCCGCCGCACCATCAACCCGCCGTATTCACCCGCCCCATAATTTCTACCAACGGCGCGGGTGACGCTCTGCTCTCGGCTTTCGCTTGGGCCTATTTCAGTGGACAATCTACGCGGGAAGCGTTGCGGATGGCCTGCACCTTCGCCTCTTGGAAGTGTGGCGAGATGGGCGGCGCGGCAGGGCATCTGTCTGGAAAAGAACTGTCGGCGCTGTGCCTGACGGGATAGCTTGACCTGTGACAACTTGGCCTGCGACTGCGCCCACCCTCTCCCCCACCGCTCACCTGACCGCCGAGCAGCAAGCTGTAACGGTGCGGGCGGCGCAGGCCATAGCCCAACACGCCCAAGAGTGCGAAGCCGCGCAGGACGTGACCGGGGGCGCTGCCACAGCATTACGCCAAAGTGGATACACCCGCCTCACCCTACCCACCACTCAAGGCGGCTTGGGCGCGAGCCTGACGCAATTCGCGGCGGCACAGGCCACCTTGGGCGAGGCGGGCGCGGGGCTGGCCCTGATTCTGGCGATGCACGGGCATATCGTGGGCGCGGCATTCGGGGGACGTACCCTGCCGGATGACCTGCTCAAAGCGTTGGCCGACGCCAGCCTTGACGGAAAGCTAGTCAATGCGCTCGCCAGCGAACCGGAACTGGGCAGCCCTTCTCGTGGAGGCTTGCCCCGGACTGCCGCCACGCCCGATGAGATGGGTTGGCGTATTTCGGGCCGCAAAACATGGGCCACCGGAGCGCGGGCGCTGGACTTTGCGCTGGTGAACGCCGCCACACCGGACGGGCAAGTCGGGCGCTTTTGGGTAGACCTGAAAGCGGCGGGCGTGACGATAGAGCCGACGTGGACGGGCGCTTTGGCGTTGCGCGGCAGCGGCAGCCATGACGTAGTGTTTGACGGCGCAGCGGCCCGCTTGCATGCCCCTCCCAGCGGCGGGCATCCGGCCAGTGCGGCTTGGTTCTGGACAGCCATCGCCGCCACTTATTTGGGAGTCGGCTGGGCCGCCCTGCACGCGCTGACCGCCTATGCCCGCCAGCGTACCCCTACCGCGCTGGGTGCGCCGATTGCCACGCTGCCCCGCGTGCAGGAACAGGTGGGCCGAATTGCCGCCGAGCTGCACGCTGCCCGCGCCTTTTTATTCACCGCCACGCAGCAGTGGGACGCGCACCCGGACAGCACCTCCGTGCCCCTGATCGGGGCAGCCAAAGCCTACGCCACCAATGCCGCCGTAAACGCCACCGATGTGGCGGTGAGGACGGCGGGGGGCGCGGCCCTGACGCCTGCGCTGCCGCTGGAGCGCCTGCTCAGAGACGCCCGCGCTGGCCTGACGCACCCGCCGAGTGACGAGGCGGCTTATACGGCGTATGGACTGAGTGTGCTGGAGCAAAAGTAGGCCATCTGGCAGAGGTCAGAGGGGTTGGCATCCTTCAGACTCGGTGGATGAGAGATTGACTCCCAGCCCACGTTTTACCCGGAAGGGCAGCGTGGCCTGATCTACCCACCTTTGCCGCCCCTTGTCATGTGCGGGGTGAAGGCGTCGGGAGTCAATTCTAACGGCACTGGCCTCTGCTACTTGCTTTTCCAGTCGCTTGACCTGACTGACACCCTTGCGCCCGCGCTGGAGTTCGCCTTGAACGCCTTCGCTGAACTACCTGTTTTGGATCAATACACCCAACGCGCCTTTGATCGTCTCTCTGCTTGGGAGGATACGTGGGGGCCGGGGGGCGTCCCCCTCGCTTACACGCTCGCCACACTTTCCGGCCTACGCGCTGGGTCGCGTGTCCTGGATGCTGGCGGCGGCACAGGCGAGAGCGCTTGCTTTTTGGCAGCCCATTTCGGCTGGAACTTAACTTTATTAGACACTGACCCGGACGCCCTACAGATGGCCGCACACAAGATTAAAACGCGCGGGCTAACAGGCCGTGTCAACACTATTTTGGGGTCAATGGTCAATCCGCCTACGGGGTTGGGGCAATTTGACGGAGTAATCGTGCTGGACGCGCTAGAGATGTTGGAGGAAACGCGCCCACTGGCTGTACAACACTTGGCTGGGTTATTGCGAGGAGGCGGCGTGATGATGTTGGGTGAACCTATTCTGCTGCATGGACTAACCGACGCCCAACGTCGGACATCGCATGACGGCTCAGATTGGGCAGCCTGTTTTTGGCCGTTGGCAACGCACGCCCAAGCCATGACTTTTGCTGGCCTCACCGTCACTACTCTTGCCCCTCATCCCGATTCCGCCCGCCTCTGGGAAGCATTTGTTTCTCCGTGGTTCAGCTCAGATGGTGCATTGTTGCGGCCAGAGGTTCAATCTGTTGCTGAAGGCTGGAGGCGAGATGGTGGCAAAACAGTGGGGCTAGGTGTCATGGTGGGCCAAAAACCGGGCTGAGTTTGCTAAACGAATTGGCCTGAACCGCGCCCCCGCCCGCTCCCGTATTCTGGCTCCCGATGCGTCTGTTGCCCCGTTTCAGTCCTTGGTCTGTGGTGGCCCGCCTGAGCTTTTCGGCGGTGCTGGGCGTGCTGCTTGGGGCGCTGCTGGCAAGGGGCGCGGTATCGCTGGTGCTGGCGCTGGTTCCGGCAGGGCAACCGTATGTGCGCGGTGTGGTAGGCACGTTGGCCGCCGTTCTCAGCGTGATGGTGGGCTTCGGGCTGTCGGGGGCGTTGTCTACGCGGGCGCTCCCGATTGCCCGCTTGGGCCTCTCGCGGGCACAGGCGCGGATTCGCGGCGGCATCGCGGCGGGGGCCACGGCTGGTCTGCTCATCGTGCCAGTCGGCGCACTCATGGGTCTGGCGGGCATCTACCGGGGCGGCCTGCTCGGAGATTCCTTCGGCGCGGGCCAACTGACGGCAGGACTGGGCTTGGTAGCAGCGCTGTACGGCCTGTTGTCGGGCGGCGTACTGGGCCTCCTGACCGTGCGGGCGCGGCTGGCGTGGCGTCCGGCGGTGGCGGGCCTGTTGGGGTTCGGGGCGGTGGGGTTGTTGGCAGGCGCGGCAGCAGGAGCAGTGGGCGTACCGAATGTCTTGGGCGGCGGAGGTTGGGTGCTGTTGGCGGTGCTGGCAAGCGTGCTGGCACTGGGGCAGGTGGTCGGTGACCTCCTGATCGCGGCCTCCATAGACGCCGCCACAGACCGGGGCGAACAAGACCGGGCGCATTACGGACAAGTCGCGGCCACCCTGCTGGTGCTGGCGCTGGCGCTGCTGGGAATCTGGACGGTGGCGCGGGCGGGCGTGAATTTCGTGCAGTCGCGGCCTTCCAATCCGGTGCCGCTGGCCGTGCCCGTGCGTCAGAACTTGAGCACCAGCCTAGGCTGCGCGGCCCCTAACGATCCGCTGGAACTGGCCGCTTGGCGCGTGACCACCCAGAATGGCCGCCCCGATTTCTCGTGTGGCAATGCCTTCTTGGGCCTGTTGCACACCCCCAATCCCGATCCGGCCTTCAGCGATGTGCCCCCCACCCCACACGGCGGGTTCGACGGGCTGGCCGCGCAAATGGCAGACGCGAAACGGGAAGTGCTGTTTGCGGTCATGGAATGGGACGATGAGCCGGGGCGGGGGCCGGGAGCGGTGCTGGCGGGCGGCGTAGCGCAGTTGTACGAACAGGTGCGGGCCAATCCTGCCGCTTACCCAGACGGCGTGACCGTGCGGATTGCGCTGGGGAATTTTCCGGTGCCCGTGAATTTGGACTGGGGGCCACAGGTGTACGCGGCGGCCCGCGACCTGCTGGCGGCTGGCGTCCCCCTGACCGATGCGGCCCGCAAGTGGCGCGTAGAAGTCGCCAACTACAGCGGCACTTTTCCTCACAGTCACGCCAAATTGCTGGTCACCGACGGCGTAGACCTGACCGTGATGGGCTTCAACGTGGGGCCGCTGCATCTGGATTCGGCCAAGAATGGGGGCTACGGCGGCAACGTGCGTGACCTCGGCGTGCGGGTGCGCGGCCCCGTCGCCGCCGATGGCCTGAACGTGTTCGATGATCTCTGGACGCGCAGCAGCTTGCTGAGCTGCGCCCCGGACGTGACGGCGGCCACCGTACAGCGGGCCTGCCGACTGGGAGAGGCGGCCAAAGCCACGCATCCGCAGGGCACCGACCAAGTTCAAATTGGTGTGAAGGGCCGGGAGCGCGTGTTCAGCCTGTACCGCCGCGAGGGCTTCCGCGCCGCCGACGACGCCACTGTGAACATGATCGGCGCGGCCACCCAGACCATAGACCTGATGCACGTGTCGTTCAGCATGAGCGTGGGCTGCAATCTGGCGCTGCTGAATCCGGGCCTGTGTACTTTTGACGAGGCGCTGCCGTGGATGGAGGCGCTGGCCGACGCTGCGGGCCGGGGCGTACAGATCCGCGCCCTGCTGTACGAACACGGCTTTCTGGGGCTGGAAAACCGGGTGGGACTAGCCGTACTGCGCCGCGAACTGGAACGCCGGGGCGTGGCAGACCGGCTGGAAGCCCGCTGGTATCCGGGCGCTGTGCATGCCAAAACCCTGCTGCTGGACGGCAGAATGCTGCTGGTCGGTTCTCAGAACCTGCACTATTCCTCGTGGACGCCGCGTGGCCTGAACGAATACACGCTGGCGACTTCGGCCCCCGCCGCCACTGCCGGATACGCCCGCGAATTCGCCTTCTTTTGGAACAAGGCTCAGCCCGCCGAGCTTCCGGGATGGCTGAGTGGGGCAGGCGGGGAAGTCGATTGAAGGTGGTGGGTGAACCCCCCCGTTGCTTCGCAATGCCCCCCCTTGAGGGGAGGACAGTGCATTTTTAGGCGCATCGGTTTTGCCCTTCTTAGACCCTTCGACCCTAGACCCTTAGACCTTCGCTAGCCAACCCGAACAACCCACACCCCAACTGACTGCCATTTCCCCTACAGCACTGCATCTTTGGGATGTTGGCGCGGCAGCCCTGCGCCCGCTACACTCGCCCTGTGCGCTTTGGTGTGGTTGTTCTTGTTGCTCTGGCGGGGGCTGTGGCCCTCTGCTCTCCAGCTTTTCCGGCGTTCGCCCGGTACGGCGCGCTGCCCCGCAAGGCCGACGCTCCGGTCACGGTGCTGCTGGCAGGCGTGGCCCCCAAATATCCGCCCAGCGCGGTGTGGCCCTATCCTGCTCTTCCCGAAGACTACAGTGGGGCTGCCGACACGCTGCTGCTGGCCCAACTGCGCCCCGACGGAACCACCAACCTGCTCAGCATTCCGCGCGATACGTGGCTCAATATTCCGCGCTGGGGCTTCGGCAAGATCAACGGCGCGAACGTTCACGGCGGCCCCGAGATGCTGGTCTCGGCGGTGGAAAGCCTGACCGGGGTGAATGTGGACGCCTACGCCCTACTGAGCCTGCACGCTGTGCGCTCTATGACCGACGCGGCGGGCGGCGTGACGCTGGATGTGGCCCAGCGCATGGAATATGAGGACAAGGCGGGCAAGCTGTCTATAGATCTGCAACCGGGGCGGCAACACCTGAGCGGCGAGCAGGCCGAGGGCTACCTGCGCTTCCGCAAAGACGGCTTGGGCGATATAGGCCGTGTGGCACGGCAGCAAACGTTCCTGACCGCCTTCACGGGCAAGCTGAAGAACCCGCTGAACGTGTGGCGCGTGCCGGGCATCGTGGGGGCGCTGAACTCCAACGTGAAATCCAACCTGTCCCGCGCTCAGGTGGGGGCGCTGCTGGGAGGCGTGCTAGGCGGGCCGAGCATTGCCATGCACACCGTCCCCGGCGATTTTGGCGGCGGCGGCACGTGGCTTCCCAACCGCAGCGCCCTGCAAGCTCTGGTGTCCAAGCATTTCCGCGATCCCAACGATCCGCGCACGCTGAATATCGCCGTGGTCAACGTGGCCGCCCCTGACGGCAGCGCCCGCCGCCTGAAGGAAAAGCTGGAAGGCATGGGATACCAGAACGTCAGTATTTCGTCGGCATTGGGCAGCGCAGCCACGACTACGGCGTCGGGCACAGCGGCGGCGCGGGTGTTGCAAGACGTGGGCTACGGGCGGGTAGAAGCGGCCCAGAGCGCGGGCGGTGCAGACGTGACGGTGCGGCTGGGCAGCGACACGCCGGGGGAATGAGAGGTGTGGTTTTTCGGTTGTGGGACGTAGAAAAAAGTTTAAGGGTCTAAGGGTCTGAGGGCCTGAGAAACCCAGCTTGACGCCGTTGCCCTCGCTTTTCGCGGGACTTGCAGAGCCACACAACCAACACTCACACTCCCTGTCTAGACCTCCCTTCTGAAACGATTCAGACTCCCCATCATTCCTGCTAGCATTTGCGTATGACACAAGCTCCGCAGGCTGGCGCGGCGACCCTGACGGGTGAGCTGAAATGGTGGCAACACGGCATCATCTATCAGATTTATCCCCGTTCTTACCAAGACAGCAACGGCGACGGCGTGGGCGACCTGCCCGGTATTACGGCGCGGCTGCCCTACATTGCCAGCCTCGGCGTGGAGGCGGTGTGGCTGTCACCCATTTTTACCAGTCCCATGCGCGACTTTGGCTACGATGTGGCCGACTACTGCGATATAGACCCGCTGTTCGGCACGCTGGAGCAATTTGACACGTTGGTGGCGGAAGCGCACCGTCTGGGCCTGAAAATCATGCTGGACTACGTGCCCAACCACAGCAGTTCCGATCATGTCTGGTTTCAGGAAGCCATTTCCAGCACCGACAACCCCAAGCGGGACTGGTACGTGTGGCAAAACCCCGCACCAGACGGCGGCCCGCCCAACAACTGGAAGTCGTTTTTTGCTGGCCCCGCGTGGACACTGGACGAGGCGAGCGGCCAGTATTATCTGCACCAGTTTTTGCCCAGCCAGCCCGACCTGAACTGGCGCAACCCCGATGTGCGGGCCGCCATGTTCGATGTGCTGCGCTTCTGGATGCGGCGCGGCGTGGACGGCTTCCGGGTAGACGTGATCTGGCTGTTGGCCGAAGACGAGCGGTATCTGGACGAGCCGGAAAACCCCAACTGGCAACCCGGCCAGCCCGACCACTGGCGCTTAGAGCATCCCTACACCCAAGACCAGCCCGAAACGCACGAGTACATCCGCGAGATGCGCCGCGTGCTGGACGAATTCGACGACCGCATGATGGTGGGAGAAATCTACTTGCCGATAGACCGCCTGCTGCCCTATTCCGGCACGCCTGACGCCCAGATGGTGCACCTGCCCTTCAATTTTCACCTGATTTTACTGCCGTGGACAGCGAATGAGGTGCGGGCCTTCGCCGACAGCTACGACGCGGCCAGCATTGCGGCGGGCGCTTGGCCCAACTGGGTGCTGGGCAACCACGACCAGCACCGCTTCAAATCGCGTGTGGGGGCGGCCCAGTACCGCGTGGCGCAAACCCTGCTGCTGACCCTGCGCGGCACGCCCACTGTGTACTACGGCGACGAACTCGGTATGGAAAACGTAGCGATTCCGTTGGAGCAAATGGTTGACCCGGCGGGCCTGCAACAGCCCGACGTGCCCAGCGCCAGCCGCGACCCCGAACGCACCCCGATGCAGTGGCAAGCTGGCCCCAACGCCGGATTCGCCCCCGCAGGCGTGACGCCTTGGCTGCCCCTCGCCCCCGATGCCGACACGGTAAACGTGCAGGCCCAGCAAGACGACCCACACAGCGACCTGAACTACTTCCGCGCCCTGACCAAGCTGCGGCGTGAGTATCCGGTGTTGCTGGGCGGCGATTACCGCAGCCTAGACACCGCCCACGACGATGTTTTTGCCTTTGAACGCACACAGGGTAACCAGCGCCTGACCGTGCTCCTGAACTTTGGCGCACAAACGCGGGGAGTGGCGGGGATGGACGGCCAAACGGTACTGAGCAGCTTGAACGATCTGCCAGCCAGCGCAGCCGCCCTGCGCCCCAACGAGGCAAGAATCATCTTGAACTGAGCTTGGAAGACAGGGAAGACAAGTCGTCTGGGCTTGTCTTCTCCTGTGTTTGACTCTGGGCCTTGAGCTATGGGCTGTGAAGCAGACTCTCTCCCCTGACCTTCCTTAGACCCTTCGACCCTAGACCCTTAGACCAAGCCCCCAAAATCTAGCCCTCCCGCTAATACGGCAATCCCGCCAACGCCAGCAACTCTGACCGCGCCCACAGCGCATTGTTCGGGCGGCTCGCGGCGTCTCGGCGGGTCAGGATGATGTGCAGATGCGACAGGGGATCATCGCTATGGGGCGGCGTTTCGCCGGATTCCAGCACCGAGCCGTGCAGCCCCCAGCCCAGCAACACGCCCACGCCGTACAGGTCACTTTCTGGGCCCAGCGGTTCTCCCCGGTACGCCTCCGGACTCTGAAAAGCCGCTGTGCCCATGCGCGTCGGCGCAGTCAGGACTTCGTGCAGCGGCCCCGACAGGTCAAAATCCACCAATTTGGCGCTGCCGTCCGGTTCGGCCACGATATTTTCGGGCTTGATGTCGCGGTGAACCATGCCGCGTGCGTGCAGGTAGGCCAACGCGTCCAGCAGATGCACCAGCGTCAGCAAAAAGGCCCGGCGTTCTTCGGTCAGGGCGGGGCGGGAGGCGTAGCGGTCAAACAAGGTTTCGCCGCGTGCCAGCGTCACCACCAGCGCGGGCTGATCCAGCACGGTGGTGCGCTCCAGCACCCGCACCAGCCGGGGATGATCCAGCGGCGCGGCGTTCTCGTATTCGCGGTCTGCATAGGCCGCCAGATGCAGCGGAAAGATTTTGACCGCGCAGGGCGTGCCTTCCTTGGACACCGCGAAATAAACCACGCTGTGCGAACCACGCCCGACGGGACGAATCAATCGCACCCCATCGCCCACAAGTTGACCCGCCAAAGGCATCGGCTCCACGCTAGCGCACGAGTGGCCCCTCTGGGTAGACACCCCAACCAGATGAAGACGCGTGTAGCTCGGCAGTAAAAGAGGCCGTCAGCGCGCAAACCGCGTCTATCGAGGCCGCGTCTCTGACCGTTGGCCCGTAGAATCGCGCATATGACGGGGTATGGATGACAGGATACGGCTTGGTCTTGGGCGGCGGCGGGGCGCGCGGACTGGCGCACATCGGCGTCTGGCGGGTGCTGGAAGAAGCGGGAATCAAGCCCACGGTACTGGCCGGAACCAGCATGGGCGGGCTGGTGGGTGCATTCATCGCGGCGGGCTATTCGGGCGCGGAACTGGAAAAAATCTCGGCGTCGGTGTCGTGGCGGCGCTTGGTGGACTGGCGACCCGGCACCGGCCTGATCCGGGTGTCGGCCTTCGAGTCGTGGCTGTCGCAGCATTTGCCCGCCACCTTCGAGGAACTGCCCTTGCCCTTGGCCGTCACGGCCACCGATGTCCTCACGGGCCGGGGCGTGTACCTTTCACGCGGCAACCTGCTGACCGCCTTGCGGGCCACCACCGCCTATCCGGGGGCGCTGGAACCTGTGCCAATTGGTGAAATGCTGCTGTCGGACGGCGGCGTGCTGAATCAGGTTCCGGTGGACGCCGCGCTGTTTCTGGGCGTGCGGAAGGTGCTGGCCGTGGACGTGACGGCCCCCAGCCCACTGGAACTGCACGGGCGGCGCGTGCTGCTGTGGCGCAGAGAAGCGCATCTGGGGCCAGTACAGGCGCTCCGCCGGGCCGTAGAAATCATGCAGGCCCAACTGACCGACGCCCGCCTGAGCCTCTACCGCCCCGACATTTTGCTGCGGCCCGTGCTGGGCGACGTAGACCTGCAAAATTTCAACCGTTCGGCACAGGCCATAGAAGCGGGCCGGAACGCAGCGCTGGCCGAGTTGCCGCGCATTCATACGCTGCTGGGAAGCGCGGGCACCGACTGATCTGGATTCCACTGCACTCCGCCCCCAGCGGGACTGCACCGCTTGTGGCTCCCTTCGGAATTCGGCTGAACACACCCGCCGCGTGAAGCCGGTGCTGACCCTGATGGCCGTTCCTCACCCTGCATCCGCTATCCTGCGCGTTGCATGACCAGATTGCTCAAGTCCGCCCCCGGCCCTCTTCAAAAACTGTGGAAAGAACTACTGGAACCCATCGTTTTCGCGGTGGTCATTACGCAGTTTGTCGCCACGTTGGTGGGTGTAGACGGCGTCAGCATGATGCCCAACCTCCGCAACCGCGAGCGCGTGTTCGTGCCCAAGTACGAAACGTGGCTGCACAAAGCAGGCATCGGTGAATTCAAGCGCGGCGACATCCTGATTTTTAAACCGCCCCGCGCCGCCGCCGACGCCATTCCGGCCCTGAACAGAAGCGCCCCGCTGAATCTCTGGACGTACCGCCCCTTCCTGATCAAGCGCCTGATCGGGCTGCCCGGCGACAAGATCAGTATCAGCGGCGGCGAAGTGACCCTGAACGGCACCAAGTTGGATTCCAGTTGGACAACCGACTACTGGCGCGAGCAGGGCTGCTGGGACACCCAGAGTGACCTCGCCAATCTGGCCTCGTCCAGCCGCAACAACTACTTGCCCGACCAGCCCGAAATCACGGTGCCCGCAGGCCACTACTTTGTGATGGGCGACAACCGCACGCCGGAAGGCAGCGAGGATTCACGCCTGTTTGGGCCTGTACCCAAGCGCGATATCGCGGGCCGCGCCGCCGCCGTGATCTGGCCGATCATGCGGAAAACCAACATCAAATACGACTGCGCCGCCAACGCCGTCGCCGCCGATGGACTGACCGGAGAAAACGTGCTGAACTGGCGCGTGCTGACCCGCCCGGAAGCGTTCGACAGCGTCAACAAGTAATCACAACTTGCGATGATGTGCGAACATCCGCAACCCCACCGGATGTTCGGGAACCAGAGCAAGTTCGTCTGAAAGAGCTTGAGTAGGAAGTGGGAAAGGCGTGGTAGCCGCAGCATTCTTGCCTTGTGTGGGGGCAGGAGCTTTTAGAACACGGTCACCGATACGTTCACTCGACACACAACAGGCGCGTCAACAAGAAGGGGAGCCAGTCACGCCGACGGCTCCCTTTTCCTGCTGACGTGGCTCCTGCTGATGGGACTGCGGCCTACTCGTCCTCGTCGTCCCCGTCATCTTCGCCCAGCACGGTGATTTCGGTGGTTTCCCACGCCACGCGGTATTCGCCTTCACGGGCGATGTAGTCGGCGGCCATGCGAAGGGTTTCTTCGACCCACACGTAATCGTTGCTGAGGGTCGCCACACCGATGATCTCCCAGTCGTGGGCGTCCAGACCGTCGAGGCGGGCCACCGTCAGGGGATACCGGGATTTCAGGCGTTCCACGACAGGCCGCACCAGCGCCCGTTTTTCCTTGAGGTTACTGACCCACGGCATTTCTACGCGGATGGTCAGCACGCCGACGTAGCCCAACGCCACCGCGTCTAGAGCATTCCGGCAAGGAAGCCCTGCCCGCGCACTGCGCGAACCAAGTCCATCACCGTCAGTTGAGAGGGATCGTAATGCACTTCGATTTGGCCGTCGTCGGGCATGGCACGGACGACACCGGGCAGCGCCAGCAGCGCCCCGGCCACTTTTTCGCCTGCTTCTCGGTTCATACCGCGTACACCGAGCAGGACGCGGGTTGCAGATTTCGTCATAAGCAGCAGTATAGAGGCTCTAACGGCCCAGTTCGGGCAACTCTGACGGCCCCAACTTCTGACCCGGCGCGGTGTCGGCCCGCGTGCCCAGATGCCGCACGGCGTAGCGCCCCAGCACATGTGCGCCCTCGGCAACGGCGGCGGCCTCCAGCGCGGGTGTCACGGCAAAATGCACCTCGTAGACGGCGGTATCGTAGGCACTCTTGACGGTGGCGTGCAGCAGCCCCTCGGCGGTGGCGGCCTGTGCATCAGGCTGGGCGTGGGGCGCGAGGGCCACCGTGCGTACCAGCACCACCGGGCGGTCTCCCTGCCATACGCTCTGGGCGAAGATAAAGCCGTGCAGCACGCCGTCATCTTCGGCCACGAAAGAATGCTCGCTGCGTTCATAAAACTTGAGGGCGGGCAGCGTGGTACAGATCCGGCCCTCGCGTTCGCGGTCGGGCAAGGTGTCGAAGGCTGGATCGGCATGGCGCAGGGCGGCGAGGTCAAGCGCGTGCAGGGCGTCGTAATCGTGTTCGGTGGGGACTCGGTAACGCATAGGGGCAGCGTATCAAAGGGCGGGGTGTTAAAGGACAGCGCAATGGGCGGGCAGCTTTAGGATAAAAGCCATGTGGCCGCCTTCCGTCACCGCCCTACTCGGTCACCTGCTGGCCGAACAACAAGCCGTGTTGGGGCCGAATCTGGTGGGCCTCTACCTGCGCGGCTCCCTCGCTTTGGGGGACTTCGACCCTGAGACCAGCGATGTGGACGCTCTGTGCATCACAGACCAGCCTGTCGATCCTGCTGAATACGCTGGGCTGGCCGCGTTGCATATCCGTCTGTTTGCCTCTGGGCAGCCGTATTGCCGTGAGTTGGAAGTGGCCTACCTGTCCCGCGCCTCTGCCGAACGATGGCGACCAGAAGAGCGGCATCCCACGTTGTCTCGCGGGGGCGGGGTGCTGGACTGGCAGACTCACCATGAAAACTGGGTAATGGAACGCTGGGCCGTGCTGCACGGAGAAAGCCGGTTTTTTGGCCCCGAGCCGCACACCCTGATTGCCCCCGTCTCCGAGGCCCACATTCGCCGCGCCGTGCTGAACCGCCTGCACGATTGGCGGGCCTTCGCGCTCACGCCCCACGATCCCGGCTGGGGGCACCGGGGCCACGCCGTCTACGCTGCCGAAACCATATGCCGCATTGCCCACACGCTCAGCACAGGCCAACTGGGCAGCAAACCCGCCGCCGTGCGCTGGGCAGTCCTGACCTTCCCAGAGCCTTGGCACACGCTGATCAGCAACTTGGACAGGTGGAGAAGTGACCCGGCCATCGACGCTGATCTGAACGGGCGGGTACAGGGATTGGTGGTCTGGGCGGCACAGAACGTCGAACACCATGACCGATGATCTAGCGCATTCTCTCCGCTGCCACCACCTCTGCCCAACCGGGCATGCTGTCCTGTGCGCCGGGTCGAGTGCAGGCCAAGCCCGCCGCCACGCCCGCCCAATGCAGCGCTTGGGGCAAAGGGTCGCCGCTGGAGAGCCGCGCCGCCAACACGCCGCAAAACGTATCGCCCGCTCCGGTAGTGTCCACGACTTGCACCGAATGGGCCGCGATTCGGTAAGTCTGATCTGGGGTAACGGTCAGACTCCCTTGTGCACCCAGCGTGACCGTCACCGTCTTCGGCCCCAACCCCAGCAGGGAATGGGCGGCCAATTCCAGTGTCTCGTCCTCCACGGTTCGCCCCACCAGCGCGGCCAACTCATGCTCATTGACGATCAGGTGGTGGGTGTGGGCCAACAGGTCTGGGTCAGCGGTGCGGGCGGGAGCGGCGTTCAGAAGCACGGTCAGTCCGGCGGCGTGGGCGCGGCGGGCGGCTTCCAGCGTCACGGCAG